>PMQB01000056.1 GCA_003169195.1 Bryobacterales bacterium
AACTTCGCCCACATCCAGGCCTACGTCGACGGCATCATCACCGTCACCGAATCTGAAATCCGCGCCGCCATGCGCGCCATCGTCGCCGCCACCCATCTCGTCCCCGAGCCCAGCGGAGCCGTAGCCACAGCGGCCCTCCTCTTCCACGCTGACAAGCTGCCCGCCTACAAAACCGCGGTAGCCGTAGTCAGCGGCGGCAACGTCGACCCCGCCCAACTAGCCCAAATCCTCACCGAAGGTTGAGACCGTCATCTGGATCAATTTAAGGAGGTCTGTGATCCTGAGGGAGCGCAGGGAGTCGAAGGATCTGCGGGCGCTGTTTTGCACAGCGTTTCAGAGCGCTGCGACGTCATTTCACAATTAATCGCACCTTTGAACCGTCTGGGAGACTTCGAATCTGCAAGCAAATGGAAGCCCGAAACCTCATTGCCATGACTGCATCGATCGAGGAAAGAAAATCCGCCTTGTAATCCCCACCCATCACAAACGGGATTTTCGGACTTAGCCTGCACCCCGTTTTCAGCGGACCATGCAGAGCCTGCCAGTCATGCGCCAATGGGTAGCCGGTCCAAAATGGATAATCATCAAGGAGGATCTGAGCCCAGGCCTCCAGATCTTCTGCCATGAACTCGACCTCGCCAGTCTCGCTATGAAACACATGGACACGCCCATCCTTGAAGCAAAACTGATCACCGAATACATCCTCGCCAAAGAAGATCAGTCCACCCGCCATGTTTGTATATTCAGACCTCCACAACCCCTCTGCATTCCAGGTGATCAAATCCACCACAGCGTTCCCGATGCAGCAAGGAAACACATGGAGACTGGATTCGAAGGCATAGAATCCGTTCTTCGCTGCATAAAGTTCAGCAAGACCTGGGGAGCCTTTCAATAACTCAGCCGCAGACCGGACAGCCTCCTCCTCCAGAGGAGCAATCTGCGACGAACCGATCTCAATGAGCTTTGCGAGTGACGGACCCAACCAAATTCTCCCGACGCAAAAGATCGCCAGCTACGCGACAGTATCTCACCGGCTCCCCAGAAGTAAGCTCGAGCAAGCAGAATCTCAGTGAAACCGTTACGGCCAGGCCACTTCCTCGTCCATCCAATATGATGTTGATTAATATGCGTACACGCATCTTGACCGTCGTATTGTTGACCCTCTGCGCCACAGTCCCCGCTCTCGCGCAAAAAAAGCCCCAGCAGCACGAAAAGCCCATGGCCGGCCCGCGCGCCACCCCCCTCCGCATCACCGTCCTCTACGTCGCCCCCGACACCAGTTCCCAGAAAGTCGACCGCATCCAGATCGGGCGCGAAATGGTCGTCGCCGAGAAGAACGGCCCTTGGCTCCGCGTCTACGCCAACACCGACATGGAAGAGATGCAAACCAAAGACGCACCCATGTTCGACGCCCATGACATTCCGCCCCCCGTCTCGGGCTGGATGGAATCCAAGGGCATCGTCATTGAAACCACCCCCAGCGGCGACCAGGTTCTGCTCGGCGAAGCTGCAAACCAGGAGGCGCTGGCCTCTGATCCGCGCGGCCCAGCCAACGCCGCGCAAAGCGCCCGCCTGCTCTATCGACGCCTGACGGAAATGTTCCCCAAGTCCCCGCTGGTTTCCACCGCCGCGTGGCGCGCCGCCGACATCCAATGGCAAATTGAGAAGGCCGACGTCTCAACCCGTCCCTCCGCCAAAGAGCGCGACCCGGACATGCGCCAGCAGTTGGACGAAGACGAGCTCAAGAAGATCCTCAAGTTCTATCCCCACACCCGCGAAGCCGACCTCGCCGCCTTCGAGCTCCTGGACAACAAGATCTGCGGCGACTGGCAGGGGCAGCCCAAGTGCCCCATCCGCGAGGCCGCCCTCTACGAGAAATATGCAACCGAGTTTCCTGACGGCCCCCGCACCGCGCAGGCCTTGTACCTGGCCGTCTATCGCCTCGCCGTCCTAAATGACATGTTTGCCGCCGACGGCAGCGACAAGAAAGCCGACGAAGCCCACAATCACGCCAAAGACCTCTTGAAGCACCTCACCGACAAGTTTCCGCAGTCCGACTTCACCGCACGGGCCGCCGCGATTGTGTTCAAATTGGATCAGGGTGTTCCCGTCTATGGCATCGACCGCGAATANNCGGAGGCTCTTTGAATCCTTATTTGCAGTCCGTTCTTCTTGGTATTGTGGAGGGCCTGACCGAGTTTCTTCCCGTCAGTTCCACCGCGCATCTCCGCATTGCGGAAGCCCTCATGCACATTCCCCTGGGCGAAGCCTCTTGCCCCGCGAATGGCGCGGATTGCCTGGCGGAAGCTGCCTACTGGCAGATGTACACCATTGTCATCCAGCTCGGCGCAATCCTCGCCCTGACCCTGCTTTTCCTCGGGCGCATTGTCGAGTTCATCCGCACCTTTCCCGGCGGCGAAAAAGGCGACCGAAGCCTCCTCAATCACCCCATCTCGCTCACCCTCATCGCCTTCGCGTTCACTTCCGCGCCCGCCCTGCTGCTGCATAAATGGAGCGAGAAGAACCTCGGCAGCATCACGGCCATGGCCATCGCTTTGCTCGTTGGCGGCATCGTCATGTGGGTGATTGACGCCTGGGCCGACCGCCGCGATCCCGACACAACCGACATTGAGCAAATGACCCTCCTCCAGGCCATCTGGATCGGCCTCTGCCAAACGCTCTCCGCCGTCTTCCCCGGAACCTCCCGCTCCATGTCCACCATCGCCGCCGGCCAGGTCGCCTCGCTCGACCGCCCCACCGCCCTGGCCTTCAGCTTTCTGCTCTCAATTCCCACCATGTTCGCCGCCACCTGCTGGGACCTGCTCAAGGAGATTCATCCCAGCAAAGCCTCCGTCGCCGCAGGAACCGCCGCCCACGTCGTCATGAACGGCGAACGCTGGATCGTCCTCCTCATCGGCCTCGTCGTCTCCTTCATCGTGGCCCTCGGCGTCGTCGAATGGTTCCTCCAGTGGGTCCGCAAACACGGATTCGCCCTCTTCGCCCTCTACCGCATCCTCCTCGGCGCAGCATTGCTGATCTGGGGTGCCAAATTCATCGCCGGCTAATCAAAGTTCACCGAGATACTGTGCCCCATTCATCACGGCTTCATCGTGATGAGTGGGATCGGGGAATGAAGCCCCGTGCCCCGTTCTTGCGACTTTTTTCTGTCGCGAGGGCGGGAAGCAGTACGCTCTTGTGAGCCTCCCACGAGCGTCGGCCGGCCCGCAGGGGCCCATCCGCTCACCCCTCGCTCTCACCTTCTTTCCCAGCATGAGGGAGCGTAGGAGAATAGCCCTTGCACGCCAGCGTCTCTCACTCCGCAACCCCGTAAGTCTCCGCATATGAATATCTGTACACTGATCCGTCATGCTCTCTTTCTTCTCAAAGCGTCCGCACCGACCCAATGCGCAAACAGTTACCAAAAGAGCCCTTATCCTCAGGGAGATTTTTGTAAAGGGTGCCGCAACGCCACCGCCAGACGCCCTCGCCGAATGGATGACGAGATGGACCGAGGATGAGCGGAGGGAGTTCTTTGCGAACGCCGAGCTTCAGAACGCACCCCGAGTCGGTTGGCTCCAAAGGACAGGCCTTTGGGCGGAAATGAGCAACGAAGAGCAAGCGTTCATGAATACTGGCGTCGTGAAAGTTACTACCGAGCAGATCGTTAACGCAAGCTGGCTGGCCGAGTCGATCGGATGCCTGCTATGGGCCTTGGGCCACTTCCCGGAAACACCCGCCTACGACGAAGAGACGAGTCACGAGCCCATTAAAGCCATGTCCAACAAAAGCATTCAAGAGCATTTGAAGACAGCGAGCCTTCGACCTGCGAACGAAATCGACATCAAGCGAGATCTGGCTGAATTGTGGCACTGGCGCTGCCGTACGCGGACGCTTCTCGAATCCAGAAAGATCCCATCCGAACTGGAGAACGGTATGTCTATGGATGAAGTGATCGAGCTTTCCGCGACCAAGGCGGCGGAGTCCCATGCCTTCGAAACCACAATCGGGAACGACTTTCCCACCTTCGGAAAGCCATTTCGCGAAATGACCGTCGAGGAATTCGCACACGTAACTTCAACATCTCAAGAACGTCACAAAGCCTTCAACTGGCTCTGTGGATATGCGCCCGGCAATCGATGGGATGAAACTCCGACTGACACGTAAACGGCTCAAAAATCGCCACACATCCAAGTGTGTGATACTCTACACATATCGGAGGCGTCCCCATGCCAACCACCCTCGCCCTTGACGANNCGAACCCGAAAACCAATCGCGCAATCGACCAGCTCATCGACGAAGCCCGCCGCGTCGGCAATCACAAAACCAAAAGGGAAGCCGTGACCGCTGCCCTCGACGAATACATCCGTCGCCGGAAGCAACTCGAGATTCTGGAACTGGCCGGCACGATCGACTACGATCCCTCGTACGATTACAGGAAAATACGCCAACTTGATCGGATCGAACTCGAGCCGTGAAGATCCTTGCGGATTCTTGCGCCTGGTCGCTCCTGCTGAGGCGCAAGAGTGGTGCTGTTCTACGCAAAGAAGAGCAACTCATGCTCACAGCGATCACTGAAGCGATCAGGGACGGCCAGGTAGCGATCATCGGGCCAATCCGCCAGGAAGTCCTTTCTGGTATTAAGAACCTGGCGCAATTCGACAAACTGAGCGCTGCGCTCGCAACCTTCCCGGACGAGCCCCTTACAACGCACCATTACGAGGAAGCCGCCCGGTTCTTCAACCTCTGCCGGAGCCATGGCATCGAGTGCGGGGCAACAGATATCTTGATCTGTGCTGCTGCTGCCAGGAAGCAATGGACCATTCTGACTTCCGACCAGGCCTTGAAGCGATGCATCGAGCTCTTGCAGTCCAAAGCTCTTCTCCTCTAAGCCCGTTCTTTTGATCTGAAACAGTAGCTCCCCACGACAAAGTAGAATGAACCTTGCCCTTAGCACTTACAAGACCCAAACGGGAGACAGCATGCTTCGGAATTCAGCAACCCTCGGCTGCCTGGCCGCCATCCTCTCCATCGCAACTCCGGCCTTTCCCCAGCCCGCTCCCGCAACCCCGCCTGCAACAGCAAAGCATGCCTTCACCGCCAAAGACTGGGCCACCCTCCGCAGCACCAACGCCGCCGCCGTCTCGCCTGACGGAACCATCCTCTACACCGTCACCTTCGGCGCGGAAAAAGGCCCCACCCACCACGAGTGGTGGACCATCGCCCCCGACGGCTCACACGCCACCAAGCTCGACCTGAAAGACGACTTCACGCCCCTTGGCTTCACCCGCGACGGACATGCCCTCTACGGCGGCTGGCCCGTAAAAAACCTCAACCAGTTCGCCATCTTCCCCATCAAAGACGGCAAAGCCGCGCCTGTCCCTTCCACCCTGGTACTGCTGCCTCGCGGCATCCAGTCCGCAGCGCCGTCGCCGCAGGGCACACGCTTCGCCATCATTGCCGACCCCGGCCCGCCTGACGCGCTGGCCGACATGCGCCACGTTGCCGAGCCGGACGAATCCAGCCTCTACGTAGTCAATACGGATGGCACTGGCGGAAGCTGGTGGTGTGCCGGCTTGAAATTCATCGGGCAAATCGCGTGGAGCTCGGACGCGGGTTCCTTGGCGGTCATGTCGCACCTTCCGCATATCGGGAATCACCGGGAGAGCGCCGCCATCGATGTATGCAGCGCGACGGACACGCGGCACGTCACGGACATTCCCAACTCGGCCGCTGGCCTTGCCTGGGCGGAAGGCGGCAAGCAGATCGCGTTTCTTTCCACGAAGTCTGACGTATTAACTCCGGAACACGTGTGGTCAGTCCCCTCGGCCGGCGGCGTCGCCGAAGACCGGACTCCACACCTGCAAGCCACGGCTGTCGCGCTGGCGGGCGATCCGCAAGGCCGTGTTTGGGTCTCAGTCGGGCACGGCGTGCAAAGCGATGTGGAGGAATTTCGCGACGGCGCGCTGACTCCCCTTTATCGATGGCCCGAGGGCGTCGTCGATGGCTTGCCAGCCATGAGCGAATACGAGCGGGCCGGCGGCCAGATCGCGTTCACGGTCGCAGATCCGCGGCATGCCTCGAATGTCGCTGTCCCAGATAGTCAGGAGCTACGCAAGATCACGCACGAAGGCGATGAGCAGTTGGCCAAAGTGGACCTCGGTCCCGTTCGCGCCGTGCATTGGAGCAGCAAACAAGGCACCGCGCTCGAAGGCATCGCCACCTTTCCCGCCGGATACGTCGAGGGCCAAAAGTATCCGTTCCTGGTGCTGCCGCATGGCGGCCCGGAGTCAAACGATGAGCTGAGAATGGACCCCCTCGCGCGAGCAATTGCAGGATTGGGATACGTTGTGATCCAGCCTGAGTATCGAGGATCGACAGGCTATGGTGCCGAGTTCCTAGCTGCAATCTATCAACATTTTGGCGACCGAGCTTATCGAGATGTGGACAGCGCCACAGACTATGCAATTGCGCAAGGCTGGGCAGATCCGAACCGGCTGGCCATCTTTGGATGGAGCGCCGGTGGGTTCATGACTTCCTGGACGGTTACCCAAACGAATCGGTACAAGGCTACCATTGAGGGGGCGGGGATCACGGATTGGGAGCCGTTTTTATGGACGAGTGACGTGGACCAGTTTGATTACGATGCCCGTTGGACGGACGAAGATCCTGAAGCATTTAGGAAGTTCTCCGCCGTCGCGTACGCGAAAAATGTAACCACACCACTGTTGATCCTGCATGGCGAAGCAGATCAGCGGGTGCCGACGTTTCAGGGGACCGAATTCTTCCAGATCTTGAGGGCGCGTGGAAAGACCGTCCGGCTCGTGACTATCCCGGTTCGCCGCATTTCCCAGTGTTGTGGGAGCAGCGGTTAAATGTCTTTGACGAGTTGGCGGGATGGCTAAGAAAGTACAACCCGTCTAATTAGCAATCAAACGCTCATTGCTGAATTGCTCGGTTATCCAGTCCGCTCCTCCGTGCCAAGCTTGAAGCATGCCTATATCAGCAAGAAACCAGATCGAAGGAAAAGTCTCAGAAGTAATCCTGGGCGACATCATGGCCCATGTCACAGTCCGCGTTGGAAAGAATCAAGTAGAGAGCGTAATTACACGGAAGAGCGCCGAACAGCTCAACCTTAAAAAGGGTGACAAGGTGAAGGTCATCATCAAATCGACTGAAGTGATGCTTCAGAAGGATTGAACTACTCGCGCAAATGGCACTGCAAACTCGCGTCGATCCACGTGGCGCGATTGTCGCTTGTCCCGCGCGGGGGACGTTCATCGGCAACCGGGGCGGCGTGCTACACAACGACAATCGAGAAATTGTACGCCAGTACGCCGGTCGCCGGTGGATAACGTGTCTCGTGGAATTCAAAGGTCGGCGGCGCACGGTAATGTCGCCGAATCGCTACACCGAATTGTTTTTCCTTGATGAGGCTGTGGCGCTCGCCGCAGGACACAGGCCGTGTGCTGAATGTCGCCGCGACCGGTTCGATGCTTTTAAGGAAGCTTGGGCTCACTCGAAGGATTCGACTGGAAGAACCACTTTTCTGGTGGCTGAAATCGATAGAGAACTACATGCCTCCAGAATTGACAGCAAGAAACAGAAGGTCGTGTATCAAGCGCAGTAGATACTTTACCGGATGGTTGTTTCGTCCAAATTGGCGGTTCCAGCTATCTTGTCTGGAAGGACGCGTTACTTCTGTGGTCGCCAGGGGGCTATTCGAGGAGGCAGAATTGGCCAACTGATCGGACGGTCACAGTACTGACGCCGGAACCATTGGTCCGGTGCCTTCGTCAGGGATACGAGCCGGAAATACACAAATCGGCTTTCGTGTTCTGTGGCTAGTGACCGGCATATCGTCTCACAGCGGATGAAGAAGACAACTGATAAACTCTTACTCTAAGAGCGCCCCAAATGTCCTCACTCGACAAAACTGCCCTGCCCGCCGTAGAATATCTTTTAGAGGCTTCCCCCGATGAACTTTTCGCTGAGTTAGAACTGCGCCGCCTTTCAATCGCGGAACAACCCAGAACTGCTGGAAGTTTCGATGCTGCCAGCCAATATCGCGCTGTTGTCAATCTTCCGGTCGCTCAGCTCACGGAGTTTGGGCGGCGCTTTTTCGCACGTTTTAGTCGCGATTTGCATGATCTCGTGTGCGGGAGCGATCTTGCCAACGCAGAAGTCCGCAAAGATCTTCAAAGCTCCCTGACAAGCAAATCGACCTTCGCCGCCGCCGTAGCTGGCGTCTTGGTCTTCCATTTCGGCATAGCTCCCGCNNTGGCAGCCGTCGTCGCGCCTCTGGTGGTGCGTCTGTTTGTCGATAACGCGCTTCACGTCCTGTGCGAGATGTGGGGCGAGAGTTTGTCCAAAGCCACTGCTTGATCAGCAAACAGCAACATCAATGGGCCAGTTCAAGATTCCTACTTGGAATTCAAATTCTGGAGGAATACATTGCCGGTCGCCCTTCCGATATCGAACATGCCATTGCTGCATTCAATGACGCGATCACCATTTGGACGCCAGTGGACTCTCCCCGCAATTGGTCGCGAACTAAGCTCAATCTCGGCACCTGCCATCTAAAGAAACGAATCGGGCTCAAGGTAGAAAACGTCGAGTGTGCCATCGACCAATACAAGGAGGCACTCAAAGTTGCGGATCGCTCTGAGTGGCCGGATCATTGGGCGACTCTTCAAGACGCTCTCGGACAAGCGTATAGGCAGCGACTCGGTGGAGATTTCGCTGAAAACCTTGAGCTGGCTATTGATTACCTAACGGCGTCTCTTTCCGTCCGATCTCCTGAAACTGGACTCCGCTCCTACGCTCTGTGTCTGAATAACCTTGGAAACGCCCACCTGGATCGTGTTCTCGGCGAACCATCCGACAATGTCGAACGGGCCATGGCTTTTTACCGCCAAGCGTTGACCGCCATCGAACCACATGCGGGAAACGATGACGACGATTTGCGGGCGCTCCTCTCGCAGAACCTCGGGCTTGCTTACCGGGACCGGATGTTTGGTGACCCGGAAAAAGATCGAGAACTCGCGTTAAGTTACATCGGGCGAGCCGTCGATATCTACAAGCAACTGGATGTGCCGCATCTTGAGGCGACGACGATTGCAAATCTCGCGAGTGTCTATTTGATGGAACGATTCCGCCATTTACAGACACGCCGTGCTGATCTCAACTTCGCCATCGATCAATTGACGGTCGCGTTAAGAACTCTCGATGAGGAAATCTCACCGCATGAATGGGCTACCGCTAAAGTACTTTTGGGACAAGCCTATATGGAGAGGGCCAGATTTATTGATCGCGAAGAAGGCTTTCAAATCGCCATCGATCATTTAGAAGCAAGCCTGCGTGTCAGGACACAAAGCGGGGACCCTCTTGAATGGGCGCGCACCATGCAGACGCTTGGTAGTGCGCATTCGATGCGTGGCAATGCAGGTGCCGGAATCGAGTGCTACAACAAAACACTGGCGGTTTACACAACGGCATTCCCCTTTGAACGGCGAAGGACCCTAAAGAACATTGGCAATTCGTTCTTTGAACAAGGCGAGTTTGAAAAGGCTTTGCCTCTATTCGAAGAAGCAATCAAACTCGGTGAGGATTTACTTTGGATTTCGAACACCCCCCGAGCAAAACACGTTGAAGCGGCAGAGATATCGGTTCTCTATCCAAACCTTGCCTATTCTCTCTTGGCGCTCGGCAAACGAGACGAATCAATTGTCTCATTGGATCGTGGTAAGGCTCTGCTCATGGTGCAGGCCCTATCTCTTTCCGATTTGGCAGTCAACCGCCTCGACGACACTACGCGGAAACGCGTTCAGGCTCTGCGCGACGAGATTCGAGGGGACGAGAAATTGCTATCCGAGTTGCTTTCGCAAGGCAGCCCCGAGGATGTTGAACCGGTTCAGCAGCGGCTGGAGAGGGCGCGGCGCGATCTCCGTGGCGAAATCGCTGCGAGCGGACGGGGAGCCGATACGTACCGGTCCCTCGCAGGCGGTCTGACGGTCACTGAGATCCTCGAACTTGTCAGGCCGGGGGAGCTTCTCGTTGCGCCCATCGTAACGCCTCGCGGTGTCGCTGTAATCATGGTTCCTGCGGGAGTAAAGACAGTCGAAGAGCAGCACGTCTTTTGGCTTGACTATCCAGAGTTGTACCAAATGCTGCATCCTGCTCAGCCGGTTTACAATCCTGGCTCAACCGAGCAATTTCACGACTGGCTTTATTGGTACTCGGTCTGGCGGTCTGACGTGTTGGATGAGACACTTCAAAACCGTGAAAGCTTTCTTGACGATCTCCTCCAGGCTCTTTGGAAAGGCGTGATGGAACATGTTCATCAGTACGCAAAACAGTTGGCTGTTCACACGCTGTTATTGCTGCCGCAGGGCGGACTGCAACTTCTTCCCCTTCACGCTGCGTGGAGACTGGACGACGGAGAAAGGCGATACCTGCTCGATGATTACGTCATCTATCATGCGCCTTCGGCTTGGCTCTTGCGACAATGCCGATTGCGGAGCGATGAGTTGGGCAAAAGGCGGGCTCTCTGTGTTGCTGTGAAGCGGTACAAAGACTTTCTCCATCTTCGCCCACTGCCGTTTGCTCATGTCGAAGCGCGGGAAGTCTCGAACATTACGAAGGCTAAATTGATGCGAGACAAGGAAGCGACTGCTGCTTCCGTCGTCGAGAATGTTCAATCATTCACTCACGTGCACTTCGCATGCCACGCAACTGTGTCAAACGATCCACTCGCGGCTGCCCTTCAACTAGGAGGATATGGCGCGATGCCACGCGACGAACTTCAGGTTAGACAGATCATCAGCGATCTGAATTTGAGCGAGACGAGGTTAGTGACACTGGCCGCGTGTGAAACCGGGGTGATTGATTATCTGTTGTCTGCGGACGAATACGTCGGAATTCCGGGCTCTCTTCTGTGGGCCGGTGCGGCAGGCGTGGTCACAAGCCTTTTCATGGTGCACGATCTGGCTTCTTGCTTGTTGTGGCGCTGCTTCTATGACTTTCATTGGAATCAGGGTTTAGAACCGGCAGCGGCGCTTCGGGCTGCGCAGAGATGCCTGCGAGATATGACGGCGGATGAGTTGCGAGTTATTGCTGAGAGCTGGCGACCGGAAGATCCAAACGCAGCGGAAGAATTGTTATTCGCCGCTAGGGTGGACCGCCCGTTCTCGCATCCACTGAAATGGTCGGGTTTCGTGTATGTTGGCGCTTGAGTTAATGCCCGGCGTCACTGATGGTGTTCAAACCAGTGCGAAAGATCACTCCCCACGCCGTCTGAAGTTCCTATGCGTCAGATACAATACGGCTCTGGAACGAATCTAAATCAATGCAAACCCGCCTTGTTGCTTTCAGAATCGTTGGATATGCCCTGTTATTGATCTTGGTGGTGTGGATCGTTATGTCCATTGCCGGAACGTCCAGCCGACAAGCGCCCAAAATTCTGGATGATACTCACGCCTTTGACAGCAACGCCCAGTTGCCCTCCGCCGATATTCAAAAGCAACTCGCCAGTGCTCGCGAGCGGATGGATCAGCGGTATCGTTATAGCGAGTGGGCACGCTATGTTGGCACAGGCGGCGATTGGCTCGCGTTTTTGCTCACGGCGTTCATCACGCTACTCGCTGGGTATCACGGGAAGGCGCTGGCCGTTTCTGCGCCGACTAATGACGGAGTGGCCGATCTGGTTAAAGGTCAGTCTGCCCGGTTTACGCGCAGTGTAGGGCTCATCGCCGCTGCTGCCGCAATTTGCACCGGCCTTTCAGCCAAAGCCAAGGACGTATCAGACGGCTTCTTTAACGACGCGGTTGCCCTTCAGACTGCCGCCATGACCGCACGCAAGGATTTAATCAAAGCGCCCGACGCTTCGGCTGCGCAGGATGTACTCGACCAACTCAGGCAGACCGTTGCGAAGCACTAGTTTCAGATCCTAGCGGTTATATGACCCGTCGCTCCTTACTCATGGCTATGGCAGCATTAACCGCCTGTAGGCGACAGGCTTCCTCGCCGGTGTGCCAGCCGGAGCAGTACAGGCTGGAGGCTTGGACAGTGCATCCCGAGCAACTGGACCAAGCCGTCTCTATGGCCAACGCCATCCTTGAACCCGGAGTGCGCCTCCGCCTCACCACTGAATCTATAAAACCCGTAACCGGCCAGAAATCGATTCCGGTTTCACTTGTACACGGGGATTTTGTGTCCGATGCCGATGTTGCATTGATCGTGGACCGCAGTTGCGTGTTTGTTAACCATGATTGGAAAGCCCAAGTCGCGCCACTCTTCGGCGGTAACACTTCCGCCGCGATGGATCTCGAACCTGGAGATGCGCTTGCCATTATTCTTCTTCATGAGGTGGGACACATCCAACCTGGAGGGCTTCCCGATAACCCGGCTATCACAGCACTTCTTGATTCGCTGGGATCGGCGAAAAAGGAAGAGATGAGAGCAGACGCTTTCGCGGCCCAACAGCTTGCGATGGCGTTCAAGCGTAAATGGGAGACCTCCATGACCGCATCCCACTTGAGCATGGCCCTTTCGCAAATCAGTTGGAATCTACAGGCCAATCGCATGCTCAACAACTTCGGGGCGACATCGCTCCACCTTCCGAGCGCCTTTAATGAAAAGGGCCTGTCGCACCCAAACTTGGAATTGAGGTTCTTGGTGATCAATTTTCTTCTTAACCCAAACGAGGCTGCTTTGAATTTGCTCAATACGTTCCTGGACGCCCGCGCTCATCCTGGTGGAGGAGTACTCTTCCAGAGCAATCCAGCGGCGAAGTACTCGCTGTTTGGTGACCCGAAAGCGCAGCGCTGACTTTTGGTGGAAAGTGCGGACGCCTTAGAAAACTCTCACTAAGCGAGGTCAGCCGTTCGTCGTGCTCAATCGCGGTTGCGTTAAAGGATTTGACCGACAGAAATGAAAGGCCCGGCGAACAGTTGAAGGGCTTCGCCGGGCTTGTTATTCGGTCCAGACGTTAGTAGACAGGGTGCCGTGGCAACTCGCCCGCCGAGGTCGCCTACGTAGCGCCGAGAAGACTTCCACAACAGTTGACTCGCCGCCTTATATAGTGATTTGCGTTTAACTTCAGACCGTCAACTGGTTTTGCCAACGCTGCTTTTCGGATCACCATTAGATCCTATTTCCTCTGGCACATGACGGAGATGATAACTTGTCGGTACCAGTTGCTGGGCCACTTGCGCGATGAGACGCTTGCTTTCATCGACCGAGCGGCTGCTTTCCCACGTTTCCGCTGGCCACCGCAAAACGCCCGAAGCGTCTTTATAGTCGTCGATCTGACCCGAGGGAGGTTGCACGAGCAGGCCAACCAGCGCATAACCTTCCGAGATCAATGCGTCCATTTGCATAATCTGTTCGCCCACAAGATCATCACTGTTCACTCGTCTCGCGCAATTCAATGTTCGTATCTCATCCTCGGGGTTGACAAGGACAACGACAACGTCTTCGAAATGTTCTGCATCTTTAGGGAATGCCGCTCCTAATAGACGTGCTTGCTCGGGTGGCCGTATTTGCGGGAGGATGGATGACGGCACGGCCTTGCTTGCCAACAATGATCGCCTCAACGGATGACCGGGCTGCGGCTGAATGCTTCCATCAAACGTTTCCCTATTTTTAAACTCGGTCGCATCGACACGATTTGGAAGCAATAACTTTGCTGGCATCGAACATCTCCTACAAAGGAAATGCCGAAGTCGCCCGGTTTGCTTTTAATCTTCACGGATTGCCATTCGTCGGGCAAGCATATGGCCCGAGCATGTAGCCGTTCGTTTGCGCCCACTCCTTGGTCTGGTCATACACCTCCTGCTTGCTAGCGACAGTCTTGAACGTGTCCGGCTTAGGAATATCGATTGGCCCAGCAACGTAAACCCACCCATAGGGTGACTCCAGGTTCACATACATGTTGCCAATCAGCTTGTTGTGAGCGTTGTAAACATCCGCGTAGCAAATGAAGCTATCCATGCACGGTAGTCTACTGCATGCTCGTCAAACGTTGCAACGCTTTTCAACGGCGATTCCTAAACGAGCGCGACGGTTGAATGCATTTCTTGATGCTATGTTGAGCGAGACGACGACGATGGAATTGTTGACTCTGTACCGACCGGTAGGACCAAAGGAACTAGCCCTAATCGAAGCATCAGGCTGGCGGGAATTTCCGCCTCGCTTGCCCGATCAGCCGATCTTTTATCCCGTGACCAACGAAGAATACGCCACACAAATTGCTCGGGATTGGAATTTGCGCCACAATGGCGCGGGATTCGTCACTCGTTTTCAGATTCGCGCTGAGTTCGCCGCACGTTACCCGGCCCAGGCAGTTGGGGCGGCGATTCACACAGAGCTTTGGGTTCCCGCAGAAGAGCTGACCCAGTTTAATGAAAACATCATCGGGCTTATCGAGGTCATTGCGGAGTTTCGATAGTACTTCCTGATCGGACTGGACGAAAGATTGGTTTCAACCTTGCGACGATCCAGAACACCGGCGCTTGGTCGGTATCATTAAGCGGTGAGATTCAGTGTGGAGCCAATGCATGGATGGGGCTGGTCTTCTTCTGGTCAGAATGTGAGCGTGCCCGGCCCATTTTCCATTGAAGCGGTCTTCGATGATATGAACGGTTTCAAAACGGCGATGGGACGGATCAATGATGAGCGGCATCCTCT
>PMQB01000556.1 GCA_003169195.1 Bryobacterales bacterium
ATCGGCGAATCCCTCCGCATCTTGAGCGTCGTTACACGCTTTGGTGCCGGCGGCCCACCCCTCAACGTGATTCATATGTCACGCGGACTCGAAAAGTATGGTTATGAAACGGTTATTGCCGCCGGGTCTTGCGCTCCCCAGGATGCCGATATGTCCTACCTTCTCACCGAGAAAGACAAAGTGGAGTGGGTGCCCAGCATGTCGCGCAGCATCTCCCCTAAGGCAGACTTTATTGCGCTCATCCAACTCATCCGGTTGATCCGTAAATACAAACCCGACATCGTGCATACCCACACTGCCAAAGCAGGCGTGCTGGGCCGGCTTGCTGGCTGGATGACGGACACGCCACTGGTAGTTCATACCTTCCACGGCAACGTGCTCCGTGGCTACTTTAGCGTCTTCGGAAGCTGGTGTGCACAGAAGATTGAGCAGCTCTTCGCCGCCATGAGCGACGCCCTGTTTGTGCTTTCGCGTCAGCAGCATCGCGAGATCGCTGGCGAATTCTCCATTGCCGGTCCGCACAAGGTGCGCATTCTTCCCCTCGGCTTGCCCCTCCACGCCTTTGCATCGCTGGAGCCACCGCCCCTTGAGCGCCAAGAATTAGTGGTTGCCTGGTTTGGTCGTCTAGTGGCGGTGAAGAATATTCCGCTGCTCATCGAAGTTGTGACAAGGTCGCTCCAAGCTATCCCAACTGTCCGCTTCTTGATCTGCGGCGACGGCCCCGAACGAACGGCTATTCAGGACTTGGCCGATAAGTCAGGTGGACGCGTGGAATATCTTGGCTGGCAGCGCAATGTCGTCCAAGTAATCGACCGCGCCGACCTGCTTCTGCAAACGTCCATTAACGAAGGCACGCCGACCGCGCTGATCCAAGGCATGGCCGCCGCCCGCACCTTCATTTCCACCGCTGTTGGCGGATTGGGCGATATGGTGACTGGCCAAGAGCGCGTTCAAGACCGGGCGCACTGGTTTACTAACGGCGTGTTGGTGCCGCAGGAAGCTGCGCCGTTTGTGGCCGCCCTGCAGGTGTTCGCGCAGGATCGCTCGCTGCTTTCTCAAATGGGCCAAATCGGCCGTCAATGGTCTTTGGCCAACTACGCCGAAACCAAGATGCTCGAAGCCACTCACAAACTCTACAGCGAATACCTGTCGGCGAAGGGCTATCGCGTCACGCCGCCCTTGCCCACGGAACTAGCTATGCAATTCGAAATGACTCAGCAACTCTCGCACCTGGCCGATCATGCCGGTGCCCCGGCAGCAAGAACCGCCACCGCTGCGAATCAATCTGAGATTCATCAACCGGACGTCTCTCAAACCAAGGTCACTCCATATGACAAGTAATGCTAACGCCGCCAACGTCGCGCGCGATATCAATCTAACCGATCTCTTTTCCATGCTCCTTGCCCGCAAACGTCTGATTGCGAGCGCTACTTTGCTCGGCGTGGCTGGCGCCGCCGCCATTTCGTTATTCGTGACCCCTCTGTTTACCGCAACGGCGGCCATCATGCCGCCGCAACAGAGTCAATCCGTCGCCTCCGCCTTGCTCGGTCAGATCGGAGCCCTGGCTAGTAGCGGCCGCGAGCTTGGGCTACGTAATCCCGGCGACCTGTACGTCGGAGTCCTGGAAAGCCGCACTGTGGCTGACGAAATCATCAAACGTTTCGACCTCAAAACCGAGTTCAAAACCAAGACCCTAACCGACACTCGCCTCAAACTCGCCAAAATGACCCACATCGAGGCAGGGAAGGACTCGCTTCTCCGAATCAGTGTCGATTCTCCCGATCCCAAACGCGCCTCCGATCTTGCCAACGCCTACGTGGACGCTCTCTACCGCCAGAACACCCGCATGGCGCTGGCCGAATCGAATCAGCGCCGGGTCTTCTTTGAAGGCCAACTTCAAGCGGTCAAGGAATCGCTGATTGCCGCTGAGATGGATCTGAAAAGCACTCAGCAAAAGACCGGCCTTGTGCAGGTAAGCAGCCAGGCCGAAGCAGCCATCCGTTCGGTAGCCCAGACCCGCGCCGAAATTATGTTACGCGAAGTCGGCCTCCAGCGTCTGCGCGCCGGTGCCACCGCCCAAAATCCTGAAGTCGTCCGTACCGAGACGGAAATCTCTGCCCTGCGCGGTCAACTCTCCCAACTGGAGAGCACCCAATCGCACGCCGGTGACCCACTCCTGCCTCCGTCCATGCTGCCGAATTCCGCGCTGGAGTATCTGCGCCGTGCCCGTGAAGTCCGCTATCAGGAGGCGATTTTCGAAGCTTTAGCCAAGCAGTACGAAGCCGCGAAAATCGACGAAGCCAAACAGGCCCCAGTGATTCAAGTGGTCGACCAAGCCGTACCGCCCGACCTCCGCAGTTGGCCTAAGCGCCGTCTCTTTGTCGTCTTTGGTGCCGCCATCGCCCTCATCCTCTCTTCGACCCTCGCCTTTTTCCTTGAGAATGCAAGACTCAGTACTAAGTAGTTTTTGTCGGGTCACTTTTGTTGCCAAGCGGCACGTTCTCCATATATACTGACGAATCAGCATCCCAAATAAATCTCACTAGCTCCGTGACGTGATCGCTGTCACGGATCGAGCTTGATTTATCTTTAAAAGTATGAGATTCGCAAAGGAGTGTTTATGAAGTCGGAGGCTATCAGAAATTTAAGCCTAGCTGCCGTATTAGTTCTACTGGTTGGGTGCGGACCAAAGAAAGTGGCCCAAGCCCCACAACCGCCCGCGCCCGCTCCCGAGGTTGCCAAAGCGGCACCACCGCCTGAGCCGCCGCCCAAACGGGAAGAGCCTAAAGTCGTTGAGGCCAAGCCCGTGGAAGCACCGCCGCCCGAGGTCAAAGCGCGCATTGAAGATCTGCTTGCCAAAATCAAAGATGTCTATTTCGATTACGACAAGAACGCCATCCGCCC
>PMQB01000306.1 GCA_003169195.1 Bryobacterales bacterium
TGCAATACACCAGCATGAACACCCTCGTATACGCCGACGTCACCCCCCAAGACACCAGCAGCGCCAGCACCATCGCCAGCACCATGCAGCAAATGTCCATGAGCTTCGGCATCGCCTGCGCCTCCCTCGCTACCGCCCTTTTCATCCCGGACCGCTTCCGCTCCACGCCCGCCGAAATGATTCACGGCATCCACAGCGCCCTGCTCTGCCTCGGCGCACTGACCATTCTGTCCACCTTCGTTTTTTGGGACCTAGAACCGGAAGACGGCGACTCCGTCAGCCAGCACAAAGAGCGTCACCTTGAACATTCCGAGTAAATCGACTGAGTTAGACTTCTGAGGCCTCGCAAATACCCTGCATCATGCATCGCATAACTAGTCTTTTCGGCCCACGGGCTGCCAGTAGTTTTGCTCCTACTTATCTCTGGCATATCAAAATATACTTAATTCAGTAGAATTTACTCTCATGGTCGAACAGGATCAATCGTCAGATGCTTCTGTTCAAGGGTATATCGAAGACTCAGGACTCGTTTCACTCGCTGAGTTGGACGTACTGGTCTTCTTGTTCCGGCACCAATCCAGCCTCCCCAGTGCAGAGCAGATTGCGCGCCTTCTCGGACACCCAAGTGATGCGGTAGGTACGGCGATAGAGAATTTGGAAGGTCATAAACTCGTCCTAAAGTCGCGTCGCTCGCAGGGTTCATTTCTATTAATTTTCTTCGGAAACACAGCCGGGCTCCAGCAATCCCTTCGGCAATCTATCCGTTTAGCCGATCATCGCTCCGGACGCTTGGTGCTTTTGAGGCACTTGCGGCGATCTGGCGGCGTTCCAACCAATAAATAGCAAAGGGATTTACGAAATGAGGGAAAGCAGTTTGGTCAAAACCGGCGTAAGCGGGCTCGATGACATTTTTCTCGGCGGCATTGCGGAAAGTAACGTCATCATGGTGCAGGGCGCGGCCGGCACAGGGAAGACACTGCTGGGCCTGGAATTCATTTACCGCGGCATCACGCTCTATAACGAACCCGGCATCATCGTGGTGTTCGAAGGCACGCCAAACAAACTGGTGCGTGATGCTACTTCGTTCGGTTGGAATCTCGCCGAGCTAGAGGCTCAAAACAAACTCAAAATTGTCTTCACCACTCCGCAAGTCTTGGAACTGGAGTTGCGCTCCCCCAACAGTCTTTTGTTGGAAGCAGCCGCCGAGATCGGCGCCCAGCGCATTTTTATCGATGGCATTGGCTTGCTCCGTCCGGTATCCAACACGCAAGTTCCTTCGAGTGGCGCGGGTTCCTATCGCGAGCTCCTGCAACAGTTACTGGAAGGGCTCAATCGCGAAAACTTGACCGGCATGTTCTCGCACGAAGTGGCCACCCAGCCCGATTCCCATGCCACTTTGGAAATGGCGGCTTTTTTGGCCGACACCTTGATCGAACTAACACATGATCGGCGTTCGCGCCTCGGCCATCGCAGCGTGGAAGTCGTCAAGAGCAGAGGGCAAAACTTCGTCAGCGGTACGCACACGCTGAAAATCAGCGGTGGCCACGGACTAGAGGTGTTCCGCCGTGTGCAGGCTCCGGTCCCGACGAATCTCGCGCAGCCAACTTCCAACGCCAAACGCTCCGTCATTGGCGTGCAGGCCCTTGACGACTTAATTGGCGGCGGTATTTACGACGGCTCCACCACCATGGTTGTCGGCATCTCAGGCGCCGGAAAGACTGTCTTGGGAACGCAGCTTCTGCGCGAAGGTGCCCTTAAGCATGAGAAGCGCGGCTTGCTGGTTTCGCTCGATGAGCATCCGGCACAAATCATCCGTAACGCCGAAACCATTGGCATTGATCTGCAATCGCTGATTGACACTGGTGCTATCCACATTCTTTACGACAGCCCGCAAGAACTGGAAATCGATGCACACTATAATCGCCTCGTAAAGACTGTAGAAAAATACAATATCCAGCGGCTTGTCATTGATGGTGTAACCAGTTACAGCACAGCGCTGGATGATCAGCGCTCATACCGCGATTTCTTTCATGCCCTGGTGGCTTTTACTAAAGGCCGTTTGATGACCACTTTCTTCAACTATGAGAATCCGGAGCTATTTGGACTTTCGGCATACATGCCGGAATTCCCCGTCAGTTCTATCGTCGACAACATCATCGTTCTTTCGCTAGTTGAACTGGGCACCACTCTGCATCGCAGTATTGCGGTAGTGAAGGCACGCGGCTGCAAGCACGAATTCGATACCCGTGAATTCAGCATAGGGCAGGGCGGCATCAATCTGTTGCCTCTGGACAAAGGCGCCGAACTCGCGCCCTCCGCGCTCGAAAGCTACTCCAGCGTGATGAGCCGCGCACCCACTCGACACAGTTTCAGGCGCGCCGCCGCTGCTGGAGAGAGGTAGCGCAGAAATGCGCACCCGATGCAGATAACAGATGGAATAGCGAACGTGGCCGATGACCGAACCGTGATCCCCCTTTCGGTTTCGGTCGATGCGCCGCTGGATGTCGACACCGATCAGTTGACGCCCGAGGTGCGCTCCGAACTGCTCGACCCAAACAATTGGGACGAAATTCTCGATCTCTATGCGCATACCATGAAGCTGGCAGTCGCTTTGGTGGATGCACAAGGGCATCTGGTGGGGCGGTGCCATAACCCGCAGCCGATTTGGACACTCGCGCGCACCGCCAAACCGCCAGGCGATGGCGATTGTCTCTTTTGCCTTGAAACCACCCCGCATTGCACTGCCACGCGCGATGTCTGGCGAACAAAGTCGGTCGTACTAGTGAACGATGAAGCTGGTTTTGCCCACCTGGCGATACCTCTTCTTGTGGGCGACGCCATCATTGGTACGCTTTTTGCCGGCCAAACTCTCAGCCGGTACCCCGATTCACTTTCTTTGCAAAGGTTAGCCCGTTCCTTCGGCCTGTCTCCACAGCAGGTTTGGCAGTTAGCGCGCAATCAACCTCCGCTCGGCGCCGTGAATATCGCCCTCTACGGTCAGTTGCTTTACCTTTTTAGCGGCAGCTTTCTTGCCAACTTTTACAGCACGATTTTGCAGAGGCAATCGGCGGCCACCGCGGTAGCTCTAAACGAGCAACTCCGGCGCGCGCTGGCGGGGAAAGAGACTCTGCTGAAAGAGGTCCATCACCGCGTAAAGAACAATCT
>PMQB01000360.1 GCA_003169195.1 Bryobacterales bacterium
GGCTTTGCTGTTTCTGGGTTCGCTAACTCCGAAAATCATTGAGGCATGACACGGCAACCGCGCCGCGTAACGGCGGAGTGTGAATCTTTCTCTGATTCGTGTCGAGCCGAATTTTAGATGGTCAGAAAAAACCCGCGCCAGTGTCTAACCGGCGCGGGCCGGAACTGCGGTTAGTAGTCTTCGGCGAGCATGATGGTCAATACCCTGACGGTTTGTTTCGGGTCGCTCGGGTCTTCGCTGCCCATGCTCAAGGTAGTGTTGTAGTAATCGATTTTCCAGAAGACACGCTCGCCGTTGTGTTCAAACGCTCCGAAGTCGCGCTCTTTGTGCGGGTCGTTGTCGGGCGTGAAAGCATCGAAGGTTTCGACTTTCTTCCGAATGGCTGATTGATCTTCTTGGGACAGGGCGCATATACCGGCTGTCTGAACCAAGCGGCCCGCTATTCCCATAGCTGTGCGGCAAAGGTCGTTAAGCTCGGCGAGTTTTTTGGTTTTAGTGTCCGTCATTTGATTGCCTCTTTCGTTTTGGAGTTACCCCCAACAGCGGGGGCGAAAGAGGGCACGTNNAGCGTCATTGACAGCAAGCGGCGTCGGCTAAAGTGCCTGATAGCCCGCTGTTTTTAGGGGTGACTGCGAAAGTGGCTGTCACGCGGACAGTCAAATGAGACTTTCGCCCTTCTTGGCCTTCCTGCGTTACTAGGGGAAACATTTCAAAGCCACTATGTTTCGATACAATTAAACAGGGAATTCCTCACTTGCGCCTCCCGGAGATTTCGTTCAAAGCGTCTGATGGAAGAACTAACAGTCGTTCACTTGAAGCATGTGTGATCTAACAGGGCTAGAAAAACAAAAATTGGAGAAACTGCTCGGAATGTCGAGCGGATACGTGCTGGATTTTTCCAACAAGACTTTTTCTGAGTTTGTGTTCGATAGCGCTGGACGTGATATTTACAGTGAGCGTTACAACTACGGGAGCGGTTCAAAAGCCAATCGCCTCCGCGAATTCTGGAGACAGGAATCCAACGATGTTGTTGGCAAGCTAATGGGCGATATTCTCGAATATGGCGCAGAAGGCGGACACTTCAAAGACAAGGAACTCCTATCAGAAAGCTGCACTCGAATAGTTATGCGGCTCAAGGGGATTCAAGTTCCATCCGAGACTGCGAAGACAGAGCAAAAGGATGAGTATGCGGCGCAACAAAGGTTGCGCTCCGAGGCCCTTGCAAAGTTGAAAGAAGATTTTTTTCAGCTTCACGCCGAAGCCGACAGAAACAAAGCCGGGTTTGATCTCGAAAAGCTTGTTCACAATCTGTTTGATCTGTTCGGATTGAAGCCCCGTCAGTCTTATCGCGTCACGGGTGAGCAGATCGACGGTTCGTTTGAACTGGAAGGTAACGTTTACCTCTTGGAAGCAAAATGCGAAGGACACGCACTACCGGAAGCCGACTTGCTCATCTTCAAAGGAAAGATCGAGGGCAAGTCTACCTTCACGCGCGGCGTCTTCGTTGCCTTGAATGACATCAGTGCGCCAGCCCGAGACGCGATCACGCGGGGGAAACCCCCATCCTTTTTCGTCATGAACGGGCATGATCTTCTGATGATCCTCGGTGAAGTGGTCAGCTTGACCGATTTCTTGAAGCATCGTATCCGGCTGCTGGGAGATAAAGGTCGCGTTTGCGTTCCGTTCGCGGAGTTGGAGAAGGAAATATCCATGCATAAGAAAGAGCCGCATTTAGCTTCGCGGTAAAACTCTCTGAGGAACACACCATTTAGAAAAGGTATCGTGAAATAGACCTAATGGATCGACCGGAACACATACTATCGGAATTAGATAGGAGAGGCGCTTTTGGAGTGGGTTATAAATATCCGGCACCTCTCGATGATTTAGATCCGTCCTTCAAATCGCTCCTTCTTAGCCTTCAAAAGGCGCTTATCGAGGCGCTCCGTCAAGAAAATGAGAATGTTTCGGGCGGCGTTATCCATCCTCCATTTCATGTTGATTACGTCGGGGCGGACGAACCAAACGCCTTGGCTTTTGAGTATGGCGGCTTTGCTTTTATCCTGATTACCGTTCCCATAATGGAAATGATGTGGCGAACATCAGAGCGCCTCAGCCATGCGCCATCTGTCGCAGGCCTCCTTGATGTTGCTCCGATTGAACCTGCGCTTATTGAGAGGCTTATCCCGGCTCTGTTTTCCGTCCAATTCGCCTTTTTGGTCTGTCACGAATATACACACCACATTCACTGCCATGTCGTGAAATCTTCCGGGGAGGATTTGAGGATATGGAGGGAAATCCGCGAAAGCGCAAAAGGGGACGAACTGGACGCTCAAGCGCAAGAGGTCGGAGCCGACACATACGCCGTATATATCGCTTTGACGAACCTGTTCAAAGGCAGTGGACGCCACAACGCCATAAGCGTTTTTGAGCTTCGGAACAAAGCATTAATTTCCGCCGATGAATCTCTCTTGGCTATCTTCGTCGTCGCTGTTGGTGCGTTCTTTTACGCATTCGAGCCGATGATAATCGATGCTGCAAGTATTTATGAAAGCACGCATCCTCCTGAGGCCGTGAGGATGAATTACGTGATGCACAGTGTCACAAGCTGGTGCAATCAGAATGCCCCCGCGATTGAGACATGGATGAATCCCCGCCGTTATCAGGTTTTCATAGGGACTGTAGGCGAGGCGCTATGGGGGGCCGCTGGTACTACTGCCGCCCAAGTCGCCTTTCTTAGGAGCGCTCCGGGCGCTGAATATTTGGCACGGCTTGAAGAACTTCGCCTAAAGCAATTTCGGGGATTGGAAAACTTGATCGCAAAAGCAAAGGGGCGAAGCGTCTAGTTCTCTCAATGCTTTCATTGGCATAAGGAAGTCGAAAATTCTAATCGACCCATTCCTGCTGTTTGCCTGCATAAAACCGGTAGCGAGTTCTGGCGGTGGTGCCATTAAGAAAACGTGAGTACTCAGTCCAAGAGTTTCGCTCTGCGTCGATCTTGGTCCACTTGTCCAGAATCAACGGGTAAAGAATAATAGTGCGAAGGCAGCGGAACGTTAACAACATGTCGTTCGCGGAGCCGGGACCAAAGTTGCAAACGACAATTACCGGGCAGTGAATTAGAGGAAATCGGCTGTGGTTAAGGTAGTCACGGTCACAAGTGAGAAGTACGCGCTTGTGTCTGAGCGCAAACGCCGCGTGATTCTCATCCGGGTGGCCTCGCATGTTCGCTTGTTGAGCCGTAAGAATGTGAAAGCCGTTAGCGCGGACGAGTTCGGTAGCAAGGCTCGGAAAATTCTCATCAGCGTAGAACCTGGCCTTTGCGTCGCGTCGGCGGTGTTCAGTAAGCTGATCGATTTCCTTTTGGCTCGGTGGATTGTTCTTAGCAATCTCAGCAACAGACACCCACGGCATTACTGGCCTGCACTCCTTCCTAACTTTAATCTAAAGCTTGCCTGCTGCGTTGAGCCGTTTTCCCCTTGTCGCGAACCCGCTGCATTCCTAACTAAGCCGACAGTCTTTGCGCAGCTTTCTTAGATGAGTAGTTTTCTGTTATGAGATCGCATTTTCTGGACTACCCTCCCACGGGAGCAGAAAATGACGCCATAATAAGTCCTGATCCCGAAATCTCGGGCCGGGGAAAAAGACACTGTGCGCCTTCCGTTTAGTTTGGCCTGCTCTCCGCTTGTTCTGTGGTTGATTGCGGTTGGAATGCCGCAAGAATCACGCGCCAATATTGTGACAACGACGATAACGGGCGTTGTCGCTTCGGGCTATGACACTTCGGGTGTTTTCGGGTTTGCACCGGGCACCGATCTCACGGGCCAGCCGTTCAAGCTGGTCTACACTTTTGACGACACGAAGGGCACTTCAAGCGTTACGGATTGTTCACCGGGCGTACCATGCTCCTCGTCGATCAACAGTACCGCAGTCTCTAATCCAGGTACCGCCGTCTTAACAATCGGGACCGGCTCATACACGTTTGGCACCATGGCGGGAGCCACGTCGTCTGTAATGCGCGTTATTTCACCGCTACCCAACCAAATCCAGTACAGCGTCAAGGACCCCGTCGGGCTGGATGACACCATCGCGACGTTCGTTTACCCCGCTATTGGAACGGTCCTGACAACGGACTACAACTGGGAAGACGCTCTTTGGGATAACGATCTGGAGAATTTGCAAGCGCCATTCACCATTAATACAGACACTCAGTTCGCCACAGGTTGGCTTATTCCGCAAACAATTGTGGTTGAAGGTGCCGCGCCGCCTCCACCTCCACAACCGGCACCGCAGCCGGAAGGTGACGGAGACTGTGAGCGATGTAACGAAGCGAGGCACCCCGGTCAGGTAGTTGCCGGAAATCCGATCACGATCAGCACGGGCAACAAATTTGAAAAAGTAACTGACTACAGGAGTTCAGGGCAGAATCCCCTTAGCTTCAGCCGTTACTACAACAGCCTTGCCCCGGCGGCGACGCTTGTCCCCAAGATGTTTGGCACGTATTGGACTTGCACCTATGACAGGTACATCGTTGCGAGCGGCACAAGAGCCGCAGTGGAGCGGGCGGACGGTCAGGGCCTGACATTTACGCTGAGTGGGGGCACTTGGACAAGCAATACAGACGTTGATGTAAAGCTCGTTCAGTCGGGCGGCGTCTGGACGCTGACCGATGTTGACGACACGATTGAAACGTACATCACAGCGAGCGTGAATGTCGGGGGTGTTCCGGTGTCCTACGGCAGGCTGTCCACAATCAGGGCCAGAAACGGCTATACGCAAGCGCTAACGTATAACGCGAGCAATGAACTCGCTTCGGTCACCGATTCCTACAATCGGTCTTTCAGCTTTACCTACAGCGGCGGCGTGATATCGACCCTCACAACGCCTGACGGCCTCGTCTTAACTTACGGGTTTAATGGAGGACTTCTCAAGTCAGTCGAATATTCGACGACACCTCTAACAAGCCAAGGTTACCTTTATGAAAATGCAGCCGTGCCGTACGCCCTGACCGGAATTGTTGACGAGAACGGCAACCGTTTCGCGACATGGACCTACGACGCGAAGGGGAGGGGGCTGTCGAGTCAGCATGGAGGCGGGGCTGATTTGACGACCGTTAGCTATGACGACACGACCGGCAATCGAACTGTCACCAATGCTCTTGGGCAGCAGGAAACATATAAGTTTTCTGTGCTTCAGAACGTACCGAAGGTAACGGAGATCGACCGTCTTGCATCGGCGACCACGGCAGCGGCGACGCGCAAATTTACATACGACGCCAATGGGTACGCGGCAAGCCAGACCGACTGGAACGGCAATCTCACCACCTACGTCAATGACGTGCATGGGCAGCCGACGACCATTGTCGAGGCTTCGGGTACGGCGCAAGCGCGGACCACAACGGTTACATATCACGCGACATTTCATTTGCCGGTGAGTATCGTCACACCCGGTCTAACGTCAGTCCTTACCTATGACGGCGGCGGTGAATTGCTGACAAAGACGCTAACGGACACCACGGCCACTATCGTTCCATACAGCACCAGTGGCACTTCTCGAACATGGACCAACACTTGGGCGAATTTCCTTTTGGCAGCCGCAAAAGGCCCCCGAACCGATCTCGCGCAACTGACAAGCTTCACATATGATGTCTCCGGTGCGCTTACAAGCGTCAAGAACGCCTTGGGCCAGATCACGAAAATCACGGCGCACACCGGCGGCGGATTGCCTCTGACGGTCGTCGATCCTAACGGCGTCACGACGAATCTGACATACAATGCCCGCCAGTGGCTTCTCACGAGCACTTTATCGACAACAGCAGGACCGCTGACGACAACGCTGAATTACGACGCGGCGGGAAATCTGGTCAAGACGACGCTGCCGGACGGCTCTGCGCTAACGAACAGTTACGATACGGCACATCGGCTGACGGCGATTACGGAGTTGTTCAATCAGAGCGTGAGCTTTACCCTTGACGCGAATGGCGACCGCACCGAATCGGACCTTCTCAGCAGCTCCAGCACGACGCAGCGGAAGCATTCCGGCACGTTCGATACCTTGGGCCGAATGCTCGACGATATCGGCGGCGTAGGTCAGACCACGGCCTACAGTTACGATGGGAACGGCAACGCGCTGACAATAAGCGACCCTCTAGCGCATGTGACACAACAGGCCTTTGATCCGCTGAACCGGATTATCCGCACAATCGACGCTGCCGGTGGCATCACCAAAATCGTTTATGATCCGCATGATCGCCCGGTGACCGTTGTCGATCCTAATAGTGGTTCAACCACATTCGTCTATGACGGATTTGGCGACGTTATTCAGCGCATCAGCCCGGACACCGGCAAGACGGTTTATCGTTACGATCTCGCGGGCAATCTTACGCAAAAGGTCGATGCCACTGGCGCGACGACGAATACCACATACGACGCCCTCAATCGTCCGCTCACGACAACCTATCCCGCCGATGCAGCCGAGAATGTCGCCTTTACCTACGATCAGGCTGGGCACGGTTTTGGAATCGGCAGGCTCACAAGCGCGACGGATGCCGCTGGCACCTTGAGCCGTGCCTATGACGAACGCGGCAATATGCTCACCGAGAAACGCGTTCATGGCGCGGCCACGCTGCTCACTTCGTTTACCTATGACGGCGCTAGTCGCACTTCGTCGATTAAATATCCTTCGGGCTGGAAAGTCGCCTATACGCGCGATGCGATGGGTAGGATCACCGCGACGAATGCGACGTCTCCCGGCGGAGCAACGCAATCAATTGTGTCGGGGATCGCCTATCAATCGTTCGGGCCGGTCAATGCAATGACCTATGGCAACGGGGTCGGGGAGACACGGAGTTTCGATCTGGATTATCGTTTGCTCAACCTCAGCGACACTGGAACGGCGGCTCTGCAAAACCTCACTTATGCTTACGATGCGGCCAACAATGTCTCGGAAATTACAGACGGCTTGACGGCGGCGAATACGCAGAATCTCGGCTATGACGTTCTCGATCATCTGACCGGCGCAACCGGAAATTATGGCAGTCTTTCTTATTCCTACAGCCCAATCGGAAACCGCCTCACCCAAACGAGCGGAGGAGTCCTCTCGAATTACACTTACGCCCCGCATAGCAATCAACTCGCTGCCATCACAACGGGAGGAGCAACGCAAACCCTAACAACAACGGCGGCGGGCAATGTCAGCGGCTTTTCTGCGCCGTTTGGACCGATTACAAGCCTCACCTACAATCAGGCCAATCGGC
>PMQB01000651.1 GCA_003169195.1 Bryobacterales bacterium
GGCGGAAGCGCCTGCCCCACCGCCCCTTTTTTCCTGCTAGCGGCTGACGTTGGGTTGGCGGGGTTGGAGTTGGACAGCGTCGGCGGCGAGGGAGACTGATTCGCCACGGCTGAACTCGCGATTGATGGTGCGGTTGCTGAAGCCATCAAGGGAGAGGTCGAGAGTGTGACGCCCGGGTGGGACGTCGACACGGAAAGCTCCGTCGGCGGCGACAACGCCAATATCCATACCGTCAAGAGAGACGCGGGTGCGGGGGCGTGCGCCATGGATTTCTATTTTGGCGAAAGCGCCACGAAGTTCAGCCGGGTTTGGAAATGCCGTGACGTCCGGTACGTTGGCAGATACAGGGAGAACGGCGGCCACGGAAGACCCATCGATCGGCTCAAGCACAGCCGTGACGTTGAGGGGTGTCGATTCGCCGGGCTTCACGTTGACTGTGACAGTTTTCGGTTTATAGCCGGGTTTCCGTAAATTCACTAAGTGATCGCCGGGCTTGAGCGTAAATTTGCAATCCGGGGCTACACACGATTTGCCATCCATTTCGATGATGGCGTGATCGGGCGTAACATTTATCTGTAGAGGCACACCGCGTTCGTGCGGACGCGACAAGAAGAAGACGACACCAGAGGCACACAGCAAGAGAATTGCGGCCGCCACGATAGTTCCGAGGGAGAGAGGATTGTCCGAGGCCGGGGTGGGCTGCTTGGCGGCGGGTTCGAATCCGCTGAGTTTCAAGTTGACACGACGCAGCAATTCACCGGCAGTGCGGCGGACTTCGAGGTCGGTGGAATCGAGCAGCTTCGAGTCTTGCAATTTCTTACTGACCGCGGAGAGAGCGCGGTTTGAGCGAGCCTTCTCAACCTCAATGGCGAGATTCGCCAACTCCTCCAGTTGCTTGCGAGAGCTGGCGCGGTTGGCGGTAGTGGATTGCTGTTTTCTGGAGATGACCTCGCGAATATCGGGAGGAAGGATCTGGCCGGGCCGAATTCGATTTAAGAGGGTGAGGAGACTTTCGCAACTGGGCAAATCCGACTGCATGTTGGCGCGCACTTGGCCGAGCAAGAGAAGCGTGATGGAATTTGTTTTGGCCTCGTCTTTGGGTTGAATCTCAAAGGCGCGGAAGAGCGCCTTGCCCCCTTCGATGAGATCACCGTCGGCGAGCAGGCGGCTGCCTTCGGCGAATTTGACATCTGACTCTTTCTTTTTCTTCAGACCTTCTTTGAGTTTTTCGTCGAGGGCTTGCAGTTTGCGATCGGGCTGCTGTTGGGCGGCTTGGCGGATCATGGTGGAAGCGGTATCGTAATCGCCGTTGTCGATGGCGGTCTCAACCTGTTTGAACCAACGTTCAAGAGCATCCTGTTTATCTTTGCGGCGGGTATTGGTGATGCGCTCGACTTCGGCAGCGACGCCCGGATACCAGGGGTAAGCATTGGCGAGAGCTTCCCATTCCTTGATGGCTTCGCCGTATTGGTGCTTGGCTTCGAGGCTGCGGGCCTTTTCCACTTGAACATTCAACTCACTTTGGCGGGCGCTGACGGCCGCGAGTTGATCTGTGAGATCAGGATCCTTGGGGAGGCGATTGAGAGCTTCTCGCAAAATAGCAGATTGTTTGGTGAAATCACTTTCGGCGGCGACGCGCTGCTTGACTTCGTCGATGTACTCCGCGGAGAGAGCGGCCTTCTGTTTGGCAGCCTCGGAGAGGGCGGCCTTGAAAAGCGGGTGGGCGGGGAATTCGGCAAAGGCGCGCGTGCAGGCTTCTTCGATTTTTGCCGTTGCCGCATGGGCGTGAAGGAGACCACGAACTTCGGCTAAGTGGGAGAAGAGGGAATCGAGAGTGGAGGCGCGCTGACTGACTTCTTCGTCGCCAAGGTTGAGTTGAGCGATCTCTTTGACCTCTTGCTTGAGGCGGAGTAACTCAGTGGGGCCGGAATTGACGACGCCGAGTTCCATGGTGCGGAACTGGTCGAGGGCTTGGGCACGAGCCTGCTGCTTGCGCTCCTGTTCTATTTCCTGAAGGAGACGCGCCCGAAGGGATTCGACTTGTTTGACGCCGGGATATTTGGCGAGGAACTGATCAGCCACCGCTAATGCAGTGGCCAAATCGGCTTGCTCGTGATGGGCCTGGATGGCCTTGAGGCAATCGGTTGTGTCTTCGGCTTTGCGCGCCTCGTTGATTTTGGCGCGCATGTCTTTGGGCAAGCGAAGAGCGTCGTCGAGCTCCTGCGCAAGATCGGCCATGGCTTCGGCGAGCTTCGGGTTGGTGGGCAGAACGGCGCGGGCGGAGGCGACCAGACTGGGTGCGACCGAGCGCAGGAGGTCCGGGACTTCCTGACTCAAGCCGGAAGCCTCATAGACCATCCGGTACCCTTCTTCGAATTGACCGTTGGTCAGGTGGGCTTCGCCCTGAGCGATCAAGCGTTGGGCGCGCGCCTTACGTTGCTGACGATCAATGATGGCTGCGCAGTTTGCGATGCGCTCGCCAACGCTGGGATAGGAGGCGTGAAGATTGCGGAGTTGACGCCATTGATTGAGAGCTTCGGCGGTTTGTCCGCGTTTTTCGAGATCGCGGGCTTTGGCGGCGAAGGATTCGGCAACGGCTTTTTCTTTTTGGATAAGACGGAGTTCTTCGGGGTAGCGAGTTTCGAACGGATACTCCTCCTGGGCTTTTTGGAGAATTAATTCGCGCTGAAAGAGATCTGGTTCGCTGGCGAGCCAGCGCTCGACGCGGGCTAGATATTCTTCGCCGAGTTGGCGGTGGCGCGCATCGGCTTGATCACGCAGCTTCTGGAAAAGCACGTGGCCGGGACGGCGAGCGAGCATGCCGTCGCAGAGAGCGAAGCAATCCTTCATGCGGTCGCGGGTGAGGGCGTCGGCGGCCTCTTCGAAGGTGGCGCCCTGTTCGCGAATGGCCTCCAGGTGCTGATTAATTTCGGGATCTCCGGCAAAAGGAGCGGCCACGGTTTTGGCGCGGATGTAGGTATCCCAGAGACGGCGATGATCGTTGGCATCGCCCAGTTCCTGGCACATGAGCGCCAATTCGGTAGCGCACGTGCGTTTTTCATCTTGCTTACGCTGATCGGCCAAAGCGGCATCGAGGAGGCGTAAGCGATCTTCTAAACGTGTTTCGCCGGAATACTTATCGAGCATGGAGGCGACACGTTCGCGGTAGGAGGCGAGATTCGCGGCGGTGGTGCGTTCTTCGGCCAATATGCCGCTGACCTCTTCTTCGCGTTCTTCACGGTGGATCGCTTGAAGAAGACCCGCCGGTACAGAGCCAAGGTGGGCCGCTTCCTGAGAGACCTGGAGCGCGACGCGCCAATTGCTGGTGACTAAGCGCGCAGCAGTACCGATGAGTGACGCAAAGGAAGATTCGCGTACCGGATCGATTTTCTGGCTAAGGGCGGCGACAACCTGAGCCTGGGTAGGGATATCACCGAAGCGACGTTCGTTTTCGGCTTTCTGAATGCGGCTGAGCAGGGTGGCCACTTCGTTACGAGTGGCAGCGGTGGATTGAACAAGGGTATCGAGCTGCAGATAGTCGGGGTCGCCTTGGAAATCGGCTTTGGCGGCTTGCAGGAGAGAAACGGCTTGCTGCTGATCTCCCTTCTTGATGGCGGCCTGGACGGAGGCGGCCAGTTCTACTTTGGCTTTCTCACGAGCGACTTTCCAAACTTCTTTGACACGGACGAGTTGCTCTTGCAGGCCAGGATAGGCAGGATAGACGTCGCCCACGCACAGCCATTCTTCAATGGCGTAATCATAACGGCCGGACGATTCGTAGACCTGGGCGCGCTGCACGAGTTCGGTGACTTGTTGCAATTGGGATTGTAGTTTTTGCCGTTCCTGATGAAAAAATTCGTCCTGAGGCCGTGAACGCGCGGCTTGGTTGAGGATGTGCAGACGAGCGCTGAGATCTGGTTCGCTGGAGATGCGGCGTGAGATGCCACGGCGGTAATCGAGTTCGCGCTCATCGCGGCGGGCGGCGATGTCTTTGCTGAGTGTGCGGACATCCGAATCTTGCGAGCACTGTTCGCGTAGGCGTTCGCTTAAGGCATAGGCGGCATCGAGATCGCCGTTGGCCAGGAGCTTGCGCGCGTCGGACAGCATGGTTTGGAGAGCGTCGTAATCGCCACGAACGCGTTTGTAGAAATCCTTGTATTCGGTGACGCGGGCGCCGGCGGCTTTGGATTGACGCGTTAGCTCGGCCAAATTTTCCAGGGTGCGCAAGGAGGTATCAAAGCGACCCTCGAAATAAGCGGCTTGGGCGGATTGGAAGAGCTCTTCCTGTTGCTGGCGCTGCCGGGGCCAATCGAGAGCGCGCTGGTCGGCCTCTTTCATGAGGCGCTGGGCTTCGAGATTATCGGGTTGTAGTTCGAGAGAAGCGTCAATGAGACGGCGCGCTTCGGTAAAGGCGCCGGTATCGAGGTGAGCGGCGGCACGCGCCAGAGAATCGGCTACGTGAAGTTCGTTGAGCTTGTCTTCAATCTTATTCTTTAGCGAAATGGCCGACTGGCTGGCAGGATCGCTTTCGAGGACTTCGGAGACACGGCGGAGAGCGAGGACGTATTCCTCTTCTTCGAAATAGCGACTGGCAGTGGCCAAGTGCACTTCGGCTTGTTTTTTGCGAACGGCCTGATCGAGTTGGCCGCGCAATTCGCGAACCTCCGGGCTATCGAGGCCTTCGGCTTCGAGTTGCTCAATGATTTCCTGGGTGAATTCATAATCGCCACGGGCGAAGCTACGTTGGGCGCGGGCCAAACGATTCTGCGGATTGGTGAGAAGGGTGACACCGGGGCGTTCGTTGCGGAGACCGCGCTGTAACGCGTCGGCAAAAGCGGCGGCGGATTCGAAACGATTACGCGGATCTTTGGCCATGGCTTGTGCGACGGCTAGCGCCAGCGGACGGCTCACCTGCGAATTGAGCGAGCAGGCAAGAGCCGGCATGTGTTCGGCGACGGCGGCAGCGGTTTCGGTTTCATTTTCGCGGACGAACGGATGTACGCCAGTGAGCGCTTCGTAGCAGACGGTGGCCAGCGAAAAGATATCGGAGCGAGCCGTGAGCTGCTTCATGGAGATCTGTTCGGGCGCCATGTAGTGGAGGGTGCCCAGTGTGCCGGCGGCGCCAATGGTTTGGCTGCCGAGGAGGCGAACCACGCCAAAATCGATCAGCTTGACAGCATCGTCACGCATGACGAAGATATTGCGAGGCTTGATATCGCGGTGGAGGAGGCCACATTCGTGAGCAGCATGCAAGCCACGGCAGGCTTGCGAAATAATATCGGCGCATCTTTCCGCAGGCAGTGGTTTGCCGCTTGGGTAGATGAGATCGTATAAGGTGCGGCCGGGGAGCAGCGGCATGACGAAGTAGGGCTTGAGAACGCCGTCTTCTTCGAATTCGCCCATGTCGAAGATTTCGACGATATTGGGGTGAACCATGGCCGTGAGAACGCTGCACTCGCGGTAGAAGAGATCGACAAAGACAGAGCTGGCGACATCGCGCAAGGTTTTAACGGCTACCTCGCGCCGCATGAGGGCGTCAAATGCTTTATAGACAACACCCATCCCGCCGCGCCCGAGCACGTCTTTGATTTCGTAACGGTTTTTAATTAGGACTGGTGAAGCCACCTGAACCCTTAAGCGCCTCGTATCAGAAAGCGCAAGAACCATTTTAATCTGTTCACAGTTGTTGAATCGGCGAACGAGCAGTTCTGATACATTGATTGGATTACATTTTGGGTGACCGGGGCCTAGGAAACCGGGCAACGGCAACTGAAGTTATTTTTGTCAGACATCGAAAACATCGACGAATAAAGGAGAAAGACAATGGGTATTTTTGCTTGGCTTATTCTAGGGCTCTTGGCCGGGTTCATTGGCAGCAAGATTGTCAACAAATCGGGAGAAGGGCTGATTATGGACATCCTGATCGGCATTGTGGGCGCAGTGGTGGGCGGTTGGATTGTGCGGTTCTTTGGATTTAGCGGAGTGACAGGCTTAGACATCAAGAGCCTGGTGGTGGCGGTGTTGGGATCGATTGTCTTCTTGTTGGTGTATCGAGCGATTCGCAGCGCGGTGTAGCGACTTCGCAGAAGAAGAGACGGATTGGCTTCGCCGTAGAGGAACGGCGAAGCCAAAACTTTTTAGAAAAAGAACAGACAGACTGCGGCGAAAAGAGAGACGATAAAAGGGCGATGATGTTTTTCCAGAAACGAGTGGATTTAGCAGGAAGCGAAAAGACCCTGCCGCCGCGTTGCGAGCGGTTGGGCGATGTAGACGGCAGTGCCTTGATCAACGTAACCGTAGTGTTGCGTCGCCTTGGGAACCAACCGATTGTCAGTAAAACTGGTTTGATACAACGCGTGAGGCGCGAGGACTTCAGCCAGAAGTATGCGGCCGATCCCAAAGATATTCAGGCGGTAGAGAATTTTGCTCATCATCATCACTTGGCGGTGGTGGAGACAAATTTAGAGAAGCGGCGTGTTGTTTTGCGCGGGACTACAAACAGCATGAGCAAGGCTTTTAATGCGAGCCTAGCCGAATACCGGAATACGGAGACAGACGCAACGTTTCGCGGTAGATCTGGGACGTTGAGCATTCCAGAAGAATTGAAAGATGTGGTGGTTGCGGTTTTAGGTTTAGATAACCGGCAGGCGGCGTACGCGCACTTTCGCGTTTTGAGCAATGCGGCGGCGGCCACGACGAACTTTACAGCAGCCGATGTGGCGAAACTTTACAACTTTCCCACAGGGCTGGATGGGACCGGGCAGACGATTGGCATTATCGAACTGGGCGGTGGCTACGCGACGGCTGATCTGCAAACGTATTTCCAAGGCGTTGGGTTAGCGGTGCCTTCGGTGACGGCGGTGTCGGTAGATGGCGGAACGAATACGACCGGTAGCGATGCCGATGGCGAAGTAGAGTTGGACATTGAGGTGGCGGGTACGATTGCGCCCGGGGCGAATATTGCGGTTTACTTTGCGCCGAATACGGATCAGGGATTTATTGATGCGATTACGGACGCGGTGCATGATGCCACGCGGAAGCCGAGTGTGGTCTCCATCAGTTGGGGCGGGCCGGAGGATTCGTGGACAGCGCAATCGAGAACAGCGATGGATGCGGCTTTGCAGGACGCGGCGACGCTGGGTGTGACTGTCACGGTAGCGGCGGGCGATGGCGGATCGACCGATGGCGCAGGCGACGGGAAATTGCATGTGGATTTTCCGAGCTCAAGTTCGTTTGCGTTAGCCTGCGGCGGCACAACGCTACAAGGGAGCGGAAGTACGATTTCTTCTGAAACCGTATGGAATGAAACGGCGAGCAATGAAGGCGCGACAGGTGGTGGCGTAAGCACTGTTTTTGCTCTGCCGAGTTATCAGCAGAATGCGGTTGTGCCGGCGAATCCAGAAACGAATTTCGTGGGGAGGGGTGTGCCCGATGTTTCGGGGAATGCTGATCCGGTGACCGGGTATCAAGTGGTGGTCGATGGACAGAGCATTGTGGTGGGTGGCACGAGTGCGGTGGCGCCTTTATGGGCGGGGCTGATCGCGCTGCTTAACCAGAAGCTGGGCACGCCCGTGGGACTCCTGCAGCCGAAACTTTATAGCTTAGGGGAAACGGTGTTTCAAGATGTCACGAGTGGGAATAATGACGATAGCGGATTGGGATTCTATAGCGCAACAACCGGATGGGATCCTTGTACGGGTTTAGGTTCGCCGAATGGAACGGCGCTGTTGAATGCGCTGATTGCGGCGGGTAGTTCTTCGGCAACGGCGGGGACGTAAGGTAGCCCCGCCTGCGGTGAGGCTGCTGGTTGTTTAGCCGTACCTGCTAGTTACTGGAGGGCATGGTGTAGCGGCCTGCTCATTAGCGGTCGCAGTTCTGAGGTGGTTTGAGGTATGGAACAGCGGGTGGCGATTCCGGGCAGCGCCGCCTTCCACGATATTGGTGGAAGTTGGTTGCCGGTGGATGCGGACCAGACGATTAGTCCGACGATTGTGATTCGTAGACCGAAACGAGCCGGAGATGTAAGCGAACAGCTTCTCTCCGGCTCTTTGCGTCCAATGAGCCGCGATGAAGCGGAGACTTTCCTGAGGGTGGACGCAGCGGATTTGGCAGCGGTGCAGGCCTTTGCGCGGGGGTATGGGTTGACGGTGATTGCGGAGAATGCAGGGGCGCGAACGGTGCAGGTGGAGGGATCGGTTATGCGGGTGGGCACGGCGTTTGGGGTAGAGATTGGGTGGCGGGTAGATGCCCAGGGACAGAAGTATTTGAGTTATCAGGGGGAGCTGACAGTGCCGGCGGATTTGGCGGGGATTGTGGTGGCGGTGTTGGGTTTGGATCAGAGGCCGGTGGCGCGCAGTGTGGGGCGGTAGACGAAAGTCAGTGGGATCACATGTGACCGGAGTGCTCCACATTTGTTGTTTGTCGATAGACTGGTGATCATTCATTCAATGCGACTTGCGGTAACTTTTGGCATCGAATGGAAAGTTGTGTCTGCCGAACACAAATAACGAGGAGATTTTTATGTTTACGTTGAGCATTAATGGGAAGGATGAGGAGTTGGATGTCGCTTCCGAAATGCCTTTGTTGTGGGCGTTGCGCGATGTAGCGAATTTGACGGGGACGAAGTATGGCTGCGGCTTGTCGCTATGCGGTGCTTGTACGGTACACCTGGACGGGAAGCCGATTCGCTCTTGTATGACGCCTGTCTCGGCGGCGGTGGGCAAGAAGATTGTGACGATTGAAGGTGTGGCAGCGGATCATGTGGGCAAAGCGGTGCAGACGGCGTGGCGCGAGTTGGATGTGGTGCAGTGCGGGTATTGCCAATCGGGACAGATCATGTCGGCGACGGCCCTGTTAACCAAGAACAGGAAGCCGACAGATGCGGACATCGATGCGGCGATGAACGGCAACATCTGCCGGTGCGCGACGTACGTTCGCATACGCGCGGCGATTCACGAAGCGGCGGGTAAGCTTGCTTAGTTGGGGGAGATGAATATGGGAATTACAAATCGCATCGCTGAAGAAGAGAGCTCGCGCGCCAACGTTGCGAATGTGAGCCGGCGGGGTTTCCTGCAAGGTATTGGCGGATTGACGCTGGGCCTGCAGTTGTTGCCTGGCTTGAGCAAGACGGCGACTGCCGCACCGACCAGTTGGACCCCGAATGCTTTTCTGCGCATTGGCACGGATAACACCGTGACGGTAATTGCCAAGCATTTGGAAATGGGCCAGGGCAGCTATACGGGGTTGGCTACGTTGGTGGCGGAAGAACTAGGCGCGGATTGGGACAAGGTTTTCGTGGAAGGTGCGCCGGCGGATGTGAAGCTTTACGCAAATCCGGCGATGGGTGTGCAGGGGACGGGCGGCAGCACGGCGATGGCGTCATCGTTCGAGCAGATGCGGCATGCGGGCGCGACGGCCAAGGCGATGATTGTTTCGGCGGCGGCGGCGCGGTGGAACGTATCGGCGGACACGATTGCGGTGAAGCGGAACATGGTTACGCATAGCGCTTCGAGGCGGTCGGCGACGTTTGGAGAGCTCGCAGAGGATGCCGCGAAGCAAGCGGTGCCGCAAAATGTGAGGCTGAAGGACGCGAAAGATTTTGAGTTGATTGGCAAACCGCGGCTGGCGCGGAAGGACAGTGCGGCGAAGACGGATGGGTCGGCGATCTTTACGCAGGATTTCAAATTGCCGGGCATGCTGGTGGCGGTGGTGGCGCATCCAACGCGTTTCGGTGCGACGGTGAAAAGCTTTGATGCAACGAAGGCGAAGGCGGTGCCTGGAGTTGTGGATGTTGTGAAGTTTGATGCGGCGGATTCGCATGGGTTCTGCGGAGTGGCGGTATTGGCGAAGAACACCTGGGCGGCGCGGCAGGGTCGGGATGTGTTGGAGGTGCAGTGGGACGACACGCACGCTTTCAAACTGAGCAGCGAGGAAGTGCTGGCGCAGTACAAGGCGGCGGCCAAGACTGAAGGGTTGATTGCGGGTAAGAAGGGCGACGTGGGCGCGGCACTGGCGAATCCGGCGCGGTTAATTGAAGCGGAATATGAGTTTCCTTACCTGGCGCACGCGGCAATGGAGCCGTTGAATTGCCTGGTGAAGCTTTCGGCGGACCGCTGTGAGATTTGGAACGGTGAGCAGTGGCAGACCGGGGATCAGGGGTTGGTGGCGCAGTTTCTTGGCCTGAAGCCGCAGCAAGTTTTTCTGATGCAGTTGTATGCGGGAGGCAGTTTTGGACGGCGGGCGAATCCGTTTTCCGATTATGTGTTGGAATCGGTGGCGATAGCGAAGGCGGCGCGCGAGAAGGGTTTGGACGTGCCGGTGAAGATGGTTTGGACGCGCGAAGACGATATGCGCGGTGGTTATTACCGGCCGATGAACGTGCACCGGGCGCGAGTGGCGCTGGATGGCGATGGCAAGTTGGTGGCTTGGCATGAGCGGATTGTGGGCCAGTCGATTATGAAGGGCACGGCGTTCGAAGCGTTCATGGTGAAGAATGGGGTGGACCCGACGTCGGTAGAAGGCGCGGCGGATTTACCGTATGACTGCGCGAATTTGCAAGTTGAATTGCATACGCCTGCCACGGCGGGTGTGCCGATTCAATGGTGGCGGTCGGTGGGGCATTCGCTGACGGGATTTTCGACAGAGGGTTTAATTGACGAAGCGGCGATTGCGGCGGGGAAAGATCCGTTGGCGTTTCGTTTAGGGCTGTTGTCGAAGTATCCGCGGCATCGGACGGTGTTGCAGCTGGCGGCCGAAAAGGCGGGTTGGGGCAAGCCGATGAAGCAAGGGCCGAACGGCGAGAAGCGTGGGCGCGGAATTGCGGTGCATGAATCCTTCAATACTTTTGTGGCGCATGTGGCAGAAGTGACGGTGAAGGGGGACGGCTCGCTGAAGGTGGATCGCGTGGTGTGTGCGGTGGATTGCGGGGTGGCGATCAATCCGGATGTGATCAAGTCGCAGATGGAAGGCGGGATTGGTTTTGGTTTGGCGGCGGCGCTGCATGGCGAGATTACGTTCACAGATGGAGCGGTGCAGCAGGGGAATTTCGATCGGTATCAAGTGCTGCGAATGAATGAGATGCCCGTGGTGGAGGTGCATATTGTGCCTTCGACGGAGAAGCCGACGGGTGTGGGAGAGCCGGGTGTGCCGCCGGTTGCGCCAGCTGTGGCGAATGCGATTTTTGCGGCGACGGATAAGCGGATTCGGAAGCTGCCGATTGGGAATCAACTGAAGAAAGCTTAGTTAATAAAGCGACGGCTCGCCGGGGGGGCGAGTTTTCCAGCGGCGGTGGATCCACATCCACTGATCGGGATGTTGGCGGATGATGTCTTCCAACACGGTGTGGATGCGTTGGGTGTCAGTCGCGGGGTCGCCAATGAGGGGCACTTCGGGCAGGAAGTGCAAGATGTAATGTTGCGTTGGTTCATCCCAAATAGCGAAGCCAGGGATGACTGGGGCTTGGGAATGATGTGCGAGTTTGACAAAGCCAACACCAGCGCAGGCGAGTTTGCCGAAAAAGTTGATGAAGACGCCTTCCGACGGTGTGGTGTTTTGATCGATTAAGATACCGACGGGTTCGTTGTTCTTGAGAGCTTTGAGAACGGAACGGGCAGCATCTTTCTTGAAGATGAGGCGATTGCCACTTAGCGTGCGGCGGTCTTCTACTAACTGATCCACAAGCGGGTTATCGAGAGGGCGAATCATGACGTTCATCGGCTCAGTCATGAGGGCGTGGGCGAAGGCGCTTAGCTCCCAATTGCCCAAGTGAGCGGTGGCGACGAGGACGCCACGGCCTTGCTTTTTGGCGGCTTGGTAGTGTTCGAGGCCTTCATAAGAGATCCACTCACCGACATTCTGTTTATTGATTGAAGGAAAGCGCGCAAGGGCGACGAGCATGCGGCCGACGGTGCGAAAGACACCATCGGTGATGCGGCGGTGTTCAGCTAGCGGAAGTTCGGGGAACGCCATGGACAGGTTACGCCCGGCCACCTTTCGGAGCTTGGGCAAGAGGCGATCGAGGAGGCGCGCGACGGCGTAACCACAGCGGTAGGAAAGACTCAGCGGGAGAATTCGAAGCAGGGCAAGGAGAGTCGCCGCGACGGCGTATTCAACGCGTTCGCGCATGGAGAGTTATTCGATCCAACCGCCGCCGAGAACCAGATCGCCGTCGTAGAAAACGGCCGCTTGGCCGGGAGTAATGGCGCGCTGCGGTTCGGCAAAGCGAACTTGGATGCGATTAGGGTGGGCGGTTGGGATGAGCGTGGCGGCTGCGGCGGCGTGCTTGTTGCGAATTTTGACTTGGGCTGGGCGGGCCGCTCCGGGAGCCGCGATGGAAAGCCAGTTTACGTTGCCAGCGGTGAGAGAGGATTTCATGAGTTCGTCGCCACGGCCGACGAGGACGCGCTGGGTGCCTGGTTCGGTGGCGATGACGTAGAGAGGCTCAGGCGCTGCGACACGCAATCCACGACGCTGGCCCACGGTGAAGTGATGCGTGCCAGCATGTTGGCCAAGGACGCGGCCGGCGGTATCGACAATTTCGCCCTGAGTGACGGATGAGTCAATTCCCTGCTCCGCGAAATAGGCATCGATGAATGCGGCGTAATCACCGTTGGGGACAAAACAGATTTCCTGGCTATCGTTCTTTTCCGCGACGGGCAGGCCGAGTTCCTTCGCCAACACGCGTACTTCGGGCTTGATCATACCGCCCAGGGGGAAGAGTGTGCGGGCGAGTTGGGGCTGGGTTAGGCCGAAGAGAAAGTAGGTCT
>PMQB01000580.1 GCA_003169195.1 Bryobacterales bacterium
ACGGTTTGGGCAGCACTTGGAAATTATTTTCGAAGCAACAACTGCCGCGAGATGCTTTGAGGATAGCGGCGGCCAGACGATGGGCGAGGAATTTGACGCGAGCGGATCGTGGAAAAGTATTTAGTTTCAATGGTTTGGGGGCTGAAAATAAATCTTGTTCCGTGGTGACTGGGTTTCTCGGAAGGGCAAAAGCCGAGGCAGTTGGCCGCCTACATCGGCGCGGACTCAGCCACGTTAGGAACTTGGACGGGGAAGTATGGGGCGGATGGGCAGTTGATTGCGAATGGCCTGCAGAGCCCTCCAAATTATGCTGCGGTGAATTTCAGCGGCGCCAGTACGTGGACGTTTAGTGGATTAACGTACGATCCGCGAGGGCTGCAAACAGCGGGTGGATCGAGTACGCGTATTCCTTCCGTCTATTACGCAGCGACGGTGTTTACGATTGATGTGAACCTCACCGATGGCAACACGCACCAAGTGTCGCTGTACTTGTGCGATTTGAATTCGTACCAGCGAACGGAAACGGTAACGATTATCGACGCGAGCACCGGGAATGCGCTGAGCACGCAATCCTTTGCGTCGTTTACCGGCGGGGTGTGGGAGATCTATCAAATGAAAGGGCACGTCCAGATTCAAGTTACGCATACGGGCGGGGATAACGCCATCGTGAACGGCATCTTCTTCGATCCGGGGTCTTCCACGATGGTGACCACGAGTTCTGCGACCTATAGCGGCGCGGACACGACCACACTGGGCACTTGGACGGGCCAGTATGGGGCGGATGGGCAGTTGATTGCGAATGGCCTGGAGAGCCCTCCAAGTTATGCGACAGTGAACATCAGCGGCGCCAGCACCTGGACATTTAATGGATTAACGTACGATCCGCGAGGACTACAAACAGCGAGTGGATCGAGTGCGCGGATTCCTTCAGTTTATTACTCGGCGACGGTGTTTACGATTGATGTAAACCTGACCGATGGCAACACGCACCAAGTCTCACTGTATTTGTGCGATTTGAATTCGGACCAGCGAACGGAAACCGTGACCATTGTCGACCCGAGCAGTGCAAACGTTCTGAACACGCAGTCATATTCGTCGTTTAGCGGCGGCGTGTGGGAGATCTATCAAATGAGAGGGCATGTGCAGATTCAAGTTACGCATACGGGCGGGGATAACGCGGTGGTTAATGGAATTTTCTTTAACTAGGCGCGGGGAAATTGAGATGAGCCCGCCAAAGTTTCTGTTTCTGGCAGGCGAGTGGGCCCACTGGATCGTCGAGGGCCACTTTCAAAATGATGGTCGCCTACACGGCAGGCGACGTGCGGGAACTAGGGAAAGGGCGGTGCGATAGGCGGACCATGTCTGACAGATTAAAGATCCGAGGAGAAGGGAGCCGTAACGCAAAATGAAATCGTCGTGCAGTGCCGCCGTTCTTGTTTTGTTAGTTGGAAGTTTGCATCTTTGTGCGCAAACCGCAAGTTCGCCAGTGGCTGGTTACACGCCGCGGGCGAATCGGGCCAAAACCAGACGGACAGGCGACGACCACCTCTTTAACGATGGGAAGCCACCAGACTGCGGCGGACGGAGGCTCGGCTCATTCGGGTGGGCGGGTTCGTTGCATTGCTTTTGGCTTCTCTTTTTTGGCCTTAGTTACTTCAAGGGGAGAAGATGAAGATATCGGTTAGTAACCTCGAGCGGGAGTCGCGGACGGGTAAAGGGGGTGCCGCTATCCCGAGAACAGAACTTATGCGACAGCATCCGCGGCGGATGCCGCCTCGTTTCTGCTCTTTTGGGCTCGTGTTCGTTGCGATGCTGGCGTCGCGCGACTTGGCGGGCCAGTCCACGGTTGTACCAGCTCCGCTGACTCAGTCGTACACGCCGCCGGCTCTGGCACCGGGAACGCCGGCGGGGTCTTACATTCTTAGCGGCTTCGACACCATCAACTATGGGAATCTGTCTGTCAACTTTCGGTTTCCCTTAGTCAAAATCGGCGGTCGGGGAACTGCCTCCGCTGTTATGATGCCCGATTTTACGCCTTACTCACAGTGGACAGTGACGCCGGCACCCATCTACGCCAACTGCGGTCCGAACGGATGTACGCTGACGGGCTGGCAGTATGGAATCAAGAACAATAGTGCATGGTCGGGGGTGATCCCGCCAATCTACGGTGTACCTCGCATTATGCTGCGTGAGGCAGGTTATCTATGCGTGCCTGGAACGGGCTTATTGCAAAACTATAGCCAAAGCACGTTGAGCCGTATCACCTTTATCGGCTCGGACGGGACCGAGATGGAGTTAATAGACCAGAAGAGCGGGGGACAGCCGCAGCCCTATAACCTCGGCCAAGGCTCCGCCTATTATGATCGGGGAGCGGTTTGGGTGACGCGCGATGGAACTTCGGCGGTCTTCACCACGCCGCCAGGACAAAACGTCACTGACACAGTTGCCAGGGCGGCAAACTGCTCCAGTGCGCCCCTGCCAATTAACGGCACGCTGGTGATGAGGGACGGCACGACCTACACTTTTGCCAATACGGTGGCAAAAGGCTACGCTACGTCGATTACGGACAGAAACGGGAACACCATTAATTACCTGTTTGACGGCAGCGGAAATCTAACTGGAATAACGGACTCAGTTGGGCGCTCCTATGGAATAAAGCAAGGTTTGGTTGACAGCATCTTGGGGCGGAGCTACGACCAGCTCACGTATACGGGTGGAAACGACGCCGTGAGGTCAATTAACATCCACCACGACGTTCTGGCGAATATTTTGCGGAAAGACCAGAGCATCAAGACCGACGACGCCTTGTGGCCGAAAATACTGAATTTAAATTCAGGCCAGACTCCGTCGCCTATCGGCGGAACTTTCATTTCGGAAATTGACCTCCCCGACGGCTCATCGTACATTTTCAAATACGACAGTTATGGCAATGTGGCACGAATTCAGCTGCCAGCGGGCGGCGCGGTAGAGTATGACTGGGCCGGGCAGCAGACGGTCGGTCCGTGGGGCGGGTTTCCTGCTGCCGAGTCGTTCTTTCTGAGATGCGTGCTGACGAAACGGAGGGAATACCTTCACTCTACTGACACGACACCCTCCCGCGAGACGATTTACTCAGCACCGGGCGCGGCGGTGACCGTTTCGGATTACGACGGCAGTGGGACGATTCTACAGTCTAAGACGGTGCACAACGTCGTTGCGGGCGCGTGGCCTCCCCTGAACGTGCCCATTGGATATGACTCACCCAGTGTCGGCCAGGAGCCGTCGACGCAATATTACGACAGCGATGGCGTAACGCTCCTGCGCTCGATTAGCCGCACCTATCAAGAACGCAGCTGTGCCGGCGACTCGACTTGCTGGTGGTTGACGAACACCGACTCGTATGGCCGGCCGCCGCACGACTACCTTCCATGGCAAGAGAGCACGACGGAGGGCGCCCTAACCAAACAAACCGTTTCCCTTTACGATCAATACAACAACGAAGATAATCGCACGGAGTCGGATTGGGGATCTGGCCCGTCAGGAGGTCCAGTGCTGCGGCAGGTCGTGACAACATTCAACACAGGCTCCTCCTATGTGGCTGGAAACATTCTAAACCTGCCAACTGAGGTCGAGCTGCTTGATGGTTCTGGCAATAAGTGGGCGGACACAACTTACAGTTACGACGATCCAAATTCCCTTTACGGTTACACTGCCGTTGGCGGAGGATATGTGGCTCCGCCCGCCAATACTTCAACGGCGGGCCAGTCTGCTACGTGGCAGTATGACTACAACACTGGAAAGGTCACGCAGGCGACCGATGTGAACAAGGTAAATACAATCTACAGCTTCGCCGACAACCTTGATCGCCTCACGCAAATCAGAAGGGCTGCTGGTATTACCATTGCAGGAACTCTTGTCGAAACCCAGACCAATGTTGTATATAGCCCTGGTGGAACTGTGCCGCTTTCAGTTGATCTCTACAATGACCAATCGGCGACAGGGGACCGGCTCCTACGCACACGCACAGTCTATGACGGCTTTGGGCGCGACGCGGAAAACGACCAATATGTGGACACGTCCGGTGACTATATCCAAACTCTGAAGACCTATGACGCGCTGGGTCGGCTTTCGACAACAAGCACGCCGGCGGTGCCCGGCAGCGCCTCCTCGCAATCTTGGCTGACGACCTATTACCCATATGATGGCTTGGGCCGAATCAAGACCGTCACTACTAATGCCGACAACGCGACGACGAACACTACCTATTCCGGCAACCAGACGACTGTCAACGACCAGGCCGGAAAGCAAAGGTCGACCTGGACTGATGGATTGGGCCGACTGGTTCAGGCGGAGGAAGCGCCCGGCAGCGACAACTTTTACACCACCTACGGCTATGACGCATTGGATGACCTCACCTGCGTGAACCAGGGGGTGGTGGGCGCGGCTACTGCGAATCCGCAGATATACGGATGCCAGCTTGGGCTGGCGCACTCGCGGAGCTTCGCCTATGACGGTCTGAAGCGGCTCACTTCCGCGACAAACCCGGAGTCCGGCACGATTAGATACGCTTATGACGGAGTCGGCAATTTGGTCTCCAAAACGGATGCTCTCAGCNNTGTCCGGCTCAACCTGCAATTCGGGCTATGATGGCTTGAATCGTCCGACTGTGAAGAGTTACTCCGATGGCAAGACGCCGCAAGTCAGCTATGTCTATGACTCCGGTTCCGTCCCGTATTCCATTGGCCGACTTACGCAAATCAGCAACAGCGCTGCCACCACGAATTACACTGCTTATGATCCGTTGGGGCGGGTTACGAGTTCCAGCCAAGTGATGGGCGGCAACACGTACAACTTCCCAGGGTATCAATACAATCAGGCTGGCGCGCTTTTATCAGAGACGTATCCCTCCGGGCGGATTATTACGACCGGTTACGATGGTGCGAACCGGCCNNATCAACTACTGGCCGAGCGGCGAACCTTGGTATTTCACTCGAGGCAATAATGTGGCGCATGCGGCTTCGCTGAATGGGCGATTGCAGGTGGTGGAAAGCTACGAGTCCATCGGCAACCAGGACACGGCGGCGACCATGCTGTTCATGTCGTGCCCGGGCTGGGGCTTTAGCAACAACAGTAACTATGGGACCTATAACGATTGCCCGCAAGGCACTGCAGCGACGCAGACCGCCACAGACAACGGCAACTTGGTTGCCTATGACGAATATTTGGGTGGTCCCGGCTTTACCGCCAAAACGCACTTCAGCCAATCGTTCCTTTACGACAATGAAAACCGCTTGACCTCCGCCTCCGACTCGGGTGGCTGGTCGCAGAGCTTCGCGTATGATCAGTGGGGGAACATGGCCGTCACTACGCCAGCTTCGAGTGCCGTGCCTATGCTGAACGTCAACACTGCTGTGTCGACAGCTCAGTACAATG
>PMQB01000542.1:0-311 GCA_003169195.1 Bryobacterales bacterium
CAAACGTCACCTTCCGCAGCGCTCCCACATCCTTCACTGGATCTCCATCCACCGCAATCAAATCCGCCAACATCCCCGCCTTCACCACCCCGATATCCATATGCAACACCTGCCCCGCCACCGACGTCGCCGCCTTCAACGCATCCAACGTTGGCATCCCCCAATCCACCATCCGCTCAATCTCTCGCGCATTATCCCCATGCGGAAACGTACCCACATCACTCCCGCTCAGAATCGTCACGCCCGCATCCAAAGCCGCTTTGAAACTAGCCCGATGCCGCAGCACTGCCGGCGACTCCGCCTGCCCCTTC
>PMQB01000542.1:352-12382 GCA_003169195.1 Bryobacterales bacterium
ACCGCCAGCTTCATCTCTTCCAACGAAAACGTCGGATGCGAACCCGGATGCGGCCCCCATCGGTAATCGCCATACAACTTGATCCAATCCGCCCCGCGCCCAATCTGGTCACGCACCGTGCGAATCAAACTGTCTACCCCATCCGCCTCTTGCGCTCCTTGCGGCACCGTCCACTCCGGCACATACCCTTTTGGTGCATACGTGCCTGTACCTACAATCGCCCGCGTCGAAACCAACATCCGCGGCCCCGGAATGATGCCTTGTTCCACCGCCTGCTTCAACTCAACATCGGCATAGCCCGCGCCTTCCGTCCCCAAATCGCGAATCGTCGTGAACCCGGCCAGCAGCGTCACGCGCAAATGATTCGTCGCGCGCGCCACACGCAGCGCCAGCCCCTCATGCGCCACTTGGTCATTCCACGGCGTCTCGCTATACGCATGCAGCAGAACATGTGAATGTCCTTCCACCAACCCAGGCAGCAGCGTCAACCCGCCCAGATCAATCACCTCCGCATCGCGCGCATCAATCTCCGCAGCTGGACCCGCCGCCTCAATCCGATCGCCCTTCACCCGCACCGCCCAGCCCGCGTGTGTCGTCTCTCCATCAAAAACACGCGCGGCCTTCAAAACCAAAACAGTCGCAGACGCTGTTTGCGCCCCCGCGTTCCCCGTCGAAATCAGCAAAACGAAAACCGCAACCGCAGACCATCTCCTAATTGACATGGTCAATTATAAGCGTCTCCGTTTCACTCGCTCAACGCCACCACCGCTTCAATCTCCACCTTCGCCCCAAAGTGCAACGGCAAGCACGGCACAATCGACCGCGCCGGTTTATGCTCTCCAAAAAACGCCGCATACGCTTTGTTGGCTTCGTCCCAGTGCTCAATGCCTGTCACAAACACCGTGCACTTCACCACATCGTTCCGTCCCGCACCCGCCGCCTGCGCCAGCTTTTCAATGTTCCCCAGCGCAAACGCCACCTGTTGGCCAATCGGCACCTGCGCCGCATCCACCGTCGACCGCGTCACACCCAACTGGCCTGAAACGTACAAAGTATCGCCGTGCCGGATCGCCTGCGCATAATGCCCTCCTGCCGGCGTTGCCTCGGCACTGTGGATCTCCATCAATTTCGCTTTGTTACTCATAACGCCTCCCATCCTACTCAACCAAAAGTTGTAGAAACAATTCGATCCAATGGGCCATTACATTCTGGCCAATCGCCGCTAGAATCAAATTAACCTTGAAAGCAACGACATGGCGCGGCGCCTCCAACCAAGGTGCCGCACCCTCTTCTTCCTCTTGTAACCCTCCGAGAATTCGCCCGCTCCGCAGCCACTTCTTTTCCTGCAGACCTCCGTATTATTAATTGACGGCGAAAGCGGCCTCGCACTCCCCGTCGTCCGCTGCCTCGCTCAGCATCCCGACGTCCTCATCCACCTGCTCTCCGCCCACCCTCGAAGCTCCGTCCGCTACTCCCGCCACATCAAGACATTCCTGCCATACGCCCCCGGTTCGCTCGAGTCCGCTCTGCCGGCCGCCATCCAATCCACGCGCGCCGAATTACTTCTCGCCTGTTCCACCACCGGCACCGAATTCCTCATCCGCCAAGCCCCGTCCCTCACGAACGTGCCAAGCATGCACGTGCCTTCTCTTTCCTCCTTCAACACCGCCGTCGACAAATGGACCTTCCACATCGCCGCCCAAGCCTGCTACGCGAACACTCCCCGCACCTGGCTCGCCAGCCCCGCTCATCTCCCGTCCGATCTCACCTTCCCGCTACTCCTCAAGCCACGCATCGGCGAAGGCGGCGTCGGCATCTCTCTCATCCATGACGCACCCCAGCTCAACTTCATCCTCCCCTCGCCCAACGTCGAACCAGCCCTCTCCATCATTCAGGAATTCATCCCCGGCCAGAACGTCGGCTGCAACGTCTTCTGCCAGTACGGCCAGATTCTCGCCTTCACGATGCAGCACCCACTCGACCAGTCCCAATCGTTCGCTCCGGCGTCATCCATCCAATTCACCTTTCACGAAGGTGCCCTCGCCCAAGCCGCCAAACTCTGTCGCCACTTGCATTGGACCGGTGTCGCCAACTTCGACCTTCGCCTCCATGCCACGAACGGCCAAGCCTTTCTGCTCGAGATGAACCCCCGCTTCTGGGCCACCATTCACGGCTCTGTTCTAGCAGGCACCAACTTCGTCCGCCTCAACTGCTCCCTGCCGCACACCGCGCCCGCAAAAACAAATGCCATCGCCTATCACCGTGGCTCACACTCGTTCTCCGCCTGGCTGCGCGCGGCTCCCAGCGATTTTGCCTCTCGCCTGCGCGACCCTCTCCCCGATTTGCTCTTCCTCCTGTCTAAACTCAAGCAACTGCATTAACCTAACAGGAGAATCCCTGTGGCCAATCTAAAAGCTCTCATCGGCAAGGTCAACAAAACAACTCGCCAACTCCTCGAAGGATCCGCTGGCCTTTGTGTCGCGCGCGGCCACTACGAAGTAGCAATCGAACACTTTCTCCTCAAGCTGGTCGAGGCGCAAGATAACGACTTTTCTTCGATCGCAACGCACTTCAGCTTAGATGTCGGGCGTCTCACCGTCCATCTCAATCGTGCTGTCGACAATCTGAAAACCGGCAACGCAGGAACTCCCTCATTCAGCTTGTTGCTCGAAGCCGCTCTGTCCAGCGCTTGGCTCTACGCATCGTTAGATTCCAACGCGCCTGAAGTTCGCTCCGGCTTCGTGCTCCTCGCGCTCCTCACCGATGAACGCCTGACTCGCCTCGTGCTCGATTTCAGCGACGAGCTTCGCAAAGTAGACGCAAACGCACTGAATACTAAGTTCTCCGAAATTACACTAAATTCTCCAGAGAGAACCCTATCCCAAGCACCCACAACCCCGCCACAAGAGCCTCGCGGCCCCCGCCTCTTCATCTCCTACCGCAGGGACGATGCCTCCATGCACGTCGATTTCCTCTTCAGCACTCTTATCGCTGAAGTGCCTGGCCTTTCCATATTCCGCGATTTAGATACGCTACAGCCAGGTATGCTCTTCATCGACAAGATCAACGAAGCTCTCGCTTCCGCAGATTTCTTGCTTGCCGTCATCTCGAAAAAGTGGATCGGCGTCAATCCAAAAACAGGCCTCCGCCGCATCGATCTCCCCGATGACTTCGTCAGGTTGGAAGTCGCCGCCGCTTTCGAAAAACAGAAAATCGTGATCCCCTGTCTCGTGGGCGGTGCCAAAATGCCGCGCAAAGAAGACCTGCCTGTTGACCTGCAAGGCCTCGCCACTCGCCACGCCATAACTCTTTCCAACAGCAGCCTCCGTCGAGACGCCCGCGTCTTAGTCGACATGCTCAAAGATTGGCGTCGGCCCGCTTCCTAAACCCGCCCCCGAGTAATCTATCTAGATGGCCTCTACTTGGATTCGGTCGTTCCTCCTCCCGTTCACCGGCGCAGTCCTCCTCTTCCCCCAAGTCCCAGCTGTCGCCCCCGAAATGACCATGCAATACATCCGCGAAAACTACTCCAAGTACGAGTACAAAATCCCCATGCGCGACGGCATCAAACTCTTCACCGCCGTCTACATTCCCAAAGAAGTCATGGAAGGCAAAAAATATCCCATCCTCATGGAGCGCACGCCCTACGATTGCGCCCCCTACGGTGAAGACCAATTCCCCACCAACCTCGGTCCCTCGCCTCTCTTCGCCCGCGAAAAATTCATCTTCGTCTACCAAGACGTCCGCGGCCGCTACATGAGTGAAGGCGATTTCACCATCGCCCGTCCTCAAAAGCCCATCAAGAAAACCTCGCAAGACACCGACGAAAGCACCGACGCCTACGACACCATCGATTGGCTCATCAAAAACATCCCCGGCAACACTGGCAAGGTCGGCATCTGGGGCATCTCCCAACCAGGCTTCTTCGCCACCGCCGCCATGATCGACGCCCATCCCGCCCTCGTCGCCGTCTCCCCGCAAGCCCCGGTCACCGACTACTACTTAGGTGACGACGTATACCACAACGGCGCGTTCATGCTTGCCGCTCGCTTCAACATGTATCAAGGCTTCCGTCCGCGCGGCGACGAACCCACCCCGCCCGTGCCCACTCTCCCCTTCGACTTCGGCACGCCCGATGGCTACGATTTCTATCTCTCCCTCGGCACCCTGGCCAATGCCGACGAACGCTATTTCAAAAACATGCAGCCTTACTGGAACATGAATGCCAAGAACCCCACCTACAACGATTTCTGGCAAGCTCGCTCCATCTGGAAATATCTCAAAGACGTCAAGCCCGCCGTCATGATCGTCGGCGGTTGGTACGACCAAGAGGATCCGCAAGGTCTCTTCCGCCAGTTCTATCAACTCAAGAAAGATTCTCCCGACACCGCCGACATGCTCGTAGTCGGCCCATGGGTGCACGGCGGCTTCTCCCGTGGCGATGGCGACAAAGTCGGCAACGTCTCCTTCGGCTCAAAAACCGGCGTCTACTATCGCGAGAAAATCGAGTTCCCCTTTTTCATGCACTATCTTAAGGGTGTCGAGAACGGCAAGCGCCCCAAAGCCTGGGTCTTCGAAACAGGAGTCAATCAATGGCGTCAGTTTGATCAGTGGCCTCCCAAAGACTCCAAACCCACTGACCTATACCTAACTCCCAACGGTAAAATCGCCTGGCAGCAGTCTCCCAGCACTCCCGCCGGCTTCGACGAATACATCTCAGATCCCGCCAAACCCGTCCCCTACATCGGTCACATCTTGATGGGCGTCCGCTACGACTTCATGACCGAAGACCAACGCTTCGCCTCCACCCGTACCGATGTCCTCACCTACAAAACCGACATCCTCGATCACGACGTCACCGTCTCCGGACCCATCACCGTCGATCTCAAAGTCTCCACCTCCGGCACCGATTCCGATTTCGACGTGAAGCTCATCGATGTCTTCCCCGCCAAATATCCCGATTACGATGCCAAGCCCGGCGCACCGGCCGTCAACGCACGCGCTCTCCCTGCCAGTACCGTGCAACTCGGCGGCTATGAGGAACTCATCCGCGGCGAACCCTTCCGCGGCAAATATCGCAAGAGCCTCACCACTCCCATTCCCTTCGAGCCCAACAAGCCCGAACGCATAACATTTCAGATGCCCGACGTCCTTCACACCTTCCGCGCCGGCCATCGCATCATGATTCAGGTGCAAAGCTCCTGGTTCCCACTAACCGACCGCAACCCCCAAAAATTCCTCGAGATCCCCAACGCCCACTCGACGGACTTCGTCAAAGCCACCGAGCGCATCTACTGGGGCGGCCCCGACGGCTCCAAAATCGAGTTCCCTGTCCTCCCATAACCGGTGGGGCAGGCGCTTCCGCCTGCCCGATCTCACTCCGTCCGCAACGCCTCCGTCGGATCAACCGCCATCGCCCGCAGCGAAGGCAAATAACTCGCCAGCATCGCCGCCAAAATCAATCCAACCGCCGTCAATAAGAACGTCCAAGGATCACTCGGCGTAACTCCAAACAACAACGTCCGCAGCAATCGCGTCACACCAAGCGCCGCCACTCCCCCCACGCATACACCCACCAATGCCAACCCCAGCCCATGCCGTACAAACAACCCACTCACCTCATGCCTCTGCGCCCCAAGCGCCATCCGAATCCCAATCTCTCTCGTCCGCTGCGAAACCGAATACGAAATCACTCCGTAAATCCCAACCACTCCCAGCAGCAACGCCATCCCACCCGCCAGCGCCAGCATCACCAGCGTGAACGACGTGCGCGCCATCGATTTCTGATAAATCGCCTCCAACGTCTCAGGTTCCGCCAGCGGGGAATCCGGCACCACTGACCAAATCGCTCGCTGCATCTCACTCAACAGCGTCGCCGAACCAGCCCGCTTCGTGCGTATCACATAACGAACACTTCTTTGCGCCATGGAATCATTCCCCCAGAAATGTTTCATCAGCACCGGCCAGTAGACTATCGTCGGAGGTTTCTCTTGCGCTCCGTCATCGTACTCATCCTCCACCACGCCCACAATCTCCCGCCAGTCGTCTTTCATCCCTTCCCTCACCCGCTTGCCTAAGGCCGCCGAAGCACTGCCCCAGTATTCGCGCGCAAAGTTCTGCGAAATGATCGCCACGTTACGATACCCGTAAACATCATTCCAATCTAAGTCCCGCCCTGCCGCAAACTTCCGCCCCACCGTTTGAAAGTAACCAGGCGCGACGAACCGGAACCGTCGAATCGGAGGCACTTTCCCCGCTGCTACCGTATGTCCATCCGCCTCCAACACATCGTTGCTATTCCTGCCCTCCATCGTCACGGAGTTAGCGAAACTCACTTCTTCTACTCCCGAAATCGCACTCAGCCTTCGCTGAATCTCCTGGTGAGTGCGCGTCGCTTGCTCATCATTCTTCACCTGCGTGTCCGGCACAAACACCCGCACAGTCATCACTTCTTCTGGGTGTGTGAATCCTGGCTGCACCTGCTTCAATGAGTAAAAACTCCGAATCATTAATCCAGAACAAATGAGCAACACCAAAGCTAAGCCAATTTGAAAAACCGCCAAAACGTCGCGCGCATACAGTCGTTCCTTTCCCGCACTAACGCTCCGGCTGCTATCGCGCAGTCCCGTCCCTGCGCGAATCCCCGCGTACTTCCAAACCGGCAATAGTCCAAACACGAAACCCGCAAACAACGAAATCGCCAGCGTAAACACCAGCGCACGCGGATCAATCCCAATCTCTTCCGCTCTTGGGAGGTTTGCCGGACCAATCACCGCCAACAAATGCAGCGCGCCATAAGCCAGTGCCAAACCGATGGCGCCTCCCATAACTCCCAGCGTGATACTCTCTCCCAGTAAGTCACGCGCCAGTCTCTGCCATCCCGCTCCCAACGCGGCTCGAATCGATAGTTCATGCTGTCGCCCCTCGGCCCGCACCAGCAAGAGGTTCGCCACATTCGCACAGGCAATCAGGAGTACCAAGCCAATGGTCCCCATAATCACCCACAGAATATTGCCGACATCTCCAACCACGTCTCGCACAAAAAGGTGAACATTAGGGCCCAACCGCGCATCCGCAAATAACTGAGCCGAGAAACCCGGAGGCGCCTGCCAACTCCTCAGCCAAACTCCCAAAAGCTGGCGGACCTCTGCGTTGGCCTGCGGCAGCGTCACGCCGGGCCTCAACCGAGCAATACCTTGATAACTAAAGTTCCCCAAAAATACTTTGCTGCGGTCAAACTGCAGCGGAGTCACCACCGCCGGTTGCGGACTCATGAACTGAAAATCGCGCGGCAGCACAGCGATAATCTCGCGGTCTTTGCCATCTCCGACAATATGCTGCCCAATCACTTCCCTTGCTCCCCCAAAGCGCTTTTGCCAGTAACCATAGGTCAGCATAATTGTGCCGGGGCTTCCGTCCACCGTGTCGCGCTCTGTGAATTGGCGTCCCATCAGCGGCGTCACGCCTAAAATCGGTAGCGTCCCGTCGGTCACCCATAACACCCGCACTTCCTCAGGTTTCGCTATCCGGCTCATGCTCATAGTGCCGCCGTTATAAAGGCCCACGTCGGTAAAACTACGCGCATGTTCCCGGTACGTGAAGTACATCGAAGGGCACATGTCTAGCTCTTTCAGATCAAGGCCGCTAGCGGTATGCCAAAGTCCCACCAGTCGGTCAGGGTCGGGGAAAGGAAGCGGTTTCAGCAGAATTGAGTTGATTACGCTAAAAATAGCCGTGTTCGCCCCAATCCCAATCGCCAGCGTGAGTAGGGTCGCAAGTGTGAACACTGGCGCGGAAAGGAGTCGGCGGAAGATATGTTTCATGTCAGCACTTCGTCAAACCGAATACTACGTTCCGCAGATACCAAAAGTTTGATTTTTGTTGTTATACATGAAGGGAGCATCACTGTGCCGAAAGAGATTATTCCCCAAGTCCTCCCCCGCCATCGCGAAGACGCCCTCACTCCCGAAATCGTCGATCCGCGCATCGCCGATGTAGAAGCGCTCGCGCGTTGGCTCGATTACGCCTTCGAACTCCCCGGTGGCTTTCAGTTCGGCCTCGCCGGCATCATCGGCTTGATCCCCGGCATCGGCGACGTCGTCGACGCCATCGTCTCCCTCTTCATCATCGGCCGCGCAATTCAACTCGGCATCCCCCGCATCGCCATCGCCCGCATGTTAGTCAACGTCGCCATCGAAGCCATCGCCGGCACCGTTCCGCTAATCGGAGATCTCTTCGACGTCGCCTTCAAAGCCAACCGTCGGAATTACCAACTCCTCAAAATTCATCTCACCCATCCAGGCCGCCCCAAACTCCAAGATTGGCTCTTCCTCCTCGCCACTCTCGCCCTCGTCCTCGCAGGAATCGCTCTACCCATCATCGGCTTAGTCGAACTCGCCAAATACTTCTCTTCGNNTCCTTCACCGCCCCAAATGCTTATCAAAAAACTCCGTAATCTCCCCAAACGCTTCCCTCGTCTCCGGCACCCTGTCATCCCTCCCATACTGCGCGTGCGACTGTCCCTCATACACCTCTAACTGCGCCTCCACTCCCGCCGCCCGCAGTTTCCTGTGCACCCTCACCGTGTTACTCAGTAACAAATCTCGCGTCCCCGTACTCAGAATCGTCGGCGGAAATCCATGCATATCTCCGTATACCGGCGACAACAGCGGATCTCGCAAATCATGTCCATGCGCGTACACCACTGTCGCCGCATCGCAAAACCCGTTCGGCGAAACCAGCACATTGTCCACGAACTCGTTCGTATAAAAACTGTCACCCGTCTTCGTCACGTCCGACATCGGCGTCCCGGGCGCAATCGCACCCGGCATCGGCAACCCCAGTTCTTTCGCCTTCAGCATCATCTCCAACACCAACGCCCCACCGGCCGACGTGCCAAACACCGCCACCCTCTTCGGGTTCGTCGTCTTCAGTACTTCTTTGTAAACCGTCATCGCATCATCCAGCGCAGCCGGAAAATAAGCCTCCGGCGGCATCCGGTAATCCACGCTGATCACTTTGAAATGCCCCAACCCCGCCATCAAAATCGCCTCACTCGTTCCCGCTTCTCCCGGAAACAATTCGTAGCAGCCGCCATGCACATGAATCAGAACCTTGTCTGCGTGCCCCGCCGGAATCATTTGAGGCGTAACCACAAACACCCTCACCCCACCTATCACCCCCGGCTCTACCTTCACGTGCAGCCGCTCCCGCATCGCAGGCAACCCTTGCACCGTCTTCGCCGCCTGCGCATTCGCCGCCGCCCTCCACTCCTCGCCCGTTTTCCAAAGAACGTTCCAAACCGGATTCAGCGGCGCTCCAATAATCGTCTGCATCTCCGGACTCACATCTTTCGGCACCGGCACACTCTTCGCCGGAACCGCCAACTGCCCAGCCCCGCAAACCAACGGCCACCCACCACAAATCAAAAACGCAGCCTTAGCAAAATTCATCAGCGCCCTCTCTGTCATCTTATGACCCGCCGCAGCGCCTGATTCCATGGCCCGCCAGCCAGCTTTCGACATCAGGCCGAGATGCACAGACGAGTTGACCGCCGGTAAATCGCTCGTCATTAGTCACTTCTCGCAGAAGAAAATCCGGCACGTTCAAGGCCTCGGCTTCTGCGGCCGAGTGGAACTCTGCCTCCGCGAGTCGCAGGCCATAAAGCGCGCCTTCAAACACGTCTATGCCAAACGGCGGCACACTATAGCGAATCTTGCTAAGCGTCCTCGCTGGGAGTTGCGTCAGCAAACGAAACTCGCTCTCCGTGAGATAGATAGTCGTAATCCACCCCTGTTGCGCTCCGCTTCCTCGCGAAGCAACTTTTTGTGTGAGCTTGTAGATCGTCCGTCCACTGTCATCTGTCTGTTCTCGCAAACGGAGAAGGGTACCGTCTATGTAGCGGTCTTTGATACTCCGCCGCACCGCCACGTCTGCATTTGGAAATCGGTCCACTAGGAAGCGACGTTCACGTTCGATTCGGGCGTACTTTGGAGGTCGCTGCATTCCATCATTCTTGCGAATGACTTGTCGTGAAACCAGTCCCTTCTCTGGACGTTCTCTCTCTAATTGTCTTTAGGCGAACATCGCGGATCGGCAATTTCAACCCGGCGATTTTTGGCCCGCCCTTCGTCGTTCCCATTGTCGGCGATCGGTTTACTCTTGCCGTAGCCCTTGCCCACGAGTCGGTCCGTCGCGACGCCATGCTGCGTGAGCCACAGAACCACCTCCTTCGCTCGTGCTTCAGAAAGCTTTTGGTTATACGCGTCATCGCCCACGTTATCGGTGTGACCCTGCACCTCAAGCTTCAGCGTTTGGTCCGCCGTCATCATCGTCGCCACCGGTTGCAGCACCGCGTCGGAGGACGCCTGCAAGGTCGACTTGTTGAAGTCAAACAATACGCCGTACAGGGCCACATGGCACGCCTTCTTGAGATTCGCTCCCAAGTCCACTAACCCCGCGTCAGCCACGTTCAGCGTGTATCCGCCCGGCGTCGGAGATATTAGCGCCCAGATGTTTCTACCCCTCTGCGCGTAATGAGCCTTAATGACGCTGGTCCGTTCCTCCACAATCACCCAGCCGCCTTTGGTCAGAGCGTTGCGATAGGCGGTGGTCAGCATCACGTTCGAAATCTCAGGAAAATCATAGTAACGAAACAGCTCGCCATTCGCCACTAACTCCGCCTGTTGGGCGCCCATGGGCGTCACCCAAAAAGCCGCGTTGTCCGCTCCGCCGCGATGAAATGTCGATCCGGGCAGCGGCCCCAGATATGGAAAATCTCCCTTGTCAGCCGCAATCTTTTCCGGAGTCGCAGCGGGTGCGGCTAGCGTAAAAGCAAAGGGGAGCGGTGCAATCTCAATCACGTTCAAACGGAACAGCAGCGGCGCGCCGTCCGTGTCCACGTTCGCCCAAGCCTGAACACCGTTCTTCGCATATTGCAGCACCTCTAACAACCCGCCCGTCCGGTATTCTTTGACAAGCGTCCAGCCATTCTGCAGGAACGCTGGCTTCACTTTGTTCCATTCCGTCACCGGATCAGTGCCGTTCGCCGTCTCCGCCAGAATGTTCCAATGTTTGCCCTGCTTGGCCACACCTCCCTCAGCGTTGGTTGGAAACTTCACTTCCCCCCAACCCTCATAAGGAATGTTCTTCCTCACTTTGAGAATCGTCGCTAGGAACAAGAGTTCCGGCGGCGGATCCTGCACAACTTGTCCGCTCGCTGGTATCGCAGCCAGCATCCCCAACAGAACCGCAACGCTGCTGATCTTCGCAATTGAAAAAGTGGAGGACATTTTGTGAGGCGCTCAAGCCGAAACCATGTTAGCTTAGGCCCTATAAATCCTGGCCGCAGCACTGGCTCCATCGCAACATCCAACTCTCTCTACATCTTGGCCAGATCACTATGCGGTTTCGCCGCGCCTCAACCGCAGTTGCTTAAACGGGTGCAGACTAGAGTTTAGGGAGTTATGCCTCTAATCGTTTTCCTCCGAGGAATCAACGTCGGCGGACACCGCACATTTCGTCCCAGCATGCTCGCAAAAGAACTCTCTACCTATGATGTTGTAAACGTCGGCGCCGCCGGAACTTTCGTTGTTCGAAAACCTGGATCGCGCGCAAAGTTCCTCGCTCATCTGCGTCGTAAACTCCCATTTGAAATGGAAATTGCAGTCTGCGACGCCCGCGATCTTCTCCAATTAGAAAAAGAAAATCCATTTGAAACGCAGTCACCAGACCCAGCCATCATCCAGTTTGTGAGCATCCTCTCGCAAGCCAACCCCTGCAAGATCCCCCTCCCGGTTGCACTTCCGACAAGCGAGCAGTGGTTCGTACGAATCAATGGCGTCAGAAATCGCCTCGTCTTCGGCGAGTATCGCCGCCACATGAAGTCAATCGGATATCTCGGCCGCATTGACGATCTCTTCGGCGCCCCGGCCACAACACGCAGTTGGAGCACAATCCTTTCGGTGCTGCAAATCTTGAAAGACTCCGCCCGTCATTTTTGAGTCACAGCCCACCCCAACTTTATTTCCT
>PMQB01000024.1 GCA_003169195.1 Bryobacterales bacterium
GTAATGGCCACCTTGAATTCAGGGGATTCAATGGAATACGGCTCTTTGGTCTGACTGAAGAAGCGGACGTCCTGCAGTTCTGGGAGTATGTCATGCTCGGTGGGTAATTTGAAGATTTTGAAAAAGCGATAGATAGTCTCTACTTTGAGTGCTTCGAGGGTTCCGTAGTGATTGAGGAGGAACCTGTATTCTTCGCCGCACCAGGGCGAGGCTTGATAGGCGGGGGAGACGATGGCCAGCAGCGCAGCCGCGTTTTTGACAACGTCTTCCAGTTCAGCGGTCCACTTAGTTCCGGGGCGGAGATCTGAAGAATCTTGCCAGACCGAGACGGGGCGGCCTTCGCGTTCGTGAAACTCCTGGCAGAAGGCTTTCTTGAAAGCTTCCACCCATTGAGTTTCGGCGTGGGCGTAACTTAGGAACAAGTCGTGAGGGTGGCCCGGGACCAACATTGTGATACAGGGAGTTTACCAGCTTCGCGGCGCACCGGTGTGCTTTCCTGAGCAGGACTTGAGAAGGCGTTTGGCGCGATTTGGTGGAGCAAGCTAGGCAGCTCAGGCTTCGGTTGTTGATTGTTCGAGCTTCTTTTGCCTCTTCTAAGCCGGCAAGTCTTTCGGTAACGAAAAGGAAAAGATGGAGCCGCCGGTGGGATTCGCCTCGACCCAAATTCGGCCGTCGTAGCGTTCGACGACGCGTTTGCAGATAGCGAGGCCGATGCCAGAACCGGGATATTTGGAGCCGTGGAGGCGTTTGAAGATTGTGAAGATGTGTTCGACGTATTGGGGATCAATGCCTATGCCGTTATCGGTGACGGAAAAAATCCATTCGCGGCCTGCGTCGCGGGCGGAAAGGTGAATCCGCGGGGTCTGGTTGCTGCGATATTTGATGGCGTTCGAAATAAGGTTTTGCAAGAGCTGGCCCAAGTGAGTCTGATCAATGAAAACGGGAGGTAAGTGATCGAAGGAAACTTGCGCCTGACAAGAGTCAATGGCCATCTGGAGGCTCAGCAAGACGGACGAAAGAACGGCTTCGGTGTTCACCAGGGACGCATTCAAGTCGGCCCTTACGATTTGCGCATAGCCTAATAAGTCAAGCACCATTTGGCGCATGCGGGCGGCGGCGGCGAGGATAAAATCAAATTGGCGGCTTATTTCGGCATTGGCTTTTCCTTCGAGCTGAGCTTTGATCCTCTCGGAAAAAATGCTGACGGTGCGGAGCGGTTCCTGCAAATCGTGCGAGGTGGCGAAGGCGAATTGTTGGAGGTCGAGATTGGAGCTGCGCAGCTGGTCTTCGATGCGCCGGCGTTCGGTGACGTCGCGAATATTGACCTGAATGAATTCCTGATTCCGAACGTTATAGACGTTGCCGATTATTTCGAGGATAAGGCTGGTTCCATCTCGCGCTGTGACCTTGACGGACTGGTGGCGCAGGGACGGGGAAGTTCGGAGATCTGGAAGCAGGCGACGGATCTCGTCCGATTCAAGAAAGACGCGGAGATCGGCGAGGCGCTTACCGACGAGCTCGGCGCGCGGGTAGCGTGTTAGCTCGGTGAAATAGGGATTCACATCGATGACGTTTCCGGAGGCGGCTTCGACGATGAGGATAGCGTCGCGAGCTGACTCGAACAAACGACGGTACTGAATTTCGGCGGTTTCCTTCCGTTCAGTGACATCTTCGATGGCCAGGAGCAGGCGCTGACGTTGGCTAGTGCCAATAATCCGGCGGGCATTGAGGCGCATAGTGCGCCTACCAATTTTCGGAAATTCATGTTCGACATCAAGATCTTTGAAGGGGACATCGCGCACTAATGCTGTTTCAAGAAGGCGCCGCAGCTCGGGGAAATTCCACTGACCGGCGCCAATGTCGGAGATGAGTTGGCCTTCGGTCTCGAGACGCTTAACGTTGAACGTTTGATAGAAAGCATCGGTGGCACGGAGAATGCGCAAGTCTTGATCGAGGATCAGCATGGGATGCTGCACAGTCTCAATGACAGCTTCGGCAAAATTGCGAGAGTGTTCAGCGTCTTCAAGAGCGCGGGTGGAGTTATCGACATCGATGAAAGAAACGACGGCGCCTTCAATGTGGTCGTCGGCAGTGCGGTAGGGGCGCACAAAGATCTCATACCAGCGGCCTTGCCGGTTTTGGGAACGTTCGCTTTGGGAGGCGAGCAGTTCCAAAGCGGCTTTAAGCATTTTGGGAAGGCTGGGAGGAGAAAATGCCTGGTTGACCTGATGCAACGGTTGGCCGATGTCGGCTGGCGAGAGGCCGAGTAAGCGTTGAGCGGCGGGGGTGAACCGCCGAAGGCAGCTATTTCTATCGACCATGACGATGGGGATGGCGGCGGCCGTCAGGACGTTTGCCAAATCGTCACTGGCGCGGCGCAAATCGTCGTTGCGCTGCTTGAGTTCATCATTAACCGTGATGAGTTCTTCGTTGGAACTTTGCAGTTCCTCTTTCGCCGTGCGGAGTTCTTCATTGGTGCTTTGGAGTTCCTCGTTGGAAGAACGGGCTTCTTCATTGGCAGCGCGCAGTTCTTCGTTGGTGGCTTCATACTCTTCGTTGAAGCGACGCAGGTAGTCCCGCATTTGGAGGATTTCCTGATGAGCCTGGCCCAGTTGCGACTCGTTCTGGGGTAGGTTCGTTTGACTGGCGGCTTGGCGAGCGGGACTCTGCGGGCCATTTTGCTTCACTGGCTCTTCGAAGAGCACCAGGTAAGCGGGCGCCTTCTCGGAAAGCGGAATAACGCGCAAAGTGATGTTGCGGGTTTCTCCATGGCGTTCGACTCGGATGCCTGTTTGTTCGACCGACGACTTGGTTTCGACAGCTCGTTCAACTAAGGCCCGCAGGGGATAAACGAGACTTTCGGGCGCCAGTCGCAGCAGATTCAGAGTGGCTTCACCGGAGGCGGGTTCGAGATAGAAACTAGTGACGCCTTGGAAATGAAGGATCTGCATCTCGGAGTTGATGATGACGCCGGCCGGGGCGTAGGAAGCGGCGAGAATACGCGAGGCGCGTCCTTCGAGGTCGAGCGGCACTGTCCACTGGCTGACCGATAGTTGGGGGATGGGCGGTAGGTTAGGTATGCTGGGGTCCTTGCTTAGGTCGAGATGAGCAGGAACGGCTTTTTTGGCGAACACTTTGTGTTCGTCGTTGGCGGTAGCGAAGATATCGGAGCGGCTACCGACGGTTTCGGCGCTGCCAAGAACCAGGAGCCCCGCGGGTTTCAAGCCATAGTGAAAGTTGGGCAAAACGCGGCTCTGGACGGCAGACCCGAAGTAGATCATGACGTTGCG
>PMQB01000074.1 GCA_003169195.1 Bryobacterales bacterium
TCTTCTCCCAATTTTTACCTTTTTACCGCGCTTCCCGTCTTCGCTTTTGGGTTCGTTTTGTAGGCCTCCAGACGCACACCCGTTGGCTTCGTTTTTGCAAATCACAACCCGCCCGTTCCCAAATGCAAATTCAACCACCGCAACTCCTCCCACAGCACATGCTCCAACGTCTCCGTCGCCGCATACCCATGCGCCTCATACGGCAGCATCACTAGCCGCACCGTCCCCCCATTCCCCCGCACCGCCTGATACAGCCTCTCCGAATTAATCGGAAACGTCCCCGTATTATCATCCGCCTCGCCATGAATCAACAGCAGCGGCGCCTTGATCNNTCAGCGTCCGGTTATACGCGCCACTCTCCGCGATCCCCGCCTTGAACAGAGTCGAATGCGCCAGCAAATTCCCCGTCATAAACGCCCCGTAACTATGCCCGCCCACCGCCACGCGCTCCGGGTCCGTCACGCCCATCTCCGCGGCCTTCGCAATCGCCGCCTTCGCGTCCATCACAATCTGCTCCAGGTACGTATTGTTCACCGTCTCCGGATCGCCAATAATCGGCATCGCCGCATTCTCCAAAATCGCGTACCCGCCCAACACCAGCAGCAAGTGACCGCTCAACTGCGTGTACCGCTGCACCGATCCGCTCACNNCAACATAATGAGAAATCATCGTCGTCTTCCCACCCGCCCGCAAATAATAATTCGGCGGCTCCGTTGGCGTTTCCCGTCGCGTCAAAATCATTGTCCCCGCCGCATCCAGAATCTGTTCCGGCGCTTCATAACAATCCGCCGCCGATTGAAACAGCCGTTCCGTTTTCGCCGTCGCCAAATTCAATCGATCCAAAAACGGCCGATCCCCGCCCGGCCCCGCACCCGCACCTTCTAGAAAAATGCTGTCGCCGTCCTGCTTCACCGCCATCTGCCCGTTCGCCTGTACCTCCATCACTGGCGAACCTTGGTCCTTGTAGCGGTCCTGCACATTGCGCGCAAACAACAACTTCGCCGGCGCGCCCGTATTCTTCAAATCAACTTCAAACGTGCGCACCCATCGTTTATTCCGCTCAAAGTCCTCCACCAAAGCCAACTGCCCATTCGCCAATGGCTGCATTCCAGAGAACCGCTGCTCCAGTTTCGTCACCTCCACCGGCTCACCACTAAACGGCTCACTCAACCGCACAATCCGATCCCGATACGTCGCCTTCTCCTTCGGATTCCCGCCGTCCATCGCCTCCACCCAAATCAGCGATGCCTGTTCCCCCGGCAGCCATTGATACCCGCGCGGTCCCGTCCGCACTCCATCCATCGGCACCCGGTCCGCCATCGGTAAACTCGCAATGGTCTTCACCGTTTTCCCGCCGTGATTCCAAACCTCCACGTCTTCCGGAAAGTCCTCGTAAGGCAGCAAATAAGAATACGGCTTCTTTACTTTCGTTGTCAGCAAATACTTACCATCCGGCGACGGCCGCGCGCTCGCAAAAATCCCCGCCTTGCCCAACGTCTCTACCTTGCCCGTTGCGGTATTCACATAAGCCAGTTGCGCCGTGCAATAGTAATCGAAAAGCTCTTCATCATGCGGCGACGCCAGCATGTCCTCATACGTGCGAATCGGCCCACTCTTCCCTGCCCCCTCCTGCACATGCGGACCCGGTGCAACTTCTTCCACTGGCGCACTGCCCCGCCCCGCCGGTACCAACCTCGCCAACACCGTCCGGTTATCACTCAACCACTCAATGCCATTCCGCCCTAGTCCAGTCAGCGTCCCGTTAATCTGCACCCCCGGCATCTTGCGGCTCTGCCCATTCGCAACATCGGTCACCCACAAATCAATCCCACTCGCCGTCGTATTCGTAAATGCAAAATGCTTCCCATCCGGACTCCAAACTGGCGCGCCCATCTTCACCGCACCCGGCGGCAGCATCACCTTCATTGCCTTGCCTTCCGGCAGCTTCACCAGTTCAAAGCTCGAAAAGTGCCGCTCCAAATGCCGCCCATTCGTGCGCGTGTCAATGCGTATCCCAGCTAACCGCTCCATCGGTTCCGCCAAGTCCGCAATCGACGGATGCGCCGGACCTTGCATCAACAGCGCATTGTCCTTCGTCGGACTCAATGAAAGCACCGGCGGCAGCGGTTGATTAATCGCCTCCGCAATTTCTTTCGGCGGCTTCTGATACGTCGTCGCGCTAGCCGCGCTCAACACCGTAACCGCACTCACGAATCCTATTGCCAGCAGTAGTCGATTCATTTAGCGATTCTACTCAATTCTTTCTCTGCGACACTAAAAGAAATCATGCCCGAACCGCGCAGCACCAGCAAAGCCCTCGGCCTTTGGATGTGCATCGCTCTGGTTGTCGGCAACATGATCGGTTCCGGCGTATTCCTCCTGCCGGCTTCGCTCGCCCCGTTCGGCTGGAACTCGGTGTTCGCTTGGTTTCTCACAATCGGCGGAGCACTCTCCCTCGCCTTCGTCTTCGCGCGCCTGGCCCGCGCACTGCCCGAAGCCGGCGGCCCCTATGCGTACACCGAAGCCGCCTTCGGCCCCATGCTCGGTTTCGCCGTCGCCTGGTCTTATTGGTTATCCACCGTCGTCGGCAACGCCGCCATCGCCACCGGCAGCGTCAGCTATCTAACCGTCATCTTCCCCATCATTGGCCAAGTGCACAGCTTGCCGCCTCTGCTCACACTGGCCATGATCTGGAGTTTGACCATGCTCAATTGTTGGGGCGCAAAACAGGCCGGTAGCTTTCAATCCGTCACCACCGTCCTCAAACTATTTCCGCTCGCCGCCGTTCTCATCGTCGCCGCCATCGCGCTCT
>PMQB01000190.1:0-218 GCA_003169195.1 Bryobacterales bacterium
CACCAAACAGGATACTGAAAGTAAATGCTGTCACTCTCTCTACGCGTGCGGGTTTTATGTTCCCGAAAAATACCCCGATGACTGACCAGAGTAACTCTTGGACATTTAAACCGGCTCCCCTTCGTCCGGGCGGCCCTGTCACGGGTATCGCTGCCGGAGCGCAGTAGAATCGCCGCATTGCTGCCCAGACAACGGCCTGTGCTGCTTGGCGTTGTCTC
>PMQB01000190.1:255-22168 GCA_003169195.1 Bryobacterales bacterium
TTTCGATTTCGACAATGACGGCCGGCTCGATATCTTTTTCACCAACGGCGCCCATATTTCAGATCCCATGCCCGCTGGGGCGAAACCTGACAAGTCCGACCCGCGCTACGCTAACCGGCTTTTTCATCAAAACGTTGATGGTTCCTTCACCGATGTAACCGTGAAGGCGGGTTTGGCCGGCAGCGGTTACAGCATGGGGGTTGCAGTGGGAGACTACGATAACGATGNNTATCACAATAACGGCAACGGCACGTTCACCGATGTGACCTATAAGCTGGGAACCGCCGCTGACGGATGGTCAACCAGTGCCGGTTTCTTCGACTATGACAACGACGGTAAGCTCGATCTTTTCGTTGCGCGCTATGTCGATTGGAGCTTCGCCACCAACCGTTGGTGCGGAACTCCTCCCGCCGGCCGCCATTACTGTCACCCCCTCTTGTATAACGGCTTGACCAGCGTCCTCTATCACAACAACGGAGACGGAACGTTCACCGATGTCTCAAAGAAGAGCGGCATCTCCAAACTCAATGGCCGCGGATTGGGTGTGGCCTTTGCAGACTACGATCACGATGGCTGGACCGACATCTATGTGGCTAATGACTCAATGCAGTCGTTCCTCTATCACAATAACGGAGATGGCACATTCTCGGAAAACGGCATCGCCGCCGGAGTCGCTTATAACCAAGATGGCAACGCGGTGGCTAATATGGGCGTGGATTTTTCCGACTATAACAATGATGGCCTGCCGGACTTAGTCGTCACAGACTTGGCCACCGAAAAATACCTGTTGTTCCGAAACTTGGGTGACGGCACCTTCAGTGATGACTCGAATTCGTCGGGACTCGCGCGGGCGAGTCAAACATCGAGCGGCTGGGGTATACGCTGGTTGGACATCGATAACGATGGCTGGAAAGATCTGTACGTGGCGCAGGGACACACAGACGACGAGATGTTCCCCGGATCTAAGATTTTGACCTATCGTCAGAAGCCGATGCTCCTGAAGAACAACAGGGCAATTCTGTCGCCTTGGCCTGCTGATTCGGGTGCGACGTTCAACTCGGCTTTCGTTGGCCGCGGTGTTGCCATCGGTGATCTCGATAATGATGGCGCCGTTGATGTCGTCGTCTCCAATATTGGAGACAGAGCCTTCGTATTGCATAACAATTTAGGAAAGCTGAACCATTGGATCGGAATCAAAACGCAGGGTACGCGTTCCAATCGTGACGGCATCGGCTGCAAAATAAAAATTGTGGCTGCTTCTGGAGCCACACAATACTATGTTGTGAACACTGCCGGTAGCTATCTATCGGCCAGTGATCGTCGGGTATTAGCTGGCCTTGGTGCCGATCCTACTATGAAACTCATTGAGCTTCGCTGGCCGAGTGGTGCAATCCAGCGGCTCGAAAACGTGAAAGCGAATCAATGGCTGACCGTGATTGAGCCGGACCACTAATTCAATTCTTCCTGCCTTTGATTTCGTTTTGCTGCGCTTCTAGTTTCTTGAAAATCGCAATACATCGATCCGCTTCGGCTTTATTGTTCTGTCGAGCGAATTCTCGGCCTAGGGCTAGCCATGCCTGGCGCAGCCGGGGATCGTCGACTACGGCTTCTTTCAACTCGCCAATCGCCTCGGCTGGATGGCCTTGCTTTTGCAGAAGCTCTCCCATGTAATAGTGTCCCCACCCAAATCGAGGGTTGTATCGCAAGGCTTCACGAAACAACTTCTCAGCGCTCGCGAAGTTATTTGCCTTCAGCTCCAATACTCCTAAGTCCAACGGCGACCATTCCCATGGAACGGTTAGTTTGCGGTTCACGTTTGCACCCGCTTCATAAGTTTTTTGGGCTTCTTCTACATGTCCTTCTTGCTCCTGAAGGGCACCTAGGTCTTCATAGGCTCGCACTAGATTTGGGTCAAGTTTAATTGCCTTCGCAAACTCTCCTGCTGCAGCCTCCGTTTGCTGATTCTGGGAATCAATCCTCCCAAGCAGATACGCGTATTCAGCATTCTTGGGAGCCATTTCAGTCAATTTCAAAAGCTCCTCGCGTGCTCGCTTTGGCTGCTGGGAAAATTCACAAGCTAAGGCCAAGGTCATCCGATCTTGCTCCGTGAGCTCCTTGATTTTGCCAGCCCGACCGAGAGCATCGGCTGCGTCTGCCGGATGTTTCTCCAAATACGCTAAACGCCCAATCAGAATGAGCATCTCGAAAGATTTAGGATTTTCCGCGAGTGCCTTGTCGAGCACCGCCTTTTCTGCCGTATAATCATGCTTCGTTACGGCCTTATCCAAGTCCACTCGTTCAGCGTCGCTGAGAGGTGCCTGCGCGGCCCCAATATCAACTTCCCTCTGCGGCCGGCGAGCGGCCGTTTGCGCCTCTAGATAAGCTGCGCAAGCTAGCAGCGATCCAAGGGCAAAAATAGTTTGACGAACCTTCACTTGGGCTCCGTAATGGGAAGCACCGAGTTTGCAACTAAATTCTTGGTAATCACTTGCTTCTTTCCCGATGGCCAATCCACCTCCACCTGTTCCACCTTCGTCGCGTCTCCTAGGCCGAAATAGAGTGGTAATGAGCTTTGCGACAGATAGCCTGACTTACCGTCATTAAATTTCATGAACGTCTTTCCGCCGCACGTCACTCGTACCGTTGCTCCTAAACCGTCCCTGTTGGAATGCGTCCCAGTCAGTTTCACTTTCAGCCAATGAATCCGCTGTTTCTCGGATAAGTTACTAACCAATATTTGAGGCACCGCGTTGAATTCGTTTGTTACAATATCAAGATCGCCATCGTTGTCCAGGTCGAAAATAACAGCTGCCCTTGTCCCTAATGAGGACATCACTGTAATGGTTCCCTTTTGCCCTTTACACGGTTCCGTTAGATATCTCTCCGCATTGGCTGGCAGCGTGGAACAATTCAGATCAAACCATGGCTTGTGTGTTTCGCCTCCTTTGCGCGGTTCCACACCCAACAGAAACTCCGAATCCAGAAACTTTTGCCCGCGATTATTCAATAGCACCGAATTGATGCCATAGCGAAAAGGGAAATTCATCGAAGATGCAATGAAAATGTCATCCCATCCATCTGCGTTCAGATCTCCAATGCTCGGTCCCCAAGGCCAATAGTTCTCGACTCCCATCTGATCCGACACTTCCGCAAACTTATCGCCTCCCAAATTGTGATAGAGCGAGTTCCCAAAGACAAAGCTGTTCGCCGGTCCCATAAGAAAGTCTTCAGCAGGAGGCGTAGGCGCCTTTTTCTTTTCATCTGCGGGTCCTTCCTCCGTCCACATGTCGGAGTGCATATCAGTCACGAACAAATCCAGGCGCCCGTCGTTGTCATAGTCGAAGAACTTCACTCCCATCGCTCCCCAAGAAGTCCGAGGAAAGTATTGCTTCGTTTGCTCCGAAAACTTCCCGTCGTGATTCTCGTAAAAGTGATTGGCGCCCATCATGTTCAGGAAATAAACCTGTGGCCATCCGTCCCCTTTAAGGTCGGTGAAAGTGGCGTCTCCCGACCACCCTACAGGCTTCAATCCTGCTGCCGAGGTCACGTCTTTAAAGTGATTGTGTCCCATGTTCTTGTACAGTGTGGGAAACTCGAAACGCTCCGGAAACATGTGACCCGAAAATGCGTCGGGAAGCGCCAAATACTGCCCCTCCGCGCCCTTTTGATCGCTTGTGTACTTGCCAACATTGCACACTAGAAGATCAAGCAGACCATCACGGTCGTAATCGAAGAAAACGGCGCCCGAAGAATGCGCCACTCCGCCTACGCCAGCTTCTTTGGTGATGTCGCGAAAGTGTCCGTGGCCGTCGTTTTCAAAAAGGAGATTGCCGCCGCGTACCGTTGTAACAAATAGGTCCGGGTCTCCGTCATTATCGATATCTGCGAAAGACGCCGCGACACTGATGCGGCCAGGTACACCCACTCCCGCTTCCGCAGTAATGTTCTTAAATCTTCCGCCTCCCAGGTTTTTCCAAAGCTCATTGCCGCCGGTTTGACTCAGAAAGTAGATGTCATATAAGCCATCGCCATCCACGTCTGCCACTGCGATGCCATTGCCATGGTCATAGTGCGCCTTCTGGTAGTTCTTGCCGGCATCGTCAACAATGTGATTCTCAAAGGTGATACCACTTTGGGCGAGCTTATCCTCAAATTGGAATTCATAAAACACTTTAAATTGCTCTGCGGTTTTTAACTGCTCTTTCTTTCGCGCGGCTAAGATTGCCGAAGCGTTCTCTTGCGGATAAATAACCTGAGGTTTCGCAGCCGCACCACCATCGCGTGCCGCATGGATGCCACCCACTGCGATCAGTCCGGTGGCGATGACTAGAGTCGTAACTTTACGCATTTAGTGTTTTCCTTGTGTTGTGAGTTTTTGATAAGCGGCCAGTTCACTGTCAGCTTCCGCGGCTCTGCCGGCGCTTCGAAACAAAGTCGAAAGTCCCATGTGCGCTTGAGCGGCTAATTCGCTCTCTTGGTCGATCGTGAGTAGTTTCTGCCAGGATTGTTTGGCGTCGATAAAATCGCTAGCCGCCATAGAAGCATTGCCCAGCGCGAGAAGAACTTCCGGTGTGTTGGGACGCAGCTTGTCCACTTGCGCAAATGCTGCTGCTGCTTGGCGAGCTTGCCCTTCTCGTAGCAGCGCGCTACCGAGCCGGTAAAGTGCCGCTGCGTCTTGTGGCCGCATTTGCGCCTCCAATTGGAATTGTGTGATGGCTGCCGTCCAATCTCCCTGGCTCGCCAAGACATTCCCAAACGCTAGGTGCACGCCCGAAGTATAAGGTTTTAGCCGCAAAGCCTCTGCGTATTCGCGTTTGGCATCTCCAAACCGCTGGTCTTCCACGTCGCGTTCCGCCATCACCTGATGTGCCCGCGCAGATCCAGCGTTACGTTCCAGAATCTGATCGAAGGCTTTTCTGGATTCGAGCGCGGCCGCCTCATGGAAGTCATACAGCAATTCGGGATCATTCGGTGTTTTCGCCAGTTCGCCTTGCAACGTGACGACGTCTCTGCGGAGTTTCCGTTCGGCGTCTTTCGCTCCTGCCCATTTTGGATACAGCGTTGAGAGTTGCCTTTGCGTCTTATCCGCCGCCAACGCGGTGGCACGACCAAAGTAGTAAAGCAAATCCGGATCGTTCGGCTGTCTCTCCAGTGCCGCATGCAATGCCATGATCGCGCTGCCCAGTTTTCCCGTTTCCAAATACGCCAGGCCCAATAGCTCCGGAGTGTGTGTCTGTTCCAGGTGTGGCAGTGCGGCCGTAGCGTTCCCCTCCACCAGAAGGGCCACTCCCAACATTTGATGAGTGCCCATCAACTTCGGATTGAGCCGGAGTGCTTCTTCCAATTCAGGAATGGCCGCTTCATATTCGCCGTTTTGGAAACAGGCGTCTCCCAGATTAGCGTGACCTGAAGCCGAGTTGGGCTGCAGTTCTACCACTTTGCGGAATTCCTTGATGGCAATGTCGTAATGGCCGGCTTGTTGCGCGGCGGCGCCCGCCTGGGCGTGTTCAATCACTTCCGGCGTGAAACTTTGCAGAAAAAAGCAAACGGTTAGGAACGTGAAAATCATGATCCTCCGGTTTTCGATTCGGGCGGTCTTGGCCGGACTAAAGCGGACTTTCCAAAATTATACCGCTTGCCCAGACTACTCCCTCGCCTTTTGCGCGGCGCGCATTCGTTCTAGCGCCGCCGCCAGCTTCGCGTCTCCGGGATTCAAGGCATGAGCTTTTTCGAGAACAGGCAGTGCCGCAGTGTCGTTTCCCAACGCGTGATATGTGGCAGCCAGTAGATTGAGGGTGTCAAAAAAATCAGGATTAAGGCGAGCCGCTTTTTGCAATGCTGCCAATGCTTCCTGGTATTGCTTCAGCCAATACAGGCTGAGCCCGAGTGTGTGCCAACCGTCGAACGAGTCAGGGTCGAGCTTTACAGCTACGCGCAATGGTTCCAGTGCGTCAGCATAGGCGCCTCTTCCCGCATATAACTGCCCCAGCCATAGCATGCGTCGTGGGTCCTGGCCATCAGCTATTATTTGACACGTCGTCCGCGCTTGCTCAATTGGTTTTTCACGGAGAGCATCCAGGCATGCGCGGCCTTCACCCTCTACCAATCGCCGCGTTTCTCGCGCATCGTCGTAGATCTTGTACTCACGCTTCGCTTCTTCCTCTCTGCCAGCCAAGCTGTACTGCCGTGCCAGCCGGTAATGAGCCTCCGGGTCGCGAGGACTGTTTTTTGCGGCTCGCTCTAGCGCTTCTTGAGCCTCCACTTCCTTCCCTTCGGCCAAGTACGCCAAACCGAGATAGAGCGACGCCTTAGGAAAAGCCGGGTTCGCTGCCAATGGTTGCAGCCTCTGAATGGCCAAGGCAGTATTATTTGCCCGCAGATCTAATTGTCCCAAGAAGTAATTGATGCCCGGTTGCTCTCCCAACCGCTTCCGCTCGATTTCAAATTGAGTGCGAGCCTCGTCGTTGCGCTCTTGGAGAAAGAGACAGGTGGCATACTGAATTCGAACTGCGTCGTTATTCGGCTCTGTCGCTAGGGATTGCGCAAATTCCTGCGCGGCTTCACTATAGCGGCGTTCCTGCATCAGTTGTATTGCTTTGCCGGAGTGCGCATTGGCTTGAGCGTGGACTCCAAGTACAGCGCATGAGAGCACAAGGCAGCAATAGACCGCAACCTTCATTAGGCTCTCCGTCTACCTGGCGACAAAATCTCCGTCTTCACAATTCCTGCGCCTTCGCGAATCGTCAAAAGGCGATCTACCGGCACACTCTTGACTGCCTCCTTGATTCCACTGGGCCAGATGATCTCGAGATCGGCCGAAGTCTCGGCTCCCAAGCCGAAATGCAGACGCGGGTCGTTCACCGAAAGATAGCTGGCTTGCGCCGTAACCGCACGGGCCTGCTTACGTGTTCCATAAGTCGCCGTGACAGTCGCGCCAATGGCGCTACGGTTTGATTTGACTCCCAACAGCTTGACCTTCAACCAGTGTCCACCTCCCGTAACATCGTTTCGCAGCAGCGAGGGAGGTTCATTGACATTCATGATCAGAATATCTACGTCGCCGTCGTTATCAAAATCACCGAATGCGACGCCGCGACTTGAATGGGATTCTCCAACGGCAGGCCCGGCAGCGTCTACTAACTCCTCAAATTTGCTGTTACCAAGATTCCGAAACAACACCCGCGGCGTCTTGTACGGATAGTCTGGAAACGCCCTCTCTACTTCTGGATACACACTGCCCGTAGCCCAGAATAGGTCCGGCAATCCATCGTTGTCGAAGTCTTCTATGCCGGCGCCCCATCCCACGTATCTCGTTTCCACTCCCAATCCCGCTCGCATGGATACATCTTCAAAGCCGCCGCGACCTACATTGCGGTACAAGATCGTTGTGTCTTCACTAAAGTGCGTCTTGAGTAAGTCAAGCGAGCCATTCGTGTCGAAATCTCCCACAGCTAGTCCCATACCAGCCTGCTCGTTGCCGTCTTCATTCACCGCCACTCCCATCTCCAAACCTTGCTCTGCGAACCTCCCATCATGCTGGTTCATAAAAAGCAGACTCGGAGTGGAATCGCAGGCAACATAGATCTGCGGCCAACCTGCGCCAAAGTAGTCAGCTGCCATCGCTGTCAAATTGTAGGCATGTTTTGCCTTGTCGATACCGGCTTGCTTCGTCACATCGGCAAACGTCCCGTCGCCATTGTTGCGATACAGCCAGCACCGTTCCGGCGGAAGTCCGCGCGGTCCAAAGTAGACAGGCACTCCCTTAAAGTTGCAGTTAGGGTTCTTGCCCGTAGCTGGAACCGTGTCGAAATCAAACTCCAGATAATTTGTGACGAACAGATCAAGAAGACCATCACGGTTGTAATCCACCCAAGTGCAACCCGTTCCCCAACGCGTCCCCTCATGCAGCAGCCCTGCCGCTTTTGTCACATCTGTGAACGTGCCGTCGCCGTTATTGCGATACAAAACATTCTGGCCCCATTGAGAGATGAAGATGTCATCGTAGCCGTCGTTGTTATAGTCGGCGATAGTTACTCCAAATCCCCAATCTTGGCGCACTAAACCGGCTTGTTTTGTGACATCGCTAAACGTGCCGTCTCGATTGTTCTTATAAAGCCGGTTGGTTGCGCCGGCGACCGGACCTTCGCGTCTCGTCCCCGAAACCACAAAGATATCCAGCCAGCCATCGTTGTCGTAATCCAAGAAAGCGATGCCACAGCCCATGGATTCCAACACGTAGTCGGTCCGGCCAATCGGGCCGCAAATGACAGGCTCCCGTAGTCCGGCAGCCAAGGCTACGTCAGTAAATCGCGCGTGAAACGGAAGTCCCGACGGTTTTCCGCGGGGCTGTGGACTCACACCGCGCGAAGCAATACCGCTCACCTGTTGGGCGCTTCTCGCTGTTTGGGCAGCGCCCAGCAGAAGCAGCATGTCTCGTCTCGTCATCGCTTTGCCATCTTATCGAGGCCCAGCCTTAACGGTCAAAGGTTGCCATCCTTGTCCAGGACGACGCACCTGTACGCTTTTCGGCTCGGCAAAGCGACCCAATCCGAAACGAACCAATGCTTCGCTCGATGAAGCGTAACCTACGCTTGTGGAGGAGTGATTGGAGAGTGTCCGTCCATCGGGCAACTCAACCCTTATTTCAGTACCAAGCGGCTCTTGAAAGGTGATTGACTTGCCAGCTCCGGGAGTCACGTTCTTATAAAAACGCGCTGGTTCATCAATACGGCTTACAATTACATCAACTAATCCGTCACCGTCAAAATCGGCGAACACAGCACCTCGGTTGTAGCCAGCGCCGCCTAAGTGTGCCGTTGAACTAACATCTTGGAAACGCCCATTCCCTAAATTCCGAAACACACTGTTGTTCAACGGTGAAGCTCCCCCGCTAAGTCGGCCAAATTGCGGAAAGTGAGCATTGGCAAAAAACAAATCCTTCCAACCGTCGTTATCAAAATCGGCGAAACCACAACCCCACCCGGTTAGGTTTCGTGTGGCAGCCGCCAGTCCGGCCTGGGCCGTCTTGTCCTCAAAGAAAACCGGTTGGCCAATGTTGTGAAAGAGTAAGTATGAGTCATTGATCATGCCCGTCACAATCAGATCGGGTTTCCCATCGTTATCATAATCGCGGAAATCAACCCCCATGCTCGCAATCGCGCGTCCGTCATCCGATAGCGAAGCGCCGTATTCTAATCCCATTTCGCGAAACTTTCCATTGCCTAAATTCTCGTAAAGAAAATTGCGCATCGAATCGTTCGCTACAAAAATATCAGTCAACCCATCGCCATTGAAGTCGGCAAACGCCACCCCCATTCCTTTGCCAATTTGACCTGCAATGCCGGACTCTGCGCTCACGTCGCTGAATGTGCCATCGTGATTGTTCCGAAACAACTGACTCGCTTGGCCCTTATATAAACCAGGATGACAATAGAACCTCTGCTCTGCCGTTCCGCATTTTGGTTCGGTCTCGGGGTTCCACTGAACATAGTTTGAAATAAACAAGTCGGGCCATCCATCGTTGTCCATGTCGAAGAACCCCGCGGAGATCGACCAAGGTTTGTTTTGCTTCGGCATCAAGCCGGCAGGAACCGCTCTTTCTTCAAATGTGCCATCGCCGCGATTGTGATAAAGCAGGTTTCGGTTGAGTCCTGCGACGAAGATATCCGGCTTACCATCGTGATCATAATCTGCTACTGCAACCGCAATTGAATAGCCCTCGCCCGCTACGCCTGCCTTTTCCGTAACATCCGTAAACTTGCCATGACAGTCATTGTGATAAAGCCGGTTCCAATAGTCCTTTCCCGTCTTGCGCATCGATGGGAGTTCGGCGCCATTCGCAAAGTAAACGTCCATGCAGCCATCGCCGTCGTAATCAATTACGCCAACACCGCCCGGCATGAGTTCCGGCAAGTAGAACCGTCCCGTCGCACCGTTCTTGAGAACGAAGGGCAGGGAATGTTCCTCAAACCGAATCTGTCCATTGGCGCAAAGTACAAAAATCAGGCAAAGACTGAGGAACGTCTTCACTGATTGGCCTTCTGCGCTTCAAAATCCTTCAGCCATTGCGCCTCGCGCTCCGCATCTTCAGCCCGGCCCTGCAGGCGGTAGAGTCTCACCAGCAAATTGCGCGCGTAGGGCAGAGAAGGTGCGAGTTCTACGCTTTCCTCCGCCGCCCGCGTGGCTTCTTTAGTGTCGCCGCGAGCCTGCAGAATACGCGCCAGCCAGAAGAATGCAATGGGATGCTGCGGCGCGAAAGCAACTGTTGCCTTAGCCAGCGCAAGTGCTCCATTCAGATCGTGATTCTCGTAAAGATATTGCGCGTATGTGAGTGAGAGGTCAATGTCGTTGGGAGGTGGCGTTTCAGCCAGCAGCTTTCTGGTGGCCTGTGCCGCATGCTCTACGTCACCAATCTTAAAGAGACAGACTGCGCTTAAGATACGGGAACGCCTATCCCGCGGCTCAAGGGCAAATGCCCGTTCCAGAACAGGTTCTGCGGCGGCATAGTAGCCGAAGCGATAATAGAGCTCTCCCAAAGCTCGTTGCGCTTGAAAGTCTTGCGGATTTTGTTCAGCAAATTGTTTCAGCAACCGCTCCGCCTCTTGGTACTGTCCCTGGCGCGCCAGTTGCATCGCTTGTGCAATCGGTTCGGGCAGTCTTTGCGATTGGGCTCCGGCCATTGTTGCCAAACCGGCAAACAATGCCAATGCTCGGAGAAGGTACCGCATGGAGTCAGTATATCGATCAGTGGAACCCCAGCTATCCGTTACATTGAACCTATGCGTTTGGTAGCGGCGGTTCTGCTCTTTCTACCCCTAGTCTCCATCTCTTCCGCGGCGGACCGCCTCAGAATCGGTTTGGTCTTGGAGGGTGGCGGCGCACTGGGCTTCGCCCATATTGGCGTCCTTCAATGGTTCGAAGCAAATCGCATTCCTATCGACGCCATTGCAGGAACCAGTATGGGCGGCATGGTCGGCGGTCTCTACGCCGCCGGCGAAACGCCGCAAGACATTTCATCGCTGATCGGTGGCTTGAATTGGCCTGCGATTCTGCGCAGCCAGCCGGCGTTTGATGAGATCGGGTTCCGTAGGAAGGAAGATCGACTCGCTTTTCCGAATCAACTTGAATTCGGCTGGCGGAAAGGCCTCGCCCTGCCATCGGGTTTGAATTCCGGGCAGGAAGTCGATTCCATTCTTGATCGCGCACTGTTGCCCTACTTCGATTTGAAAAGCTTTGACGATTTACCGATTCCATTTCGATGTGTTGCTACCGATCTGGTTTCCGGCAAGGAAAAAGATTTTGATCGCGGTTCGCTGGCCGCCGCTTTAAGGGCCACCGTGTCGATCCCCGCCCTCTTCATTCCGGAGGATCAGAATGGCTCTGTTTATACCGACGGCGGCTCGTTGAACAATTTGCCTGTTGACGTGGCAAAGAGGATGAATGTCGACATTGTGATTGCTGTCTATCTGGATAATGGGCCGCCCGCTGCGGATTTTCAACAATCACTGCTTGGCATTGCGAGTCGTACGGCCTCGATCATGGTGGCCGCCAATGAAATGCGCAGCATTCAGCTTGCCGATATTTTGCTAACGGCGGACGTGAAGGATTTCACTGCGGCCGATTTCACCAGTAGTGCGAAGATCATTCCTCGCGGGTTCGATGCTGCACAGAACAAGCGCACGCTTCTGTCACGATTCTCACTTGCAGAAAATGAATGGCAAAACTATCTCAAGGTTCGCCGCTCCCGCCAACGCACGGTTGTACCCGTTCCCGAATTTGTCGCTGTTAGCGGCTCTACCGCACTAGAAGCAAGCGCGATCAAACGTTCTCTGACTAGCCTGATTGGCAAACCGGTTGATCCGGCGTCGTTGGAGAACAAACTCACTAATCTGAATGCGCAAGGTGTGTTCGACAGTCTTCGTTACGGCATTGTCGAACAATCCGGCAAACCCGGTTTGGGTATTGTGGCCGCGCAAAAAACGAACGGGCCGCCGTTTATCAATTTTGGCCTGACTATCGATGGATCAGATACCAACGATGTCCGTTTCGGTCTCGGTGCGCGTTTGACGTTTCTGAATGCCGGTGGCTTCCGCTCGGAGTGGCGGACGGATTTTGCGATGGGTGACCGCTATGAAATTGCTTCGGAGTACTATCATCCCTTTACTGGTTCAAGTAACTGGTTCGTTGCTCCCCACGCGGTTGCGGGTAAACGCCGTTTCGATCTTTACGACAATCGTAATCGCCTCTCCGAATACAGCATTCACCGTGCGGGCGTCGGTCTTGATTTGGGCTATGCGCTTGGACACAAGGCGGAGATCCGTGTGGGTGAGGAACTCATTCGTCACGAAATCAATCTCAAGTTGGGCGCAGCTTTTACGCCCGATTATGCCCGAAGCTGGGGAGATTCCTCCGCACGATTTGCCTTTTTCGGACAAGACGATTCAGTCATCCCGCACAAAGGGATCAACTCACAAACTCGTGTTGATTGGTTCAATGCCAGCCCTTTCGGCAGCTCGTATCACTCTGCGGAAACGAAATCGAGTTTCTTTCTGCCGGTTTCGCAGAACGGTTCACTCTTCTTAAGCGCCAGCGCCGGCAGCGCCTTCGGTGCGAAGAACCTTGGCCTGGAATCATTCACGCTTGGCGGGCCGTTTCGTCTCGGCGCCTATGGCATCAATGAATTGATTGGCAATCAATATCTACTCTTCCAGGGTGGTTATTCGCATCGGGTTCTAACTTTCAATCCGCTGTTTGGGGGCGCCGTCTATGGATTGGCTTGGTACGAAATGGGCAAGATCTATGGAGATCCGGCAGTCGCCCGCTTGCCCTCGGACGGATCGGTCGCGATCGTGGCTAAGACTGGACTGGGTCCTGTTTTCGCGGGCGCCAGTATGGCGGCCACCGACCGCATCAAATGGTGGTTCGGTCTCGGTCACGTTTTTTAGTCGTGCCGCTGGGGAGAGTAAGATGGTCAAGCGCGCACAATGAGGACTCTCGTCTCACTTACTCTGCTGGCGGCGATCGCTCATGCGCAGGAATCAACTCCGCTCGTCCGCAGCAACACTCGAGTGGTTTTGCTCGACGTGGTGGTGACGGACGGAGCAGGGAAGCCGCTTCGCACGCTGACGCGCGACAATTTCAGTGTTTATGAAAACGGCGTCGCGCAGAAGATCTCTTCGTTTGAAGCCCCGATTGCGAATGCCTCTTCCGGCGTGGCGCTGCCCAATAGCCCGCGCAACATCATTCTTCTTGACCAACTAAACATTACCTTCGCTGACTTGTCGTATGGTCGTGATCAGCTCTTGCTGTTTCTGGAACGCAACCATCTGGAGAGCAATCCCACTGCGCTTATGGCTCTTGGCATTCGAGGGCTGACTACGATCCAGGAATACACCCAAGATCGAGATCTTCTGAAAGAAAAACTGACGCTCTTTCATCCCGTTATGTCGAATCCCATCGAGGGCGTGATCGATCAAGGAAAAGCGGAAGAGCACGCGCAGCAATCCATCGCAGCGTTGTTTAATATTGCTGAAGCGTCGCAAGGATCGCCATACAACCTTAACGTGATTTGGGTGACCAGCGGCTTTGCCGGATCACTGAAAGAGTCGAAAGCCAAAGACGGAACCGATACTGGCATTCGCCGGCTTTCCAATCTATTGCTACATGCGCGTCTGCGGCTCTACACGATTGACCCCCAAGGCGTGAAGCCATTAGCTGCGACAGCAGTGGCCACGCCCATCGCAAAGACCCGCACAGGCCGAGACGGTGTCCAAAGTGCGAGCGATTCGGCCGCCGAAGAGGCCCTCGCTTCGCAGGGGGCGGCCTATGAACCGAACCAGTTTCTGTCTTTGCTCACCGGGATGATGGGAGGCCGCTCGTACTTCGGGCGCAACGATATCGATATCGCTTTCAGCCAAGCCATCGCCGATGGCGCCGGCAATTATTCACTTTCCTATACCCCTGCTAATGCTGATTTCCATGGCGAATATCGGAGGATCGAAATCCGTACGAATGTGGAGTTCACAAAGGCGCGCACTCGTCTTGGCTATTACGCGATCGCCGATGAACCAGCACTCACGCCAGAGATGCGGGAGGCGAAATGGAAGGCTGCCCTTTCCAGTCCCTTGGCGTACGAAGGCTTCGCCCTGAGTTGCCCGTTGACTTACGATGCCTCCGGCAATCATGCCGTTGGCGTGCTCACGGTGAAGCCCACCGAGTTAGGTATGCAAATGGAGCAGCAGTCGCGGGAAGTAATCCGCGTGGCGGCCGTTTCTAAAAGCGGATCGATTCTTAGTGAGTGGAACTGGCAGATTGACTGGAAGAAGCCATGGACAAACCGAGTCACAACGGCCAATTTCGACAAGCCACTTCCAGCGAAGACAAACCTGCTTCGCTTCCTGATTTCCGACCCTGCGGCTCAACAAATCGGGACTTGTGATTACAGGCTGCCGCTTATGAAAGGTAGCTAAACGAAGTTTTTACCAGCGCTGCGCGCCACCACTACTGCCGCCGCCACGTCCGCCGCGGCTACCACCCCCGCCGCCACGTCCTTCGCGACGCCCACCGAAACCACCACCGCCTTCGCCGGCCGGCTTTGGTCTAGCTTCGTTGACGTTCAGAACACGGCCATTCAATTCCGTTCCATTCAGATGCGTAATCGCGGCCTGCGCTTCGCCGGCATCGCGCATTTCGACGAATGCGAAGCCCCGTGATTGTCCGGTGTCCCGGTCGGTCACAATGTTTACGCGCTCCACGCCGCCATACTGTGCGAAAGCGGTGTGCAACTCGTCTTGCGTCGTTCTATAACTGAGATTGCCCACAAAAATGTTGGTCACAGTTGTAATTCCTTTTTCTAAATTGTCTTTGACGGACTGCGCTGAAACCAACTGGAACAGATGGAAGAAAAGCGGCCGGAAGCAAACGAGGATAATCTGACGGATGCGATCAAAGACACCCAAATTTTATCAAAAAATCCCGCTGCTTTCAGGCGCGCCAGCCTGTGCCCGGCCGCCATTCCATTGGCCTCATAAATAGAATCTATCGTTAATCGCTTGGTTGTAGCGGCCTATTCGTACAAAATAAGAGGTTAATTGACTTTGGCTGTGTTGTAATCTCTTAGATTCGACCGGCTACTGTATCTGTACGCGAAACATTGAAGGAGACAATGGAGAGCAAGAAACGCGGGCTGAATTGCCGCCAAGGAAAGTAAACTGACCGAACCTCCACACACACACTTATGACCAAATACAAATTTGAATACATCTGGCTTGACGGCAACCACCCGGTTCCAGAACTGCGCGGCAAGACCATGTTGAAGTCGTATGAGAAGCCGCCCACACTGGCTGATCTGCCCAATTGGGGATTTGACGGAAGCTCCACCATGCAGGCGGAAGGCAAAAGCTCCGATTGCATTCTGAAGCCAGTAGCTCTTTATCCAGATGCCAGCCGCAAAGATGCTTACATTGTTCTGAGCGAAGTGATGCACCCGGATGGCACACCGCACTCCACCAACGCTCGCGCCACCATCATTGACGATCCGGACTTCTGGGTCGGCTTTGAGCAGGAATACTTCCTGTATAAGGATGGACGTCCTCTCGGTTTCCCGGAAGGCGGCTATCCGAATACTCCGCAGGGTCCTTATTACTGCGGCGTCGGCTACAAGTACATGGGCAGCTTGGCCCGCAAGATCGTCGAAGAACACTTGGAGCTCTGCTTGGCTGCCGGCATCAACCACGAAGGCNNTGGCCAAAGGCCAGTGGGAATTTCAGATTTTCGCGAAGGGTTCCGCCAAAGCTGCGGATGACACATGGACTGCTCGTTATCTGATGATGCGGCTTTGCGAGAAGTATGAAGTCGATATGCAACTGCATTGTAAACCGATCAAAGGCGACTGGAATGGATCGGGCATGCATTGTAACTTCTCAACCAAGTACATTCGCGAAGTGGGTGGCCAGCCGTATTTCGAGTCGCTCATGAAGGCGTTCGCCGCCAATGTGAAAGAGCACATCGCGGTGTATGGTCCCGACAATCATCTGCGTTTAACGGGTCACCACGAGACGCAATCCATTGACAAGTTCAGCTACGGTCTCTCTGATCGCGGCGCTTCCATCCGCATGCCGGTCAACTTCATCAAGAACGGCTACAAAGGTTACTTGGAAGATCGTCGTCCAAACTCGCAGGGTGATCCTTACCAGATCGTCTCGCAGATTCTGAAGACCATCAACAGTGTTCCGAAGCCGTAGTTGAGTTAAGCGTTGAGTTGAGAGGTGTTCGCTAGCCGGCACCTCTCAGCCAATCGCCTGACTGGATCCATTGCAATTGGGCGGTCGGCAAAACGTAGTGATAGCAGTACGTCGTCAAAGTTGTTCCATCCTCCATCTTCACTTCCGTGATTCGCCGCGAGTACTCAGCACCTTCATATTCATCCATTTGTTTGAAGAGTTGTTCGCTCACACCTGCAAAGACATCGCCATTCACTACATCTGCATTCGATTCGGGTGGCGCTAAGCCCGGGTAGTGCGCTACTCGGTACAAGCGGCCAGCGATTTTTGCGGGACCTAAGTATTGCGCTTGCCGTGCCAACAGTTCGGCATACTCATTTTTCGAACCAAGCCGCAACGTTCCGTAGACGAATAGACGATCAAGCAAATGCTCCTCCGCTTAAATGAAAAATCCCTCCCGGAATAACACCGGGAGGGACTCTTCTCACTAGGTAAATAAAAGAGATGACGGAATGACCTAGCGGGTCATACGCAACTCTGGGTACTCATGCTCTTGGGCCGGACTGATCCGGTCCTTGTGGAGCATGTCGGGCTGCTGACCCTGCTTCTTCGGCCCATGCTCTTGCTTTGTCTTCTGTTGCTGATTTTGTTGATGATTGAATTGATCTTGACGATCGTGTTTGGTGTTGTTCATACGTGGAACTCCTTCCACCTATAAGATAACCCAAGAACCCGAACTGTTGCACAATTCAATTCGAATTTTTTTGCATAATTCTATCCCTAAGCCACTGAGAGCTAGTGGGTTACGGGTAGGCGAAGAAAAGGGCAATGGTCTGCTTGTTACTAGGGGCGAACGATGTTGACGCTGCCTTTGAAGAACGCGCCGTCTTCGATGGCGATGCGCGCGGTGGTGATGTCGCCGGTGACCATCCCGGTTTTCTGCATTTCGATCACTTCCGTGGCCTTGATGTTGCCTTCGACGTTGCCGACCACGACCACTTTCTTGGCGTCGAGATTGGCAATGACCTTGGCATTCGGACCCACTGTGACGGTTGAGTTAACCGCTTCCACTTTGCCTTCTACTTCACCGTTGAGATAAACATCCCCGCGGCTGATAATTGTGCCGCGAATGGAGATCTTGGCTCCGACCGCAAGCGGGCTCGAAGCATCACGATCAGGAGTAGCGGCAGCCGCAGGCGCCGGCGCTGGACGAGGTGCTGAACTGGAGGACATTACGATCTATAGTACACCCTTCGCTCTTTAAGACATACAGAAATAGCGGCTTTTTCAACGATTTTATTAGTTCGTAAGCGGGAACTTACTTTGTAGCCGCTATCAAGACGCCATAGGGGGCGATTTTCAAGGTTTGCCCTAGGGGAACGGGTGCCAGCGGACTGGCCATGAGTAGATGTTGAAAGCCGGGCCACGTTCCGGGCATGCCGGTGATGTGAACGCTTTGCGGGGCGGGACTGGTGTTGAGCACAACCAGCGCCACTTCGTTGTCACTTGCCTTTCGGCCAAAGGCGAATACGTTCGGGTTGCCAGATTCGAGCGGAACGTAGCTGCCGTCGCGAAAGGCGGCATTGTCGTGGCGCAATTTCAAGAGATTCGTATACCAAGAGTAAATGGATGCGGGATTCTTCTTCTCCATTTCGACGCTGTAGCGTTTGAAGTTTGACTCCACGGGAAGCCACGGAGTTCCTTCGCTGAAACCGGCGTTGACTTTGGTGTTCCACTGCATGGGCGTCCGTTCGCCATCGCGGTCATCGGCGCGCGGACGCTTTGGACCAAGGGGAACAGGTTTCAGATCGGCCGCGGGCATGGTGGCCATGCCCAGTTCTTCGCCGTAGTAAAGAAGGATGCATCCGCGTTGCGTAAGGGTCAGAGCTGCCGTGAGTTTGGCAATTTGATCATTGTGTGTGCCATCGCCGAAGACGCTCCATTGTCGGGGATGATCGTGACTGCTGAAGAAGAAGACCGGCGTCTGGCCGCCGAGCTGGAATTCCGCGGCATCAATCTGTTTCTTGAAGGTGGCGGCGTCGAGCTTAGTAAGGTTGCCAAAGAGGAAGTCCATGGGCAGTTGAATTTCGTCGTGGTTTTTGCCGTAGACCTTGGCGAGGTCTTCGATGGTCGCGGTGGAGGATTCGCCGAGCAGGACCGGATCGCCGGGATAGGTATCGAGAATGTGGCGCATCTCGCGAAGAACTTGGTGGTTTTCGGGACGGCCGGAGTTATAAGGTTTGAGTGCGGCGGGACCACCGGGTGCGGGCGGATCGAGATCCTCTGGAAACGCGGGGTCTTCAATCAGATAAGGCGTGGCATCAAGGCGGAAGCCGGAGGCGCCGTGGTCGAGCCAGAAGCGTACGACATCGAACATCGCTTTACGGAGATCGGGGTTAGTCCAATTCACGTCGGGTTGCTGAGGAAGAAAGATGTGGTAATACCATTGCTCCGTGGTTTGATCCCAAGTCCAGGTGTAGCCGCCGAAGATCGAGGTCCAGTGAGTGGGCGGATCTTTCGGGCCGCCGCCCGATTTCCAGATGTACCAATCGCGTTTGGGATTGTCGCGAGAGGAGCGCGATTCTTTGAACCAGGGGTGCTGGTCGGAGGTGTGGTTGACGACGAAGTCGACCAGGATGCGGATGTTGCGTTTGCGAGCTTCGGCGACGAGGTGATCCCAATCGGCCAGCGTGCCGTATTCAGGCGCGACGTCGGTGTAGTTGGAGACATCGTAACCGAAGTCGAGGTTGGGGGAAGGGAAGAAGGGCGTGATCCAGATGGCGTCAACTCCGAGGTCTTTGAGGTAATCAAGATGAGCTGTGATGCCGTTCAGATCACCCACTCCGTCGCTATTGGAGTCTTGGAAACTGCGCGGATAAATTTCATAGATGACGGCGTGGTCGTACCAGTGCGTGGGAAGTTGAGCGGGCGCGAGGAAGCATGCCGATAGGAGGGCGAGGCAGAAAATGAGCGGCTTCATTAGCATTATCGTAACTCCGCCACAAGGTTGGCAAACCGTTTTCGCAAAATCAGATCGGCGCCCAAACCGGCCGTCCGCTTCCCATGGTGCTTCTCAGTTCCTGCCACGACGGAAACTCCGTCTCCACCCCAAACCACGAATCCGAACCGAGCCGCGACCGGGAGGGAACGCCCCGCCGCCGCCGAAACCCAACCGCGCCGACCTCCAGCGCAGCCTCTCCGTCTCCTATGTCAAATTCAATGATTTTCCCCGCGCCCTAGCCATCCTCGAAGCCCTCAAAACCTCCGGCAACGCCTCAACCCTGTCGACGAACCAATCCTCGCCAACTCCGCGAACTCGTCCAAAAATCCAAATCCACCAGCGCCTGACGCTGGCGCTCTTACCTATCCCCAATCCCCGGCCATTGGCTTCGTAGCGTAAAACGGCAACATTCACCAATTTTCGTTTCGCAAAAAACGCCTTTTCTTCGCTTTCGAGCGCTGGACCGCCGAGGGCCTCAGCCGCCTCGAAGGCGAACAGCCCACTCGGGCTCGCGCCCGCCGCGCCGGAGCTTATCGCTGGTGGCAAGTGAGGAACGAGACCCACGATAGTCACCCATCCACTTTCTCTACTGGCACAAACGACCACGAAAACCAGTCGTTATATGCGCACCCTCTACGGCGGTCACAAAACAGCAAAATATTTCTGCCCCACTTTGCTTAAAAGAATGAACGATTTACACGTCAGCCACCCATGCACCGGCTCCTGACCCACCGTGCCCTCAAGCTATCGTTAGTCCGATATCGCAGTCATTACCGTTCATTCTGCCGCGAAATATTTTTGAGATGCGCGACTCTTCCTCGCCGTAAGGTGTTCGAAGCGTGGGCCCACAGTTGTTTGAAAACTTAAAACCTTAACTTTGAACCACCCATTTAATCCGACGGATGGCGCTGCATGCCAAAAAGCCCGACTGGCCGAATTGGCTTCGTTTTTTCAACTTCCGCCAAAGGACAAAAAGCGCCTTTGCCGCAAAACCAAGGGTCGGGTTCGTTTTTTCAAAAACCGCACCCCGCCCGTGACTTTGGCTTCGTTGCGCAAAACGGCTATCACCGCAGCCTCGATGGGTTCGTTCTTTCAAATTCATCGAAAATCCACCCCAACGTTGCTGCAAACCAACGGTTGGGTTCGTTTTTTCAAAACAGGTCTCTCCAGATGCCCCTATCTCAATGACTGGCCGCAGCCCGTTTCATGACGTACGCACCGCTGAGACAAACCAGACACCCTGCCACCGAGAGCCAGGAAACTTGTTCATGCCGAACCAACAAACCCAAAACCAGCGCGACCACCGGAATCAGGAACGTTGTCCCGGAGGCTTTCGATGCGCCAAACCGGCCGGCGGCGGAGGCGAGCAAGACGTTGGCGATGGCGGTGCCCCCCATCCCTAACGCCAGCAGAGACAACACCGGCACTGGGCTCCAATGAGCGGAGAACAGATCATGAATGCCGAGCGGAGCAGTAAGAATCAATCCCACGGATTGCGCGCGCCAGATCACCGGCACCGCGCCGTATTTCAGTTGGAGGCTGCGCGCAAGGCTCAGCGCAAAGCCATACGAAACAAGCGCGATGAGAATCAGACCGATCCCGATGGCGCTGCTCTCGCCCTGATCGAGAGACGGCAAGGCGATCAGGAATGTGCCGACGAGGCCGACCGCTAAGCCAGCCGTTACCCCATGGGAAGGTGCGCGGCGAGCGATGAACGAAGCCACCAGTGTGGCGAAGAGCGGATTGGCTCCGTTCAACATCCCGGTAAGCGCGGAAGACACGCGCTGTTCCGCGAACGGAAACATGCTCAAGGGAAACGCAAACCAAAGGATGCCGAGCCATATGATGTTACCCCAATCGGCCCGGTCCACGGGTTTGCGCGCCGATGGAAACAGCGCGAGCGTGAGAAAGCCAACGCAGATGCGGAGAAAGGTGACGCCATTCGGATCAACGGCGCGGAGGACTTCGTCGATGAATAGAAACGATGCGCCCCAAATGAGGCCAGGAATGATGAGCAGGACCCAACCGGTGTTCAAACGTTTCTATCTTTGCATGGCATGCGATCAGGATCGAAATCGCATGATTCGCAATTACACCCTCGCGTTCGCCTTGGTGAGCGTTCTGGCCGCCAAAGAGATTCGGTTTCAGACCGATGAGGCCACTTGGATGTCGGTCGATGTTTCGCCCAATGGCCAGACGCTGGTGTTCGACATGCTAGGCGATCTCTACACGGTACCGGTAGTGGGCGGAAAGGCGAAGGCGATTACCAGTGGATCTGCCTTCGATGCGCAGCCGCGGTTTTCTCCCGACGGGAAACAGATTGCGTTTACCAGTGATCGGGATGGAGCGCTGAATCTGTGGCTTGCGAATGTCGATGGCACTGCGGCACGGCAGTTATCGAAGTGGAAGGATGACCGGATGTTTTCGACGGCTTGGCTACCCGATGGGAAGTCTGTGCTCGTCTCGGTGGTGAGTCCGCCGCGACAAGGAGCAGCAGACCTCTGGCGGTATCCAGTTGACGGTGGGCCAGCGGAGCGCATTAAGCAAATTGCCACCGCGCCTGCGCTTTTGGTTTCTGCGCCTGCGGTCGGGGTCTATGGAGTGGCGCCATCGCGCGATGGTGCTTATCTGTACTGGGCGTCGGTGGTGCCGCGCATTTATAACAGCCGCGGTGGGGCAGCTTCGGAGATTG
>PMQB01000125.1 GCA_003169195.1 Bryobacterales bacterium
CGGCGATCAAAATCTTCCTACCAGTTCACGATGATGAGCGTGAAAACCAGATCTACAAATGCGCATCGCCGATGAAATTCTACCTGAAGGCTCGCGCGAAGAAAATTGAGCGATCCAAAAAGTTTGTGGCATGGCTTGCTGCAAGCGAATCGCGCAAAGCCTCCGCCGCGATGGGTGTAATCACAAAAATCACAAACATGGAAGAGCACATCCGAGAGGCCCGGATCACAATTGTGGCGGGCAAGACAACCCAAGAAATTGAGCACCTAGCGCTGATGACTCACGGAGGCAACTATAGAGGTGATCCGGGACCATTCTTCTTTAACAATCGAACTGCGGTGAACTGTATCAGGCACAACCTAACTAACTACGAGTCTTTGTGGAGTCTGATCAATCGCGGGTACACGGGAGAGCGGGCATATGAGATCTTGAGAGACCGCGTCGATGCACTTGTACTGGAGACCTATCCGCAATTCGCGACTTTGCCGGATGAATCCCGAGTAGCGGTCTCAGTGGCGCGAGAGGCGATCTAAACCACCCGGCTCCCGATTACCGGTGCCGTCGATGCTCGGATCAAGCCCGCTGCCGGATGGAGCGAGGCTGTAGCGCGTTCGACTCGTTGTAGCCGTGTCGCGCGTATGGAGCCACCGGACGCAGCCGGACCATGCTCAGCATTATTCAGCCACGACATCCTACCCTGAAGAGCGCCGCTCCAGGTAAGTGGAGGTGTGGACAGACAAATGGAGGAAACAGCAATGAAAGAACCACTAGACCGGGCCATACAAAATTCACTTAATGCGATGCGAGCAACGTCAAAAGCTTTCTCGGCCATCACGGAGGAGGACTTAGAGAATGCAGATCCCCAGTCGAAAGAAGATCTTGTGCAGGTTGCGAAACAAATGCTCGCGGAAGGCGCGAGGATTAAACAGGAATTGGAAACCGACGCCGATGAACAATACGACGTGCCGATCAGATCTCCGAAGCACGCGGCCTTCTGTAAGGAGGAAGCGGCCCGCCGTTATGATGGTCGGCTCATTAAAGATGAAGAAGGAATGCTGGTAGTGAAGGATCAGCACGGCCAAACACACACTGATGCTGTGCTGCGTGCGTTGTCGTTGTATGAGTCTCAGGAGCTACCGAATGGCTAAATACGACATCAATTATTCGTGCGGTCACTCTGCTCGTATCGACCTATACGGGCCGGAGAGAGACCGCCAGCGCAAAATTGCGTGGTTCGAGAGCGACGGACATTGCTCTGATTGTTACCGCGATAAAAAGCGAACAGAAGAGAAAGCGGTCGGGCCTACATTTTACGCGCGGGGCACCGCCGCAGGCGTGGTGGAAATCATCTGTTACAAGAATTCGTACGATATCAAAGATCAACTGAAAGAGCGCGGATACCTATTCTACGATGAAGTGCCCGCGCCCGGCAGTCTAGCGACAGCTCTGTTCGCCGAACGCTACAGGGTACCGGGATGGATGCTCACTCTCGCCGCTGGACCAGACCGACACGCAAGAATTGCCGCTGAAGCAAATTGGATCTACGGCCACAAGTGGAAGCTAAGTGCTCAATCCACCCTTGGCGCGACGTTCGCGAATATGATTGAGCAAAGATCCGACCTCGTGGGCTCAGATCAACTGTGAGCGCGAATCCCCACAAGAGAGGTGGCCCGATGCCAAAACAAAAAATAAAAGAGCCTGCCCGCCCAATCACCGATCCCGTCGAAATAAGAGCGACGATCCACTATCTCGCCGAACAAAAAATCAAAAAGCGGGCCGGTGAAAAAATGCCGCCCTTCGAAGAGTTCTTCCGCGACTGGATCGAGGCCATCCAACCCGGACCAGAAAACGTCTGGCCCGAGGGCACAGACAACATGGGTGCCCCACTCACGCCGCGTGTCCAGTGACAGCTTCCATCTGCCTCACTCCCATCGCCGCCCTCGTCGTCTTCGCGCATCTGATCGTGATCCGTGCCGCCTCGACCAATTGGCATCGGTCGCCGGAGCCCGAGGAAGGTCATGCCCGGTTGGTCATCAGGGCGAGCAGCCCGATGCGAGAGGTGAGCGTGCGGTGGATACCAGCAGGTGGTGAAGAAGTTTTCGACCGGGCCACCACTATTTTGATAACACAAGGGTTGTCCCTCTTCAATCAATGCAATTATGAAAGCGATACCAATCATCATCAGAGCCCCGCTCCAGCCGATAAAAACAAAATGGCGCGATCTCTACCTGCCCGACTGGAAGGGCCGACGATACCTCCTTCACAAACGCGATCTAAGAGATGCGGGATACCCAGAGGATTTCTTGCGGCGACTGCGCTCTTCTGGTTCGCGTCGTCCAGGCGGGAAGCGTGTGTCGGAGAGTGTCGTAGACGCACGAGACGTTCACCAAATGCGTAACCAACGCGTCAAGTTTGTTGTCGAGCCATATGCGTCCCCTGAGAACGTTTCGACGGTCGCGCCACCATATTTTTATGAGCAGATTATCCGAGCGTCTAGCTGAGCGACGATCCCGCCGTCCTCTACGCGGCGAATACCAGCCGGACGAGGTCAAGATTGACCGGGCGAAGCATCGCATTCTTCTGCCGGGCGTACCCGGCTGGATAGACTGCCCCGCCATCACATTGCCAAACAACCAGATCACCCAAGTCGTCGTAGAGCAGACACAGCAAGGCTGATGGTATATCAACATCGAGGCGGATCTGACCGCCGCGCCGCCATCCATTCAGTAACCGACGCGCCCCTCAACATTAAAAAAGAAATGGCCCGCCGCCTATAGAAGGTAGCGGGCCGTTTTTCGTTTTTGTGCGCCGGGACATCTTAAGCTCCGGTTCCGCGCCGCAACTGCTGGCGAGCCAACTCACCCCCCTAGCCATGCTATTGAGTATTTTTGTTACGCCGGGGCGCTCACTGTACTCGTCACAAGGCACACCCTGTGCGATCAGCTCGCCAGCTTTCTCGTGAAAAACACGGGCGGTCCCAATGCGCACACCGAACAACGTGGCACAACCGGAGCACCCCTTCGCTTCACTAGAATGCCAAGTGGTAAAAACCTGCTGTCACCACAGTGTCACTACATATGCCATTTTGAGCCATTTTATAGGTTCTAGAGGAACGTGAAATCAATAACTTACGATGTGGAAATACCCCCTGCGGGTTCGAGTCCCGCCCGGCTCACCATATTTTTCAGCATCTTGCGTTTGCTCCTTATTTTGTCTAGCACCATTGTCTAGCACCGGACTTCCGAGTGCCGCTAGGTGCGCTTCCATCTTCTTGCCCAATTCTTTCAGCCGCCGCGAGGAAACGATATGGTAACGGTCGAATACAGCTCGCGTCTTGTGGCCACTGATCTCCATAGCTTCCTTCTCGCTGAAGCCTGCCTCAATCATGTTTGTGAGCGCAGTTCTTCGCAGATCGTGGTACAAGGCCTGCGGAATTCCCGCTGCCTGACATGCGGTCCTCCACGCTTTTTCAAAGTCAAAGACTGATTTCCCCTCGTGCTGCACGAGAAACGGACACTGCGAATCCGCAGCCGCAATGGCCATTTCGATTTCCGCTGCCATGTCACCGTAGATTGGGAGATATCTGGCGGTCTTGTTCTTCGTCGTTTTCTTCTGAAGTTCGATTCGAGAGGTGTTCCAGTCGATCATCTCTTGGCGGATCTTGCGGATTTCGCCCTTGCGCGCGCCAGTGTGGTACGAAATTACAAAAGATAAGCGAGCGTAGGGCGGCAATGAATTTCTGACTTCCCGGTATTTCTCATGAGGGATGATGCCCTCGCGAACGTTGTCCGGGTTGGTGATCGGAAAGTATGGGACGTTCAAAACGAGTTTCGGCTCGTGGCGGAATCCCAGCCTGAACCCACGTCGCACCCACGTTAGTTCTTTGTTTATAGTCGCCTCGGCGTCTCCGCTGGCTTCCCGTTTGTGCCGATATTCCTTGAGTAGCTTCGTGCCGATGTCGATTGCACGCTTCTGTCCGAAAAAAGGACGTAGATGCTTGTCAATGCGCTTCTGTGCATCGTCGGTTGTATTCCGTTTATTGTCTCTGTAGTCTTCGATGACAAGGTCCAAGAGTTGATTGACCGTCACCTTATCTGGATCTTCGGTATAGGCGTATGATTTCTTGGAGGCTGCGGCCATTTTCTCGCGAAGTAGCGTTACGGCATCATCGTAGTCGTTCGTGCCGGTGGAAACTTCAATCGGCTTGCCGCTGACGTAGAACTTCAAAAACCAGGTCGTTGACTTGCGAGTTTCGCCAGACCGATCCCTATAGTTTTTTTGAAAAACGCTTCCAGTTGAAATTTTTCGACGCATCGATTCCCAGTTTAGGACTTCTTGCCCTCAATCCATCGCTCGGCATCGCGCAAATCAATCATCACGCGCCGGCCATGTCGAACGCCTTGCAGTTCATTGTTCGCGAGCATGTTGTAAACCTCGCGCTCGGAAATGGCGAAATATACGGCGGCTTCTTTGATTGAGATAAGACGGCGCGGTGCCAAGTCCGTTATGTTCATCGCTCTTCTAATCGCAGCTTCGCAGGCTGCTTCGATCAGATGGGATAGCGGATTGTTTGTTTCCGTTGCAAGTTGTGCCATTACTTTTTAGTAGTCCTTTCGTGACCTAGGGCTACCCCGCTGCTATGGCTTGGGGGAGGCGGCAAAACCATTTTGCCGTCTGTTTATATAGCGCCGTTTCGAAGCCAAAATGTGACGAACAAATCGAAAAAAACTTGCGAAGCGATGACGCTTCGAGTGAAGCTAAAGGAAAGTGTTCAGAGTTCCCGCGAAAAATTCGTAACGCTCGGGCCAAATGCCTTGACCGCTTCGCGCTCGATGGATTCCGTGTTCCGTGTAGGTCCAGAGCGTCCATACCGAAGTCGGCCTGTTGGTCTTCGTTAGTGCTGGTGTGTTTGATGTGGAGCCATTTGGCTTCGAGCATCTGCAACGCTTCGAGAACGTAACGGGCGTAATTCTCTGTGAGCTCGATGGTTAAGGTCGGTGTCGAGGCAGCCGTAGTCATAGTTTTTGCGTCCTTTCGCATCTCGACGCGAGCTCGGAGAGCAGGGCGCGATGCCTGTCCATAGTCATAGCAAGAGTTTGTGTTATGGATGTTATGGATCATATTGACTACCTTCTACGGCGGCGTCCCACTTCGCCTTCAAGTGTGCAAGGTTAATTGCGTCTAATGTCTCCGGAGAATGCGAGAAGGCCCGTCGAAGCAAAACGTACTCATCGAAGGACACCCTCTTTTCGAGGCGCGTTCCGACGCCATACATGCCCTTGTTAAGTGAGATGAGGGCTCGGACACAGGCGCGAACGTACAGGTCGCCGTTCCCGCGATCAGGTTTCTTCGACTCAAACGATTGGAGGGTTACCTCATAGCTTTCAACCGCCTTCATGATCGGGTCCTCAACAGTTCGTGAAATCTGTTCAAACTGTACGGACCAAACGAGGTATTCCTCAGCAGCGCTCAGGCGAAATTCTCTACCGCGTCCGCGATCTGGCTCGCCAATCGATCTGCCCAGTGATTCCGAGACCACAGGGCCATCTGTCTTTAGTATTGCCAGCGCCTTCTGTGCGAGCGGCGCATCGATTATTGCGTGTCGCTTCGCCAGACCTAGAAGCTCCGCTGCGAGATGCAGATCTTCGTCACCATCGGCGTTGACCAGTTCCCTTATTACGGGCACGGCGTCGCGCTCCTGTTCCCGCGACCGGGTCGCCCTTTGGATTGCGGCTAACCCCCGAACGCTTCGAGAGGGATAGGCTTCCATCCTCGCAAGTGTCGCTTCGGGGACATTGGCGCAAAGCCTATCAAGAGGCGAGTACCGATTGGCAGCGAAGCGGGGATCCGAGAGTGCGGCGAGAGTGACCTCCGGGTATTCCGCGAGAGTCTGCTGAAACACAGCCCACCAGAACTCCGAAGCGCGCGATCTTTCGGCTGGAATGCTTCGGGATGGCACAGGAGCGGGGACTCGCCCCGCTTGCGTAATAAAGTCCAAATACTTGGGGGCAAGAGGAACCAGCGACGCGACCAGTTGTGGGAAGCCGATTCGCTGCTCCTCCAGGGTGTACGACTGGCTGACCAATTCGTCCGCCTTCTCGAAGGCGGCGGAACCTTGAAACACGCCTGCATTGATGCATTCCGCCAAGGCTATACTTCGTTCACCGAACCTTACGGTGTTGTCTCCAATTCTGGGAACGTAGTCCCGCAGAATTTGGAGTCGGTCCTTACTGGCCGCTAAAGTCTGAAGCTTTAGAATTCTGGATGTATCCTCTTTGATCGCGTCCAGTGATAGGCTGATGCGCTCCTGTACAACGTGTGGATTCTCATCGAACGAGAAGAGTGCAATGTTCGGTGCCCGCGACTTGAGGGTCTGAAAGTCGAGATTGCCTTGAATCGTTCTCCATGTTACTGCCTGGAAGGGAATGGCCCACCCATAGCCCGCCGCCAACCGAATGCTGCCGTTGGCGATGGCGATCACTCGGCTACTACTGTCAAGCACTGGTGCACCCGAGTGCCCCGGATGAATAGGCCCGATCAAGAACAGTACATTGATGGAGGGATCTGGACTCTTCCGCTGCTGAAGCGCTTCACGCAGTTGTACATCGAGCTTTCGGCCAAGTTCGTACCGGGGCGGCTCACCGACGGTGAAAGGCAATTTTGTGGGTTCGAGGTAGGTTCCGAGTGGATAGCCAACCACATACGCCTTGGCGTTAGGCAACACGTTGGGATTTGCGGCCAGGTCGAGGCCGTCCGCTGGTGCCCGGTCGAATTCCGGCGAGGTGAGCAAGGCGACATCATTCTTCAAATCTACCTTGGATATCCGAACCGATGCGCTTCTAACCTTGCCATCGACACTGGTGACAGTGATGTTTCCACTATCCGCAACGCCATGAAGAGCCGTAACGATGCCGGTAAGTCCACGAACACGAAAGCCAGTCAAGGCCCGGTCCCTAGGAGCATGTTGACAGTCGCTAGCCTTGACGAGGTAAACGTACTGATCATAAGCACCATTGCTCTCGGCATGGAGAGGGATCGACGTGCTGACTACCGCGAGTAGAAACGTCGCTAGGGCTGCTCTGACCATAGTAATTCCTCCACGGCAGCTCTCAGGCACAGCGCATCGCCACAGCGTCCGGCAAAGTTTCTGACACGAACATTCTTGGAGGCCTGCATCAAGCGCCGAAGATCTTTGTCAGGAGCTGACCGAAATTCCTTGTATTCGTCTGGCGCCACCGATCCGAATAAACCGCCTGCCAAGCGGGCAGCAACCTGCGGACTGGATGCGGCCTCGGCATTCTTATCGCCTTGCTCACTACCCTTGCTCTTGCCCCCTAACAAAGCAACGGGGGGATAGAGCTGATCAAATAACCGTTTGGCTATCTGGTCATCTGGAAGCTTGGTGAGTTGCCACTTTGCTACCAGCGCCTTCGGGTCCGCTCCGAGCCAATCTTGAGTTCGACCGTATATCCCGAGAGATGAGCCTAAAACGATGCCAACAATAAGGCAGGCGAGCGGAACAGCCGTTACGTGACGAGGCTCGAAGCGATTCTGTAACTTTGCTGGCGGAGCGGAGGGCGCGGAGTCTTCCGGCTTTTTTGGAGGAGATTCCTCCATGGCTTCGGGGCCGGCGGTTCCGTTCAGCCCAGTCAGCGCAGCCACCGCTCCAGCAATAGCGGTCAAGAGGCCCGCAACTACTATGTGCAGTACGGGCGACATCGAAAGTCCCATCAGCCAACCGATTCCAGCCCCACTCACGACTAGACAGACTGCGCCCACGATCTTCTCACGCATATGCCGCTTTGCCCGTACTGAACTCATGGGTTTAACCTCCAGCTAGAATCTTCGCACGAGATTTCCCCTCACGGAGCGCGTCTCCGCCTCCCGGAATGCGCTCCACACCGCAGGGTCACCGTAACGATAAGGATATCCGAGGACCGGTCTCCGGAAGGTCCCGGCCCCGTCAATGCGCTTTCCAAACGAATCGAATTCCGACAACGATAGCCGCGGCCACCAGCAGTAGGAGAATCGCAACAACCCTTTGCCGTACGGTCGAAGCTCGTCTTGCGGCAACAACCGTCGATCTCAGGGCCTCCGCCTCGCTCTGCGCTTGGCGAACATCCGCTTCGCTGGGTCCGCCGTCAAGTTTGCGTCGCTGGATCAAACGCAACGCGGCGGCTTGACCTGCCTTCAAGAGAAATTCAGCTTCGTTCGCGGTTAGCGTGAAGTCCAGAGTGGAAATGGGGCGAGGATCGATTACGACGACGCTATCTGCATGCGCATCGACAACGGCCAATTCATCACCGCCGATCCAGATGTCCAGCAGTTCAGTGAAGATCGTCCTTGTTGTCCGGAATCCCAGTGGGGCACCGAGATAAAGGGCGAGAAATGGTCTCCCAGGGTTGTCGGCCAAGAACTTGGCAACGGGGAAGTTGTTCCTCATACCCCCGTCATAGACCCGCTTTTGTTCGATCATCATCGGGCGAAAGAAGAACGGAATGGACATGCTGCACCTGGTGGCGAATGCCGCGTCTACATTCTTGTTCAGCCCTCGTGACGCAAACACGACAGTCCCGTTACCGGGACTACAGGCGTAGAGTACCGCCTCATTCAAATGTTGCATTTCGATACGGCCCATCGCGGGGATCTTTTCGGCGAGTAGCCCTCTGATCCAGCGCTCAAAGGCGTCGCCGCTGTAGAGCCCATATGTCGTAAGGAGGTTCCAAATGGATCGAAGGCGCGATGCGTCGAGAAATGTCCCGAAGTTGGTTCCACGGAGGACGTCCCGTAATTCGATTGGCCGGTACCCGGCCGCCAACAAGACGGACGCGATCGCGCCGGCTGAGGCACCAGCGAAAACATCAAAAGAGAAGTACTTTTCCAGTTCCAGAAGAGCACCCGCGAACGCGAGGCTCTTAATGCCACCGCCCTTCATGACCAAGGCATACGGGTACTGCCCGCTGACCACTTCCCGCATCGCCTTTAGGGCCTGACGTTGTTGCGGAGAGGTGCACTTGTCTATCTCGGCCATGCAAGAATCGCAAATCTTTCCAGAATACATGGACGCTTTGATGTCGGGCTTGTACAGTTTCTTGTGAAAGTAACAGTCTTTTCGCGCCGTGTCGTTGTGCGAGCGCAGATCAGGCTTCACGAAACTGAGTGCGTAGCGAACCAGATAGTAGGCGATGTAGCGCTTGGGGTCGCTCACGAACTGGACATGACCGACGAGAGTCGCGACGGCGAAACCGTCATCAGCGTTGCGTGATCCGAAAAGATTGGCGAGATTGTCTGACGACAGAGGCCGGTCTAAGAAGCCCAGAATACACGGATGCTGGCCCCCGGCTCTTTTCCGGTAGGCTTCCATGAATGCCCAAACGTCCTTGGTCGTATAACGCTCCCTCTGAAACGTCAGACCTTCGAGGCGGTTTGTCTCTGGGATGGCGGTAAATCGAAACTCACTCTGGATGCCATTGAGCAGGCGGATCGACGCGGAAATGTCAGGGTATAAGTCCGCGCCGATGCTCATCACTTCAATGTTCATGAGGACTCACAGAAACTATCGGAATCGCACGATGAGAAACGGATCGTCGTCGCTGAGCTCTTGGTTCGTGGAGGTGTCGACAGCGCGCACACCATACTTGTACTCGCCGGGCTGCTGTGTTTCGCCGGCATCGATCACCCCAGCATGTGCGGCGTCATCGTTCTCCGATTTCCCCTCAGTCGTCATCTTCCAGGAATGTTCCCGGAAAGGGCTGCCCTGCCTGAAATATACCTGCCACTCGATGGACTTCGCTCCGTTGCCGCCAGCGCGGACGATCCAGCGTACGGTCTCTCCCAAGGAGACGACAGCGCGCTCGGGCTCGGTCCGTGTGTGTCCGACTATTCCCGTGATTTCGATAACCATAGCGTTCCTTTCGAATCACTCCCATTTTAGACGCCGGAATCGATTCGAGGGATTCTGCGGGTCCTATCCCCTTAAACTCTTTCTCAACTTTCAGCTGAACCGGCACATCCGTCAAACAGATAGGAATATTGACGAGTGCCGGTCGCCATTTATTTTGAAGGGGCGGCAATTCTCGAATGGCTGACAACTTCTACCAATTAAGCAGTGGGATTCGTCCGCTAAGCAAAGGCACTTCAGCTTCTAGCCAAACTCCACCGGGCGGTATGCTCCAATGGCATTTTTGGTTAGTGCTCCGTTTTGCCACGGAGGGCTTTCCCACGGAGTTTTGGAGGGATACACCGGTACGGACAATTCGCCGCCAAACTTTTTAGCGCCGCAGCAACGACAAAATGTGACAGAGCAATCGAAAAGGACTTGCGTCGCGCGCTCCTAACGAGTGAAGCTAAAGGAAAGTGTTCAGAGTTTCCCCCGGCTCTTCGCATGGCCAGCAATGACCGTGTAAATTTATCCGCGTACCTCGGCGCGAACGTTCCGGACCACATTCGGGCGCAGCTTGCCGAGGCGGTGACGCGCGCGATTCAGCATCCGGACGCTGATGTTGATGCAATACTTCAACGAGCCAAGACAATTGCCGATAGAGCAGTTGCTGGGGAGATTCAAAATGTTCTGCAATACGCCACAAAGGCCTTCTTCGAACTTTCCAAGAAAAAGCGGCGCCAAGCCGCAGTTGAACCCATTGCCTTTCATGCGCCGGAATACTTTGATGATTTTCGGAATGGCAAGGGAGGCGGCTCAGAGATCGAAGCCCAAGTCTTGTTGGAAGATCTGCTCGATAATTTGTCGCCAGTGGAACGCGAGGTCTACAAACGGCGTTTGGAAGGATGGAGTCACGAAGAGATTAGTCAGCAATTGGGCATTTCCAAAGACAACAGCCGCACTTTGCTTTCCCGTGCGAAGCGGCACGTGACGAACTGGCTGAAGACCAAGGAATGAATCACGATTCGAAATCCATGGACCCGTTAGAAGAGTTGATGCTGCGCGCGTATCCGAACCCAACGCGGAATGGGTGTCCAGATGCCCAAGTTCTTGGGTCCATGGCGGCAAAGAGAGTTTCGCGCGAAGATCCAGTGTGGGAACACTTGTGGAAGTGTTCGCCATGTTTTGTGGAGTTTGTAAAGCTTCGAGATGCCAGAGCCGCGATAAAACGCCGGAATCAGAGCATGATCTGGGGGGCACTTGCCGCGATTCTCTTGATCGCCGTCACGCTTGGCATTAACCGAATGATTTCAAGCCGGCATTCCGATGACCCAGGCTCGAAGGTGGCGAATCGCTACGAAGCTGCTGTTTTCAATTTTGAGGGAACGGCCGAAGGAGAAGTCGTCCGTGGGGCCGAACCTCCGCCGGTGCAAAGCCCCGCATTGCAAAAGCAGCGCCTACCAGCCAGAGTAATTAACCTAACCGTCTATTTGGCCAGAGGCAGTGATGATGGCCCTTACGAGCTACAATTCCTGGACACAAAGAATAACGTTCTGGCTTCCGCAACCTCGAAGGCCTTAATTGACAAGGGGCTAACTAGTTTCACCGCGATAGTTGATCTATCGAAATTTTTGCCTGGCGAATATTCGGTTCGATCTCGCATGTTGCCCAATGGAGCGTGGCATACATCAACGGCAATTGTGGAATAGCTCGTTCGGCCAGTGCCGTAATACAAGCCGTACTTAGTCAACTGCTCGTCCCGCAACAAGTCCTACACGATAGGCGTCTAACTTAATGAATCTCTGCATTGGGGAAGATGCATGCTTTTTCGGAGAGTGGGTTCTTTCTTTCTCGCGGCGGCACTTCTGCAGCCGGTTTCGGCTTGCGCTGAAACGAATGCTGTCGATCTGCTTCTGCGGGCAGACCAATTTGCCGATCTTTTCAATTGGTCCGATGCCGGGCCGCTTTACCATCAAGCGGCGAAGTTGTTCGAGCGTGAAGGAGACGTCCCGAAAACAGGATACGCCAAGCTAGGCGAGATTAGGGCGTCGATGGAGACTCTTGATCTTCCAGCAACTTCCGATTTTCTTGGGAGGGAATTGGACTCAGCTCCTTTGCAAGGCGATTTGCGGCTGCGGCTGATGTGTCTGGTCGTCAAGGGCGACATAGACGGCGAAATCGACAGTGGCCCGGCCTTTGCAGACTGGACCGAGGCTCTCAAGACCGCGCAGAATCTCGGCGACAAGCGGTGGGAATCGCGTGCCCGAGCGGAATTAGGATTTCAGCAATTCCTCCGGGGTGACTCAGCCGCAGCGATGAAGGCGGTGGCGGGTGCCTTGATTTACGCACATCAGACCGGCGACGTCGGGGCTCGAATCAGGTATCTAGGCGCGATTGGCACGGGCCTCGCCTTACGCCAATCAAACGATCAAGCCATTCAATATCTCGACCAGGCAATTGGCCTTGCAAAGAAAACACCCGACGCCGGCTACCCGTTCGTCGCCGTGGCAGGAAAGATTCAAGCGCTGATCAACAAGAAGGAATTTGGCCCGGCGCTAAGCCTCATCAGTGAAGCGAAACATGAGGCCGAAATTCGGCAAAAGAACATCAAGCTTGCTCAATTGTTCTTGTTTGCGGCGGATGTCGCCATGGAACAACACCAATGGCCGGAAGCCGCCCGCAGCCTAAACCGAGCCGCTGGCCTTCCAGGCGCACGGCAATCCCGTCTATTCAGCGAGTGCGAAATGAAACTGGCTGACGTCTATCGGCAGCAACATGATTTTCGAAGGGCTGAGGCGGTAGCAGCAGTCGCCGTTGCGGCGACTGGAGGCAGCAGCGACATTTACCTTGCACCAGCCAGGCTTCGAACGCTCGCCGCTGTTGAATCCGCACTTGGCAGGAAGGCGAAGGCCAACGAACTGCTCCAGCGGGCTACGGACATTGTTGAAGGCTTTGTCGCCCGCGCGCCGGATTTACCAGTGCGATCAGCGATATTGACGGAGGCAAGCGCCATTTTTGCCGATCATTTTACGTTGGCCACGGATCGAGGACGCCCAGAGGAAGCGTTTCGCATCATCGAGGAAGTTCGTGGCCGAATCGTGGCGGAGAGGTTGCTTCATCCGGTGGCGGCGGACGTAACGGACATAAAGACGGAGGACGAAGTGCGCCGCTTGAAGGTCGGTCTGGTAAAGGCTCGAACACAGCGAGAGCGGCGAATCCTATCGGACAAGTTGTTTTTCGCGGAACAAGCCCGGTGGACGAAGCTTTCGGAAACGAAACAACTTCCGTCCATCAATCCCTCATCGGAAATCAGCCTGGGGCTGGTCCAAAGAGAACTTGGGCGCAATGAAACAATTCTTGAATTTGTTCTCGGAACGGACGAATCCTTTTGCCTGAAGATTAACCGGTCCGAAGCGAAGATCGTAAGGCTTGCTCCGAGGGCGACAATCGAAGCGGCGGCTGCCGCGTACCTCTCACAGGTGAAAGCGAGGCAGGACTATAGCAAAGCCGCGCGACAACTGTACGCCTTGCTAATCGAGCCACTTGGCTTGACGCAAAATGTTTCGTCGATCATTTTGGTG
>PMQB01000299.1 GCA_003169195.1 Bryobacterales bacterium
TGCTGAAACGTGCGGATCTTGAAGCCCATTTCGTCCGCCACCCGAATCAGCATGAGAATTTCGTCGGAACGGTAACAGTGCGCGTGAACGTAGCGTTTGCCTTCCAGCACTTCCACCAACGGTTCGAGCCGCAAATCTTTGCGCGGCGGAATGGCGTGTTCGCCTTTCGCGACTTTTTCGTTGTACAATTTCCACTCGGCCTGGTAGGCCTTTGCTTCCAGGAAGCTCTGGCGAATCACTTCTTCCACGCCCATGCGCGTACCTGGATAGCGGCGCTCTGGGGCAGGCCCCGTGGCTCCAAAACCCTGTGCGGGATAACCTTGCCGTTTTGGATTTTCGCCGAGTGCGAATTTGATACCGGGCGTGGCGCCCTCAAAAATCATTTCCTGCGCCGTCTTGCCCCAGCGCAACTTGATAACAACCGTCTGTCCGCCAATGGCGTTCGCGCTGCCGTGCAACACGTTCGAAACCGTGAGGCCGCCTGCTAATGCGCGATAGATATTGATATCGGATGGGTTGAGCACGTCCCTAATATCCACCATGGACGAATCGGAAACGGTGCCTTCGTTCACGCCGCCTTCTACGGCGGTGTGCGAGTGACAATCGATAATTCCGGGAATCAGAAACTTGCCCGACGCGTCAACCACGGTGGCATCCGCCGGCGCATTGATGTTCTTGCCGATGGCCGAAATTTTCCCGTTCTCAATCAGCACACTGCCGTTTTGCATGGTGCCCTTGGTTACGGTCATCACGGTGGCATTGCGGATGAGAATCGTCTCAGCATTCAACGAGAACGCGAGACTGGCAACTAAGAACCAAATCCGATTTTTCATTACTGTAACTCCTCATCACTCGGCATTCCCGGTCTTCTTCCGCCGCCCGGTGTCGGCCCTTGCTGCAGGTCCTTCGAAGGATGAAACTCTTGCCCGTCTACGAAGACGTATTCCACCGTGGTTTTATCCTCAAAGGCTTCGCCTTTCATCACAACCAAATTCGCGATCTTGCCTTTTTCCACGCTGCCCATGCGGTCGGCTACTCCGTAAATCTCTGCTGCATTTAACGTGAGTGCGCGAATCGCGTCCGCACGGGATAATCCCGCGTCTACTGCTTTCTTCAAATCCTTTTTCAAGTCGGCCGCGCTCTCCACCCCATCGGAGTAGAAGGCAAACCGCACACCGGCTTTCGCCAGCAACCCGGGCACGCTGGGCGCTTTCTCACGCATTGTTAAATCGCGCATGCTCGACACTTCACTTGGATCGCCGTCTTTAGGCTTTTCCGGCCATTTCAAACTCACCAGCACTGGAATACTCGCTTGCTTCAGCAAGTCGATTCGGTCATATCCTTCGTGAAGGCCGTAGAGCAGGAACGGCTTCTTGAGTTCGGGAGCAAAGTGCAGCATACGCTCAATCTGCTGCGTCTCTTCGGCAGGCAGAAGCAGGCGGGGCGACTCGGCGAGCCCTTCCAATGCGTGGTCGTATTCTGGGCGGCGGTTGCCGGTTGGGTTCGAAGCGTAAATTTGCTTCGCTTGTTGGTATTGGTCCAGATCGAGAAAAAGCTGCCGCACGTAAGAAATGTTGCCCATCAACGAACCAGGGAACCCGGTGCGGCCAAAACCGCCCTCGCGGAACGCGATTTCCTGGCCAATGGGTTGAACAATCACCATGTCGCGTCCACGTTCGCCAGCCAAATCGATCATCGCGCCCAAGCCGTGGAAAATGCCGCGTGTGGGATAGGTGGCGGCGCTCGTAAAGCCGGCTGCTCGCGCCACTTCGAGTCTGGTGTCGGCGGGCGTGACTAGATCAGCCGCGCGCTCGTACGAGTAGGTTTGTGGCCGGTCTTCCGGACCACGCGCCCTCGGTTCAGCCGGCGCAGCCGCGGCGGTCGCTGCAGCCGTAGCACCAGCCCCGCCGCGAGCACCGGTCGGGGAGGGTATCCCCCAAGTGCTCATGGCATCGATAAAACCCGGATAGACAGTAAGCCCGCTACCGTCAATCACCCAGGCATCCGCGGGAATGCTGGCAGAAGCGCCCACTTCGGTGATGAGTCCATTTCGCATCACCACAGTCGCTTTCGATAATTCTTCGCCGCTTACCGTAACGACGTGGGCGTCTTTAATGGCCACCACGTTGTGGTTCTGAGCGAGCGCCAAGCTAGCACTCAAACTGAGCCCCACGAGCAACGACACGAGTCCTTGTTTCATCCCTTGAAATCTCCAGTCACAAGTCTTGCAGGAATTTTCATATTGTGGCACAGATCGCTGGAAGCGCTTGGTTCACAGGTACTTAGTACGAGCGCACCCGCTCCCGTTTGAAGCTAAAAGGTATGCAAACTGAACGGCCGGGCCTGTAGGGTTGAGGCATGAAAACAAAAAATAACGACCAGAGCTGCTCCGTTACGGGGCCGCTCCTGGAATGCGTCATAGGGCAGGACAAAGCCTCCAAGGCTATCAATTTTCCTGCTCCCTCTGTGAGTTCGGAGCCGCTTCCTCAACCTGATATGTATCAGGACCCGGGGAATGGGTATAACGCGAACTTTACTTTCCCGCAAGAATAACTCGGGAGGGGCGGGCCTGCTAGGGTCCGCCCGATTTTCGTTTTGAGTTACACCTTCGATAAACTAATGTGTTCAGTGAGCACTCAAACCACATACCGGCAAGCCGGAGTCGATATAGATGAAGCCGAGCGCGCCGTTCTGTTGATCAAGCGGCACGCTTCAAAGACACTAACCCCGCAAGTTCTGACATCCATAGGCAGTTTTGGCGCGGGCTTTTCGTTAAAAGGTTGGCGCGATCCCGTACTAGTGAGTTCCGCGGATGGAGTGGGAACCAAACTCAAAGTCGCTTTTGCTACAGGCCAACACGACACGATTGGCGAAGACTTAGTCAACCATTGCGTAAACGATATTGCCGTGCAAGGCGCGACACCTTTATTTTTTCTCGATTACTTCGCAGTAGGGAAGCTGGAATCGGAAGTGTGCGGCAAGGTGGTGGGCGGCATCGCGCGTGGATGCAAGCGGAACGGCTGTGCACTTATTGGCGGCGAGACGGCGGAGATGCCGGGCATGTATGCGCCAGGAGAATATGACCTGGCCGGCTTTATCGTAGGGGCTGTGGAACGGAAGCAGATGCTGACCGGAACCACGATTGAGCCAGGTGACGTCATGATTGGGTTGCCTTCGCAAGGGCTGCATACCAATGGCTATTCGCTGGCGCGCAAATTACTGTTTGAGGTAGCCGGCCATGCGCCCGACGCCCGGTTGGCCGAGCTTTCGGGCACGCTGGCCGAAGAGCTTTTGAAAACGCACCGGTCCTACCTCAAGCCACTGCAAGCTTTGCACAAAGCGAAACTGCTAAAAGGTGCAGCTCACATTACAGGCGGCGGCATTACCGATAACGTTCCGCGGATTCTGCCGCGCGGCACCAGCGCCGTGATTGATCGCGAATCCTGGCCGAATCAGCCCATTTTTGAGCTACTAAGAAAACTCGGCAACATTCCGGAGGACGATTATCGCCGGACCTTTAACCTCGGCGTAGGCATGGTTGTGGTGGTAGCCGAAAAGAAATTTGGGTTCGTTTCGCAAATCTTGAAAAAAATGCGCGAGCCTTTCTTTCGCATCGGCTACGTGGCAACCCATAAAGGCAAGGAGCCGAGGGTCGTGTACCAGTGACCCCGTGGCGACCGCGCCTCGGAATTCTGCTTTCAGGGCGTGGATCGAATTTTGAGGCAATCGCCGCCAACGTTCTAGCCGGGAAGCTCGCCTGCGATATTGGGTTCGTTTTTTCAAATAAGCCGGACGCCGCCGGATTGTCGCGCGCACGGCAGCTGGGCCTGCCATGTGGCGCCTTGCCTTCTGCCGGCGTAGAGCGTGCGCTCTTCGACTCGCAAGTAACTCAATTATTGAAGGATAACGGCGTTGATCTGGTTTGTCTGGCCGGTTACATGCGGCTCTTGAGTGGTGGGTTCGTTACGCAATTTCCCCAACGCATTCTGAATATCCACCCTTCCCTGCTCCCCGCCTTTCCAGGGCTGGACGCACAATACCAAGCATTGATGCATGGCGTGAAGGTGACTGGCTGCACGGTGCACCTAGTGGACGAAAACCTGGATAGCGGCCCGATTCTTCTGCAATCTGCCGTGCCGGTGCTGGACGGAGACACGCTCGAAACGCTCTCGTCGCGCATACTGAAAGAGGAGCATAAACTTTATTCCGAAGCGATTGCCTGGTTGGCGAAGGGAAACTTTCGCATCCAAGGCCGCCGCGTTTTGAAGACGTAAGACAATTGTTGTAAGCAATGTTGAATCGATTACTCGCAGTACTCGCCGCTATCGCCTTAGCGGCCTTCCTTCTGTTTTGGTTTACCGGCAAAAAGGCCGAACTCAAATTCGCGAAGCCTGTGGCCTCTATCGGCACATCTACCACGATCAGCGTCCAGACTGATGATCCAGTTGGCGTCAAGAGTTTTTCCGCTTCCTTAGAACAAAACGGTCAGAGCCAAACCGTTTACGAAGACAAAATTCCGAACGCGCAAAAGAAAATGATTTACGTTTTCAATGCCGGAAAGAAGACGGCCCCCTTCTTGAAGGAAGGTCCGGCCAAACTGACAGTCAAGGCGAAATCCAACGACTTTCGCGGCGCCACGACTACCTTGACGCAGGATGTCCAAGTGGTGCTGCGGCCGCCGACCATCGTAGCCGATGGCAAACAGCATTACATCAATCAGGGCGGAATGGAACTCGTCGTGTTGGATGCGGGCGGGAATTGGACGGAAGCCGGTGTCCATGTGGCCAACTATACGGCTGGCAGCTTCCCTATGCCCGGTGAGCCGGACAACAGCCCGCACCGCTTCTCGATGTTTCCCTTCCCGTGGAACGTGGCCGCCGATACCATTCCGCTTGCCTTTGCCAGTAACGGGGCCGGTACCGAAGTGACCACCTCCTTCTGGACCAAAGTGTTTCCGAAAAGCTTTCGGTCCAGCGACATCAACGTCACGGATAGAGACTTGACCAAAGTAGTGGGTGAACTTGATCCGGACGGCCAGGGTAGTTTAGTGGAGCGCTTCGTCAAGCTGAACAAAGAAATGCGCTCGGCCAACACGCAGCAGATTTACGAGCTGCGCAAGAAAACCGAGAACAAGATTCTTTGGGCTGGCCCATTCATTCCGATGAAAGGAACGCGCGAATCCTATTTCGCCGATCGGCGCAGTTATTTCTACCAAGGCAAAAAGATTGACGAACAAGTGCATCTTGGATACGATCTGGCACAAACGAACAATTCGCCGGTAAAAGCCGCCAACTCAGGGCGCATCATTTGGGCGGACCGGCTTGGCATTTACGGCAATTGCGTGATTATCGATCACGGCTATTCGCTGCAGAGTCTGTATGGACACATGAGCCGCATTATCGTGAAAGAGGGTGACATGGTCCAGAAGGAACAGCAGATCGGTATCAGCGGCGCAACGGGTATGGCGTTCGGCGACCATGTGCACTTCAGCATGTTGATCGATGGCTACCAGGTCGATCCCAAGGAATGGTGGGACGAGCATTGGATTCACGATCGGATTTTGAGCAAGATCGGACCGGGCGCGGGAAAGTGAAAAGACAAAAGGCCCGAGAGCATAGGGCGTGCTCGCGGGCCTTTTGTTCTTTCGCTTGTACTGCTTGTTACTTTGTCTCGTCGCTGCCGGGCTCGTTGCCTTCGCCCTGGTTTTCGCGGAGTTGCTTGAGCTTCTCTTCACGTCTTACGGCGCGTTCGGCGGCACGCTTGACGAGTTCGGAACCGACCAGTTCGAGCTTGGCGGTTTCGGCTCCGTCGCCTTTGCGGGCGCCGAGCTTGACGATGCGGGTGTAGCCGCCGGGGCGCTGGTTGAAGCGTGGTCCGAGTTTGTCGAACAGCTTCTCAACGGCTGCGGGTCTGATCAAGAAGGCGGCCGCTTGCGAACGGGTGTGCGGCGTGTCCTTCTTGGCGAGCGTGATCATCTTCTCCACCAAAGGCCGGGTGGCTTTCGCCTTGGGCACGGTGGTGGTGATGCGCTCTTCTTCGATGACGCTGGTCACCAAGCCACGCAGTAAGGCGCGGCGTTGGCTGACGTTGCGCTTGAGTTTAAATCCGGCTTTGCGATGCCTCATTTGTTAATCCTCTGCTCCCGCTTCGTATTGATCGCTAGCGGCAAAATCGGCATGCGACGCGGGCGGTGCTCCACCCACTAACCGGCCCTGCGCATCGAACTTCATGCCGAACGAAAGGCCGAGACCGGAGAGAATCTCTTTGATTTCGTTCAGCGACTTGCGTCCGAAATTCTTGGTGCGCAGCATCTCCGATTCGCTCTTCTGCACCAAGTCGCCGATGGTTTGAATATTGGCGTTCTTGAGGCAGTTGTAGGAACGGACGCTCAGTTCGAGTTCTTCCACCGAGCGGTTCAGCACNNATGAAGATCGTCATGTGGTCTTTGAGCAGCTTGGCGGCTTGGCCGACCGCGTCTTGCGGGGAGATGGCGCCGTTGGTCCAGACTTCAATGGTCAGTTTGTCGTAGTCGGTGTTCTGGCCCAAGCGAGCGGCTTCCACGGTGTAGTTCACTTTGCGCACGGGCGAGTGAACGGAGTCGATCGGAATATAGCCGATCGGCAGATCTTCGTCGTAGTTGCGATCGGCCGAAACGTAACCACGGCCGCTCTTGATCCGCATTTCGATATTGAGTTTGCCGCCTTCGCCGATGGTGGCAATGTGCAGGTTGCGATCGAGAACTTCGATATCGTTATCGGTTTCGATCTGGCTGCTCATCACCTCGCCAGGCGTATCAACGGTGAGGCGGGCAATGCGCATGCCCTCGCCCATCATCTTGAACGGAACCTGTTTCAGGTTGAGGATGATATCGGTGGCGTCTTCGACGACACCGGGAATCGGACTGAATTCGTGCGATACGCCATCGATACGGACACCCGTGATGGCTGCGCCCTCGATGGAGCTCAACAATACGCGGCGTAATCCGGTGCCGATGGTAGATCCGAATCCACGCTCGAACGGCTGGGCCGTGAACTGGCCGAACCGCTCGGTTAGAGATTCGGTGTTCGCGACTAAACGCTTTGGTTTCTGGAATCCTTTAAACATAGTCTCCTCTTCACTTACTTCGAGTACAACTCGACGATGAGCTGTTCGTTCAGTTGAATCTGCACCAGCTCTTCGCGCTTGGGCTGCTGCAGAATGCGAGCCTTGAGGGCATCGCGGTCTACTTCCAGCCACGCAGGACTGGGAGTGTGGGCGGTGGCATCGCGGGCGGCCAGAATGCTGGTATTATTCTTGCTGCTTTCGCGAATTTCCACGGAATCACTGGGCTTTACAGTGTAAGACGGAATATTGACTTTCTTGCCGTTGACGGAGACGTGACCGTGACGAACCAACTGGCGGCCTTGCGCGCGGCTGGTGGCAAAGCCCATGCGGAACATGACATTGTCGAGGCGCTTTTCGAGCGCGGCCAACATCAGTTCGCCGGTGATGCCCTTTTGTTTTACGGCCTTCTCATAAAGATTGCGGAACTGGCCTTCCAGCACCTGATAGTACCGGCGGGCTTTCTGCTTTTCGCGCAGTTGCAAACCATAGCCGACCACTTTGGCTTTCTTATCTTTGCCGTGCTGGCCAGGAGCGAAGTTGCGCTTTTCAATGGCACACTTTTCAGTGTGGCAGCGCTCGCCCTTCAGAAACAATTTCATGCCCTCGCGCCGGCACAGCCGGCAAACGGGACCCGTATAACGTGCCAATCAATGACCTCCACAAAATCCATGCGCCTGTGGCGCATGCTGTTAGGTGCGGTTTACGGCTGCAAGCCTTCGTCCCGCTTACATTACTAAAGAAACTCGAAGTGCAAAGCTTCGAATTAAAATCGAACAAAAATCACACTCGGCGTTTTTTGGGCGGACGGCAACCGTTGTGNNGGACCAGCGACGCGCACTTCGACAGCGCGCAAACCGGATTCTTTCGATTTGTTGGCAGCGGTGAGCGAGGCTTGCTGCGCCGCAAACGGCGTGCCTTTGCGCGAACCGCGGAAACCGAGCGAGCCGGAACTCGACCAAGCCAAAACGTTCCCGATGGGGTCGGTGAAGGTGACGATCGTGTTGTTGAACGACGCCTGGATATGAACGATCCCAAAGGGAACGTTCTTCTTTTCCTTCTTCTTGAAGGATTTCTTCTTTGCTGCTTTTGCGGGTGCCTTCGCCATTTATGTCAGATCTCCTACTTCGCAGTTGCCTTTTTCTTGTTGGCGACAGTGCCCTTACGCGGACCTTTGCGCGTGCGCGCATTGGTGTGAGTACGCTGACCGCGAGCCGGCAAACCGCGACGGTGCCGTAAACCGCGATACGAACCCATTTCCATGAGGCGCTTGATGTTCATGGAGACTTCCTTGCGGAGATCGCCTTCGATCGCGCCTTCGCCTTCGATCAGGTTACGGAGATGGTTCACTTCCTCTTCGGAAAGATCGCCGATCTTCTTCTCCGGATCGACGGATGCCCGGTGGAGAAGCGACAACGCGCGAGTACGCCCAATGCCGAAAATATAAGTCAGCCCGATGGCTGAACGCTTCTTTGCTGGTAAATCAACGCCTGCTATACGCGCCATAGTTCCTCTCGCCTAACCTTGCCGCTGCTTGTGCTTGGGATTGGTGCAGATCACGCGCACGACACCGTGGCGATGAATCACCTTGCACTTGTCACACAGTTTCCCAACTGATGCTTTGACCTTCATATCGTTTGCCCTTCCTATTTCGCCAAAAGCTCTAAAATTCGACCACGCGTCCGATCCTGCGCCGAAACCGCTACTTTCACCCGGTCGCCGACTCGCAAACGCACAAAATTCGCTTGCTGGGTGCTTGGCAGATGAGCCACTAACGGATGCTCACCTTCTAACAACCTCACTCTGACCAGCGCACTCGGCAACAGCTCCATTACGACGCCCTCTGCGGTTCGTTCCGCTGGAGTTTCCGTTGCCATCTTACAAATTCAAACCCAAATTACGGCCGGGTCAAAACCCACGGACCGTTATCCGTCACAGCCACCATGTGTTCGAAGTGGGCCGAATAGGAACCATCCTTGGCCACCGCTGTCCATTTATCAGACAGCACCTTCGTCTCGGGTTTACCGGCGTTCACCATCGGTTCGATGGCCAGTACCATGCCCGGCTTCAGGCGCGGATTTTCGCCCCGCCTGTCCACATAGTTCGGAATCTGCGGTTCCTCATGCAAAGAGGTTCCAATTCCGTGTCCTACAAACTCACGAACGATGGAAAAGCCATTGGAAACCACGTGCTTCTCTACCGTTCCACAAATGTCGAATAAGCGATTGCCGGAACGGACCCGGTCAATCGCCATTTCCAAACTCTCTTCGGTGATCTTTAGGAGACGCTTCACCGAATCATTCACTTCGCCCACTGCGACCGTCAACGCCGAATCGCCGTAGTAGCCATCCAACAAAACACCGGTGTCGAGAGAAACGATGTCACCCGGCTTCAACTTCCGTTTGGCGGAAGGCATACCATGCACCACTTCTTCATTCACCGACGCGCACAAAACAAACGGATACTTGGTACCCGCGGCCTGCGTGTAATAACCTTTGAACGCTGGTTTTGCACCTGCGTCCGCAATCATCTTCTCCGCCGCCACTTCCAATTCCTGGGTCGTCACGCCTTCGGACACCATGCCCTTGAGATCCTGCAAGATGCGGTACACCAGCATTCCGCTGCGCCGCAACTTCTCAAGTTCTCCACTGCTCCGCCGCACAATCACGACCGTACACTCGCTTGGGAAGCCCCGCCGTTGACCGTGGCCAACGCAACGCGAATCCTTTCCAGAATTCGCTGCGGTGTATCTTCCCCACCATTAATTTCAAACATCGAAACGCCCGACTTTTGGAAAAAATCCAGAATCGGCAACGTTTGCGAATCATATTCGCGCAACCGTTCCCGGATCACAGATTCTTTGTCGTCTTCGCGCGTTTCCAAGGCGGACCCATCACGATCACATTTTCCAGCGATCTTGGGAGGATTACTCGTTGAACTGTAAATGGTTCCACAAACCGGGCACTGCCGACGACCACTCAGGCGGGCTACGATTTTGTCGTAGTCAACCACCAAGTGTACCACGGCTGGCCTAAATCGGTCTCGCTGCATCATTTTCAGCAGCACTTCCGCCTGCTTCACCGTGCGCGGATAACCGTCCAAAATCAGGCCATCCTTGCAGTCGGGCTCTAAAATCCGTTCCGCTACCAGTTCGTTGACAACCTCATCCGGAACCAACTTGCCCGCTTTAATCAACGTTTCGGCGCTCTGTCCAAGGTCATCGCCCGCGCTAATATGGGTGCGCAACATATCGCCGGTAGAGATATGTGGCCCGAAGCTCTCGCGCAAGAGTTTGGCTTGGGTCCCTTTGCCGGAACCCGGGGAGCCGAATAAGATGAGGGCGGGCGCCGCTGCTGCAATCGAGTTGGTTGTCGTTCCGGTCAAAGAAATTCTTGTTTACCGTCTGCCGCGAATGCGACCGGCTCGTGGGGTAAACCCTTCGTAGTGGCGCATAATCAACTGCGCTTCAATCTGATTGACCGTATCCATGGCCACACCCACAACGATCAAAAGTGAGGTGCCGCCGAAGTAAAAGTTCACGCCAAGGCCATCCAGCAGCCAGCGCGGAAAGTGCGAATCGATAAATTGCCCAAGGGCGGGTGGCGGCAGGTGCTGCAGCTTGATGCCCGAGATCATGATGCTCGGGATGATGGATAAGACGGACAGATAAAGTCCACCCACAACCGTGATCTTAGAAAGGATCTTATCCATGTAGTCGGCTGTGTTCTTGCCAGGGCGAATGCCCGGAATGAACCCGCCATATTTGCGCATGTTGTCGGCTGCTTCAGCGGGATTGAAAATGATGGAGATATAGAAGAAGCAGAAGAAGACAATGAGCAGGATGAATGCCAGGTAATAGAGCGGCTCCGCATTGCCGAAAGCCCCAAAGAAGCTAGTTGCGTAACGGCTGTTCTTGAACGGAGCAAACTGCAGGAAGGTGGAGGGTAAAGCTAAGAGCGAAGAGGCGAAGATGATCGGAATCACACCGCCCGCGTTTACTTTCAGCGGCAAGTGGGTAGATTGACCGCCCATCATGCGCCGTCCAATAATCCGCTTGGCGTATTGTACGGGGATGCGCCGTTCCCCGCGTTCCACTAAGACAACAAACGCAACCACCGCCACCATGACCGCGATGATAAGAATCATCTGCAGCTTATTCCAGGTTTGGTTTACGAAGGTGTTGACGTAAATACTTTCGATGGCGCGCGGCAGGCCAACCACGATACCGGTGAAGATGATGAGCGACATGCCGTTGCCGACACCGCGATCGGTAATCTGCTCACCGAGCCACATGATAAAGGCCGAACCAGCGGTAAAGGTCAACATGGTCAACGCAACAAACTGCCAACCTGGGTTGATGACGAAGTTACCATCGGAGCTTTGCAGCGCCATGGCGATACCGAACGATTGAACGATGGCCAAGCAGACCGTCAGATAACGAGTCCACTGGGTAATCTTGCGCCGCCCCAGTTCCCCTTCTTTCTGCAATTTGTCGAGGGTGGGTATGACGACAGTGAGCAATTGAAGGATGATGGACGACGTGATATAAGGCGTGATGCCAAGGGCGAAGATCGTCATCCGGCGAACGTTGCCGCCGCTGAACAGATCGAAATACCCTAAGAAGCCAGACTGCGCGGCTCGCGTAAAGTAATTCTCAAACGCAATGGCGTCAATACCGGGAGTGGGGATATGAGCGCCGATACGGTAAATAGCCAGCAGACCCAAGGTAAACAACACACGTTTCCTGAGGTCCGGTATGCGGAACACGTTGGCGAGCGCTTCAAAAAACTTATTCATCGTTTACTCTAAACCAGAGCTTTCTGTCGATCGGTACAAGCTACTACTTCTTTTTGGAAACTGGTTTTCCGGTCGGGGGAGCAGGCCGGGCGATTACATCCGCGCTGCCGCCGTGCTTCTGAATCTTGTCGAGGGCCGCTTTGGAATAAATGTGGGCCGAGATGGTGATTTTGCGGGTGAGCTCGCCGTTGCCAAGAACCTTCAAGCCAGCGCCCATCTTCTTCACCAAACCGAGCTTCTGCAGAGATTCGGGGGTGAACGAATCACCGTCCAGCTTTTCCAGCACGCCCACGTTGATGATGGCGTATTCCTTATGAAAGATATTAGTAAAGCCGCGCTTCGGCAGACGGCGGTGGAGCGGCATTTGGCCGCCTTCGAAACCGCGCATTTTGCTGTAGCCCGAAATCGACTTGGCACCCTTGGCGCCACGGCCGGCAAATTTGCCTCGGCCGGTACCCATACCTTGGCCCAGGCGGCGTTTTTTATGCTTCTGGCCCTTGGGTGGGCGCAGGCTGCTTAAATTCATGTCCTTTATTCCTTCACGATCTCGAGCAAATGCGGCACTTTAGCAACCATCCCCCGGAAAGAGGGCGTATCGGGCCGTTCCACCACGCGGTTGATTTTGTGAAGACCCAGGGACTTCACGATGTTCTTATGCTTTTGCGGCGTACAGATGGGGCTGCGCACCAGCTTGATCTTGATTTTAGATTCCATGTCTTAATCGCTCTCAGCTTTCAGCTTTCAGCGATCAGCTTTGGGGCGCGCGGGGCCGTTTAAAGCTGACCGCTGACCGCTGACCG
>PMQB01000388.1 GCA_003169195.1 Bryobacterales bacterium
AGCCCAGGGGGCAGGTTCAAATAATCTTCCCGCCGAATTGAATAGTACTGAGAAGGAACAGAAAGTCATTGCAGACCAACTGCGCAGGGCTCAATCTGGAACACCGCTCTTGGAAGCCAGATATATCAGGGCCGGCCTGAAACAAGACTTTCAGAAGACAGTCGCCAAGGCTTTGTACGCCGACATTACCCCTGACCCCTATGGAACGTCCCCACTTTTAAAAGCTCTTATTCGTCTCTCCATGCCCCGGAGAAATAGGCCAGGGTTGCGATCGACAATTACTTACAATTTTGACGATTTATTGGAACGGCATCTTGTGGATGCCGATGTTCCGCATCGCGCGATCTATAGAGACGGCGACTTCGCTTCTCCGGATGAGCTGGGCATTTTCCACGTACACGGGTTCTTGCCTAGGGACGCACCAGAGGATTTTGCCCTTGCAGATAATCTGCTCATCTTCTCCGAGGAACGTTACCACTCCCTTATGTTAGAGCCCTACTCTTGGTCGAACCTCGTTCAACTGGCAGCGTTCCGAGAGGAAACTTGTCTTTTCGTGGGGCTGTCGATGTCTGACCCAAACATGAGGCGCCTACTCGAAGTGGCGTCAAAGAGCAACCAGTCGCCGCGCCACTACGTAATTCTCCGGCGGTTGACGCCACACGATCTCGACACAACCGAAGATAACCTTGTCCGCACACCCGTGGTCCAGGCGTTTGTTTCGGCCCATCACAGGCTGCAGGAGACGTCCCTCAAAGAGCTTGGTTTAAACGTGTTATGGGTGGACGACCACGCCGAGATTCCCCCACTCATCGATACTCTGAGCCAACGTGCCGGTCTCCGGCCCCAAATATAGCGCGGCCAAACACGTCCAGAAGACAGTGAGGTGAAGTGGCGACCAGCAAAAGAGCGAGTGATGAGCATCAATTCACTTGGCTGGTTAGTCGGCAAACCGTCGAAGTGACCGGTTTGGTCATTCCGCTCAAATCCCGGATTACGGGCTAACCGGAAGTTGGGACGGCCAAGTCCGCGCCAGCCAGCGCCGGTGGCCGACAAATGCAATTCAACCTGTGCCGGTGGCATAGTCTCTTTGTGGCGGATGTGAACATGGACGATGACGCTGTTCTTCGCCTTCGGATTTGCGGCCACGCGGCTTGCCGGGCCATCTTCACGATCTGTGTCAGCTGCGACCGCGGCCAGCGCTACTGTAGTCCGGAATGCCGGTCGGAAGTGCGGCGTCGGCAGCGACATGACGCCAACTGTCGCTACCAGCAAAGTAAACTAGGGAGGGATTCCCATGGGCGTTGTCAGCAGCGCTATCGAGAGCGGGCGTCGAAACCTTCCGTGACAGATCAAGNNCCGTTCAAAAAAAGACGTTTTTGGATGATCGCTAACAGGCTAGGCGGAATCGTCGCGCGGGGAGAGATCACAAGTGGGCGGTAATTTCGGGAGAAGAGCCAGCGACGACTAATGGCGGCTTATCATGAAGTGCTTCGCGACGGACATAGGCAAGCGCGACGACTTCGGCGAGAGCTTCCGAGTAAACGGCGGACGTGATTTCGGCGACGGGATTACCGGCGGCTAAGAGCTTGGTGCCAGGCTCAGGAGGTTGTGTGCCGGCGATATGCACGGGCGATAAGAGGCGATGGACTTGGCCTTGGGCGCGAACACGTTCGACGATCTCCTGTCCCAGATAGCAGCCCTTGTTGGAGTGAACGGCGTGGGCGACTTGCGTTTCTTGTGCGAGATAGCGTGAGGTGATGTCTTCGCCGTAGCGGGGCGTGCCATGTTCCAGGCGGACTACTCGAACGTCGACGGGGTGGGCTTGCGGAATGCCAGCGAGTTGGAGACGGGACGTGAGAGAGACGATATCGGCGACCGGGAGAAAGATCCGAAGGCCGGGTGCGCCCGTGACTGACACGCGCGCTACGAAACCATTTTTCCAGGGGGAGGTGCTGAAGGATGCCGGGGGTACGGGAAGGCCGAGAGACGAGGCGGCTTCAAAGGTTGTTGGACCTTCGATGTCAACGGCTGCTAGGATGCTGGTTTCATCTTCGAGAGTGACATCGTCGGCAATGATGTAGTGGTCGAGATGGTCGCGGAGGATGGCGGCAGTTTCGGGCTCGGTGTCGAGAAGGATGGTATCGGCGAAGCGGTAGATGTAGGCGTCGGAGAGGATGCGGCCTTTGTCGGTTAAGAAGAACGCGTAGAGGCCAGCCCCTTCGGCGAGATTCTTGACATCATTCGTGCTCATGGCGTGGAGCAGGCGCGCATTATCTTCGCCGAGGACGCGGATTTTGCCGCGGTTGGAGACGTCGAACCAGGCGGTGGTGGAGCGAAGGGCTTGGTAGGCAGTCATGGGTAGTTAGTGGTTGGATGATCGCTGCGGCAGAAGCGCTTCGTCGAAAACGATAACCTGCTTAGAAGCCGGGCATGCTGAGCGAGCGCAGATAGGCGGAAATCAGCACCACGATGATGCCCGCGATGGTGATGCTCACAAGGCGGCGTTTGTGTTTTCCTGCGAAATCCACATCACCGTACGGTGAGGTGGCCCATAGAACAACGGTGGCGTAGATGTGAAGAACTGCGAGCATCTTGATGCCGAAGGCAATGTGATACTGGCGCGAATGCGGGGTTTGCATGAAGTTATACAGGCCGGAGAAGAGGCTAAGGGCAACAAGTGTAAAGAGGGTTGTGCGATAGCGGAGTTGTGCTCCGGCCGCGGCCTGCATGCGCTTATCTTCGGGCAGAGTATTGAGCACGGGGGTCAAAACCTGGCGCGCGTAAAAGGCGCCCCCAAGCAAAAGAATGGCGGAAATGATGTGGATGAAACGGGTTACTACATGGAGGAGAGTCTCGAATTCGTTCACTTATTGAGTATATATAGAGCGGCAAAACGGGTTAGGGATATGATGTTTGCGTCATGATAACCAGAAGAGCTTTTGGAAAACTAACGCTTGCCAGCCTGCCGGTTGCCAGTGCTTTGGCGGCAAAGATCAATTCGAAAATAGACGGGGTGCAGCTGGGAGCGCAATCGTACAGCTTCCGCGATCTTTCGTTCGATGACGCCTTGAAAGCGATGGCGGCCGATGGGCTAGGCGATTGCGAACTGTTCGCGCCGCACATTGAATTGGGGCATACGGACAAGCCGCCGATGGCGGGCTTTCGGCGGATGACTCCGGAAGAACGTGCGGCTTCGCGTGAGGAATTGCGGAAATGGCGGCTCGAGGTTCCGCTTGATTACTTCAAAGGCATTCGCAAGAAGTTCGACGAAGCGGGTGTGAATTTATACGGCTACAACTATAGCTTCAATAAAGATTTTACGGATGATGAGATCGAGCGTGGGTTTGAATTTGCCAAGGCGTTGGGCATTCACCTGCTGACGGCTTCGACGACGTTGTCGGTGGCGAAGCGCGTGGTGCCGTTTGCGGATAAGCACAAGATTTTGGTGGCGATGCACGGACACTCGGATTTGAAAGATCCGGAACAGTTTGCCAAGCCGGAGAGTTTTGCGGCTGCGCTGGCGATGAGTAAGCAGTACCGGATCAATTTGGATATTGGGCACTTTACGGCGGCGAATTTTGATGCGGTGGATTACATCACGAAGAATCACGAGAATATTCTGTTGCTGCATTTGAAAGACCGGAAGAAGGATGAAGGGCCGAATACGGTTTGGGGTGAGGGAGATACGCCGATTAAGCAGGTGTTGTTGTTGTTGAAGGAAAAGAAGTGGCCGATTCCGGCTTTTATTGAGTATGAGTATAAGGGAGTGGGGACGTCGCCGGAAGAAGTGGCGAAATGTTTTCAATATTGTAAACAGGTATTGGCGTAGGTAAGTAAGAAGGGGGCCTCAAGCGGTCCCCCTTTCTCCCTTGTTACTGCCCAAGCGTGAAGGCTTGGAGACTATCTCCGGCGCCGACGACTAAATATTGTTTGCCGTCGAGCGTGTAAGTTTCCGGCCCATTGGCGATGCTGCCTTTGAGATCGGTGTGCCAGAGGATTTTACCGGTGGCCGGATCGAAGGCAATCAGGTGCTGCGAACTATCGCCAGCAAACAAGAGCTTGCCAGCGGTTGTGAGCAAACCGGCAGTACCGCCGCCGGGGAAATCATGACGCCAGACTGTTTTGCCGGTGTGATAGTCGATGGCCCGGAGAGTGCTGCCGAGGCCGCCGGAATTGCGTTCGGCCGCGCCGTAACCTTCGGGATGCGGATCGGTATCGGTCAAATAAAACACGCTGTAGGAAGCAGAAGTTCCCACGTAAAAGAGACCGGTTTCCGGGTCGAAGCTAGGCGGCGGCCAATTGGTTGCACCACCCGAAGGCGGAGACACGAGGACGCCGGCTACTTGCGGTTCCTTGGCGGGATCGGGAATGGGGCTGCCGTTGGCGTCGACACCTTTTGACCAATTCATGGTTTCGAGGAAAGGATACGAAAGGATGTTTTTGCCGGTGACGCGATCAAGCACAAAGAAGTAACCGTTGCGGTTGGCTTGGGCGAGTAACTTTCGGGGCTGGCCATTGACCGTGCCATCGAAAAGCACGGGCGTCTGCGCGGAATCCCAATCGTGGGTGTCGTGCGGGGAGGCTTGGAAATACCATTTCATTTTGCCGGTGGCGATGTCGAGAGCAACAATAGAACAGGTGAACAAGTCAGTGCCTTTGCGGCTCTGACCGGCCATTACGGGATTCGGATTGCCTGTGCCAACGTAGTAAAGCTATAAATCAGGATCATAGGTGCCGGGAATCCAAGTCATGCCGCCGCCGTGACGCATGGAGTATTCGTCGGGCCAGGATTCAGCGCCGGGGTCACCCTTCTTCATGGGTTCACTCCACCATTTCCACTGGAGGTCGCCGGTTTCAGGATCGCGCGACTCGAGGAAGCCGGGAACGTCTAGTGAGTCACCGCCAGTGCCAACGATGACGTGGTTATCGACGATGATAGGCGCCGGTGTAGAAAAGTATTCCTGTTTCACATCGGCTATTTCTTTGTGCCAGCGTTCTTTGCCGGTTTTGGCATCGAGCGAGACAAGGTAGTTGTCGGGCGTTTCAAAGAAGAGCCAGTTGTTGTACATGCCGACGCCGCGATTGCCGATGTGGATGCCGCCGCGGGTGCGCCAGAAGTAGTGCCAAATTTCCTGGCCCGTGCGAGCGTCAACGGCCCAAGTGTTATCGGGCGTTGTGAAATAGAGAACGCCGTTGACCATGAGCGGCGTGGCTTTGATGCTGACTCCGAAGGGATTGCCGCCTCCCTCGCCGGGTTTCACGGCAGCGCCTTCGCCGCCGACTTGTGAACCGGGTGTCTCGCCGGGTTTAGCTTTGTAGCTCCACGCCAACTTAAGATTGCTGATGTTCGATTGATTGATTTGCGAGAGAGGACTGAAGCGGCGGCCGGAGTAGTCGCCGTTATAGGTGGGCCATGCGTCGGTAGGCTGCTTCTGGAGCAACGCGGGATCGAGCATTTGCGCCGGCAACAGGGTGGGCGCGGCTGTGACGCCAATGGCTAAAACAATGCGCGCGAGATTCATTTCAAGGTCTCCAGATAGGCAGTCAGGTTGTGGATGTCGGCATCCGTGTACTGCTTGAGCAGCGCGAAGTGACCTTTCATAGGATCGTGGATTTCGACCTTAGGGACGTCTCCATCGCGGGTGAAGGTGTGCGGCTTTCCGCTCTGGTCAGTGACGGTGACCGAGAAGTCGTCGATGCGGCCGAGTAGACCGTTGACGACCTCACCCGACGGCGTGGTAACGGTGGCGGTGATGGCGGTGCCACTGGCTGCGGCAGGCCCGGCAGCGCGACCGAAGCGTCCTTCACGAGGCATAACGACTTTCTGTTGAAGATTCACCGGATCGTATTTGGAGGCGATGTGGGCGAGATCGCCGGTAACGGAGTGGCAACTGGTGCAGCCGCCGGGACCATTGAAATACGCTTCGCCGGCTTTGGGATCGCCAACGAGGATGTCGAGAATCTTGTAAGTGCCCCGTTGCGCGGCGGCGCGGACACCGTCGTGCAGGAAGGCGGCGATGTCGGCAACTTGGTCGGGCGGGAGATTGAATTTTGGCATGCCTTTATCGGGGCGGCCATTCAGGACAACTTGACTGATGAGTTCGCCGTTTTCGTCATGGAGGACGGTGAGGGAGCGGAGAAGATCAGGGCCCGTTTCGCCGCCTTTGGCGTTGCCGCCATGACAGAAAGCGCAATTGGCGGTATAGACTTTTTTGCCTTGTTCAAGAGTGGCCGCGTCGTAAGCTTTGTATTCGCCACCGGCACCGGCACCACCGCGGCGGGGCGGGGGAGTGGGGGCGGCTTGGGCGGAGGCGGGTCGGTTGGCGGGTGGCCCGTCTTGCGCGTGCGCCCAAACGAAGGGCACAATGGCAGAGAGCAAAACCAGCGCCACGCGGGCAGGTTTCACGTGATGGATCAATGCAGGTTCTCCTAGAGGATACAAAAGCAGTGTATCGCGGATGGTTGAGAGATTGGCGATTCCATGACGAACAGGCTTTTATTTGCGCGTAGACTGATAGTTGAGGCTTCTGGGTGGCAAACATCCAATGAATTGACAAATCGAATTGCCACAAACCGATTCAGAGGAACTCCGCTTTAGCATTGAAGAGGCATTCCCGGATTCTTTGAACGCCGGTAAATTCGCAAGAATCCGTGGACGGTAGAATGCGGTTTGATTCCTCTCTTCGTACGAGTTCATTCAAAAGACAACGTTGCCATTATTGTTGCGCCTGAGGGTGCGAAGCCAGGCGTGCGCGATGAAGACGGCTTTACCGTTCGCGACCAGATTCCGCAATCGCACAAAGTGGCACTGGCGCGGATCGAGCGCGGTGCGCCGGTGGTGCGGTATGGACAGACGATTGGGTTGGCGAACAGAGATGTGGAAGTGGGGTCGTGGGTGCGGGAAGAGGATCTCAGTCTTCCGACTGCCCCGAAATTAGAGGACATGCCGCTATCGACATCAGTTCCCGAGCCGCTTCCTTCCCTCGAAGGCTTCACATTCGATGGGTTCAAGAACGCGGACGGGAGCGTTGGGACGCGGAACATTCTAGGGATTACGACGACAGTACAGTGTGTTGCGCCTACCGTTGATTATGCGGCGAGGCGGATCAAGGCGGAGTTGTTGCCGCGGTTTCCGAATGTGGATGATCTGGTCGCGGTGACGCATGGGTATGGGTGCGGGATCGCGATCAATGCACCGGGGGCGGCGATTCCAATTAGCACGTTGAAGTACATCAGCACGCATGCGAATTTTGCGGGGCGTCCGTTGGTGGTGAGTTTGGGCTGCGAGAAATTGCAACCGTCGCGACTATTTGCATCGATTTTGCCGATGCTGGATGAAGGCAATGTGATTCGACTGCAGGATGAGCGCGGGTTTGGGGCGAGTGTGAGCGCGATCATGGAGGTGGCGGAGAAGCGGCTTGTGGAGTTGAATCGACGGCAGCGGGAGGCTGTGCCCGCGGCGCATTTGTCGGTGGGATTGCAGTGTGGTGGAAGCGATGCGTTTTCGGGGGTGACATGTAATCCGGCGGTTGGGTTTGCTGCGGATTTGCTGGTGCGGGCTGGGGCTTCGGTTTTCTTTTCGGAAGTCACCGAAGTTCGGGATGCCATTCACCTGCTGACGCCACGTGCAGTGACCCCGGATGTGGGGCGGAAATTGTTGGCGGAGATGCAGTGGTACGACAGCTATCTCGCAGGCGGCGGAGCTGACCGGAGTGCGAATCCGACACCGGGGAATAAGCGCGGTGGTTTGGCGAACATTGTGGAGAAAGCGCTGGGGTCGATCGCGAAGGCGGGGACGACGGCCATTATGGATGTCGCATCGCATGGACAAAAGGTGACAAGCGAGGGACTGGTGTTTGCGGCCACGCCGGCGAGTGATTTCATTTGCGGCACGCAGCAGTTAGCGTCAATGAATCTGCACGTATTTACGACGGGGGAGGGAAGCCCTTATAGTTTGTCGCTGGTGCCGGTGGTGAAGGTTTCGTCAAGGACGGCGTTGGCGGAGAAGTGGCATGACTTGATTGATGTGGATGCCGGGCGGATTGCGACAGGGGATAAAACGATTGAGGATGTGGGGTGGGAGTTGTTTCGGTTCATGCTGGAGGTGGCGAGCGGACGGAAAACTTGGGCGGAGCATTGGGGATTAGGGAATGCGTTGGTACCGTTCAATCCGGGGCCGGTGACGTAAGCGGAGTCACCACCGGGGCAAAATGCGTTTCCAGTTCGGGTCGACGTGTTTGCGCATTTCGGCTTCGTCGTCGCGCTTGCGCAGCGTGATTTTTTCGTAGCGTTCGCGGCCGCGTGCCAGTTGGTCATAATCGAGCGTCACGCCGAGTCCGGGTTTGTCTGGAATTCTGACGGTGCCATTTTCGAAGCGGATGCGGCCGCCTTCGACGATTTCATCCTTTTCCGTTTGCCAGGGATAGTGAGTGTCGCAAGCGAAGGTGAGGTTGGGACACGCTGCGGCGACGTGGGTCATGGCCAACATGCTGACGCCGAGGTGGCTGTTCGAGTGCATGGAAAGGCCCATGCCCAGGACCTCGCAAAGGTGGGAAAGATACTGCACCTGGCGCATGCCACCCCAATAGTGCGGATCTGAGAGAACGATTTGCACAGCGTCGAGATCGCGGGCACGGGGTACGTCGGCCATTTGGGTGACAGCCACATTGCTGGCAAGCGGCGTGTGAATTCCTTTAGCAAGGAGGCGTTTGCGCACTTCGCTCATGCCTTCGATTTCGGGGCAGGGGTCTTCGAGATAGCCACCGGCGGATAGTTCTTCGTGTAGAGCCTCGCCGACCTTTACGGAAGTATCGACAGACCACGCGCAATTCGGATCGATGCGCAGCGGATAGTCTTTGCCGAACTCGGCGCGGAGAGCTTGGATGGTGGCAATTTCCACGGCCGGTTCCAGCACGCCGCCCTTCAATTTGATTTCGCGGAAACCATATTGCTTTACCATCTGGCGGCATTCGCGCACGGTTGCTTCGGGCGTGAGGACTTCGCCGTATTCGTCTGCATACTGGCCTTCGCCACCACCGCCGGCGTGTTTATAGAACAGATACGCAGAGAAGGGAACGGCATCACGGACCCGGCCTCCGATCACGTCACAAACAGGTTGGCTCACTGCTTTGCCGATAATATCGAGACAAGCAATTTCAAGAGCGGCGAAAGTGCGATTGTGTTGATCGAGCGGATTTTCGCCTGGCACCAGCCAGGTTTGCGAGCGGCCGCCCGGCACATCACGGCCGCCGGCACTCTTACCGCAGACCTGTTGGTAAAGGCCGGCGAGTTGAAATGGGTCGCGGCCAATGACAAATTCGCGCATGGCTTCTAACGCGGCACGCGGTGCATCGCCACCGTATGTTTCGCTCACGCCTTTGATGCCGTCATCGGTCTCGAGTTCAACGATGGTGCGGAGAGCCCACGGTGCGTGCAATCCGTAGGAACTTCGCAAAGGTGGGTCGGCAATCGCGACGGAGTGCAATTTAAGGTTAGAGATTTTCATAAGCCAAACGAGTGTGATAATTTCGAGCGGAGCGAAACATGAATCGACGGACCTTCACCAAACTAACAGCAGCGAGCTTAGCGCTTTCGCGGAGTGTGCCTGCCGCGGTACCGCAGCAGACGGGAAAAATGAAGCTGGGGACGCAGCATCAATCGAGCGATGAGATGTTACGCATTTTGGCGGCGCTGGGTGTGAGTCACATCTGCAGTGATTTGCCATCGGCGAGGTTTGATGAGGCGTGGTCGGTGGAAGGTTTGACGAAATTGAGAGAGCGGGTGGAATCGTTTGGCGTGCGGTTGGAAGCGGTGCCGCTGCCGATGAGTTCGAATTACATCACCAAGGCTGAGAACCCGGAGATTATGCTGGGCAAGAGCCCCGAGCGCGATCAGGAAATTGACAATATTTGCCACATGATTGAGAACGCGGCGCGCGCTGGAATTCCGATGTTGAAGTACAACATGACGATTCTGGGCGTGGTACGTGGCGAGCGCACGCCGGGCCGCGGTGGCGCCAGTTACAGCACTTTTATTTACGATAAGACTCCACAGGAGCCGCCACTCACGGAAGCGGGGCCAGTGAGTGCGGAGATGATGTGGGAGCGGATCACGTATTTCTTGAAGCGCGTGATTCCGGTGGCGGAACAGAACAAGGTGAAGATGGCGTGCCATCCGCATGATCCGGGCATGCCGGCTGATAAAGGCTTTCGGGGTGTGCATCGCGTGTTAGGGAGTGTCGACGGGCTGAAGCGATTTATTGAGATCAACCCAAGTGCTTATCACGGAATCAATTTCTGCCAAGGCACGGTATCGGAGATGTTGAAAGATCCGAATCGAGAATTGGCAGACGTCATTCGATATTTCGGA
>PMQB01000382.1 GCA_003169195.1 Bryobacterales bacterium
GCGTCTGACCCCTTTATCAAAAAGGGGTCAGACGCCATTAATCTCTTCGCCTTTTCTTTCGCCCAACTCACTGAAAACACGTAGCCCGTTCCTCGCCCAAAAAACCGCGTCTGACCCCTTTACCGAAATGGGGTCAGACGCCATTTCAAACTGCCCCCTGAACGACTCTCCGCACTTCCACACGACTCCAGCCAAAAATCGACCATCCTCCCGCCACCTTCGGAGCCCCGAAGCCCATGTCTAATCCCATCTCCTACCCCGTCCCCTGGCGCCTCATCTTCAACCTCTGGCCCAACATGCTCCACCGCACCCCTACCTCCGTCGACTCCTTCAGCGCCTCCATCTGCGCCCTCCACCATCCCCCCGCCCTCATCACCGGCCTCGAAAACCTCCCACCCTCCCCGCGCTTCATCCTCGCCGCCAACCACTACCAACGCCCCGGGGTCTGGATCATGCACCCCGCCTCCGTCCTCACCCAAGCCATCCGCACCCACTACGGCCCCGCCGACCCCCCCGTCCGCTGGATGGTTACCGCCAACTGGCCGCCCCTCAAACTCGGTCCCCTCCGCTTCCGCTCCCCCGGTGATATCCTCCTCCCGCGCGTCGCCGACGCCCTCGCCTGCTATCCCGTCTCATTCGCCGGCGCAAACCCCGCCTACACCGCCCGCAGCCTCCGTCGCATTTTGCGCGAAGCCCCGCTCCTCAACCGTCCACTTGGAATTTTTCCCGAAGGCGTCGCAGGCACCGCCGGCAAATTGACCGACCCCATCCCCGGCGTCGATCGCCTGCTCTCTCATCTCGCCAAACACGGCTGGCCCGTCCAGCCCGCCGGCATCTCAGAAGGGCAGGGAAGACTCATCGTCCGTTTCGGCCCCACCATCAGTTGCGCCGCTCTCCTCGCCGCACCCGACGCCGCCAAACTCACCATGCAAAAAATCGCCGAACTGATTGCTTAGTTTTGTGAACGTTCATCCCCCGCGTCTTGCGGAAAATTCTGAAACGCACGCGGACCCAATCGTTCCCGTGCAGCCGCATCGTACGCCCGTGCCGCCGCCTCTTCCGTATCATAAGCGCCAATCTTGACCGGCTTGCCTTTGATGCAGATAACCGCCTGCCAGCGATTGTAGTCGCGCGGTTTGTGAACTCCTTTGTACCGTGAGGCGGCGCTCTTATGATCTTTGCCCCGTTCTACGCCAATCAAGGGCCCCTTTAGGTTGTTGCGGCAGTTGTTCAAACCCTTCCCATCAAGGTGAGTAATTTGAGCGTCATGCATTTTCATCAAAACCAGATGCTGCATGTAGACAGGCCTGTTAACGATGTGTGTGACGGCATAATCCAGCGTGCCGACGTGTTCCACACTCCATCGAAAGCGCGAAAGAAAGGCGAAGTCCGCAGAATCGCAAACAGCATGCGGGCCATTGCCGATGGCGATCGTACAAGGCTCGTTATCATTCAAGAACACTTCACGGGACGGGCGCTCGGCAGCGCTATACACATGTTTCGTTTGAATGGCCGGTTCCTCACCGCCAAAATTCTGAAACGCGAAATCACCCCAAGCCTCGCGCGCAGCAGCATCGTAAGCTCGCGCCGCCGCTTCTTCGCTGTCGAAGGTACCCAGGTTAGTGTTGGATTTCCCCACCTTAATTGTGGCGGTCCAATTTCTTTCCTTTCTCTTCCAACTGACGCCTTTGTACTGCGACGAATAGAAGCCCGTTGCTTTCGCTCTGGTCGCTAAGAAGAGCGTCCCATTCACCGGGCGAAGGTTGTCTCGGCAATTGTTGAGAAGATTGCGGTCGCGATGATTCACCCAGCACGGTTTGTCCAGAAGCAATACCAACTGGTGCATGCTGAATGTCTGACCGCCCACATTCGTGGTGGCCAGGCAACTGTGGCGTAGCGGATGGATAGACCATTTAAACCGGCAAAGAAATTCGAAATCTTGTTCATCGCACAGTGCGACCTGGCCGAGATCCAGTGGGATCTTGCAGATCGCCGAGGCAGCGGCGGCTTCTGGCGTTTCATCAGTTCGCATGGCGGCGCAACTGACCGATGTCGGTTCGCACATGATTCGCGAATTCATGTTTCTGTTTCCCTTCTTGTGACCAAAAACAAAAATGGCCCACCGGGCGGAAACCCGTTGGACCTGATTTATTTTTGCCAGAAAGGGAAACGACGCTAGAACAAGACCCCGCTTTTCGTGAGCCTGGAAATGGAGCTATGTGATTGGGACTGCAAAGGAAACAGTCCGCGAAAGTTTTTCTTCAAAATCTGTGACTCATAAAGAGTATCGCTAGGCGACTCAGAAGAATCGGTGCTTCTTACTGCCCTTCGTCCTGTGCTTCTTCACCTTATGCGGTTTCGGATGCGCCGCCTGAAACGCCCTCGCCATCGGCCAATTCACCACTAGCAAAACCGCCATCGCTAGCGACGCCACCATCATTTTCATAAACAGAGTTACCCGAAAATTTAGTGCCCACCACTATCCAGTCCTCTCAATCCCCTCACCCATGCGCCCCAACCGCCGTTAAATTCTCCCGCCGGATCATCTTCACGCTCCCCTGGTAATGCAGCGACTGCCGGATCTCTGCCACGAAAAAAGCCGGATGCTCCGGATTACTAGCGTTGTTCAAATCGCTCGTTACTTCCCCGTCATCCACCATCACAATGCCGTAAAAACTAGCGTCCTTTTCTCCTTCAGCCGCTAATCGCGCCGTATGCATCACCCATCGGTTATGCCGGCACCTCGCCTGACTTGGATTCAACGGCGGCGATCCAAGCTCTTCTCTATGCCGCACAATGCTCACTCGTGGATCATGCGCCAGCTTTTGAAATCGTTCCGCCCAATCGTCCGGTTCCGACGGCCACATCGCTCCCGCAATCTCTTGTGCTGACGGTTCCAACAGCAGAATGCGAACAGCGGCGCCCCGTTCGCGACACCCCGCCGCAAACAACAAGTCACCCTCCTGAATGCCGGAAACAATCCCCAAATCTCCCTCCCCGATGTCCCATTCCTGCAAAATCCCCTCGATCTTTTCTTTCACCCGCTCTGTGTTCTCAGCCGGAAAACTTTTCCGCTCACCACTCTTGTCAATGCCGTAGCCATAAAACAGCACAACCTTGTTGCACTTCCCCTGCGAGCCCGCTCTCACTCCGTCTATATGCCCAAGCGCATGATCGCCGCAGGCAGCATGATGATTCATAGCCGCATCATCAACCGCCTCAATCGCATCTTTGATAAAGCCTCGATGAAAACCCAGATCCAGCAGCAGCGTGAGTCTGTGTTTCAGCACTTCCATTTGGAACAACGTTGTCTGTGGAAACGCACACGCGTCCTTGATCAACTGCAGAGATTCCTTCAGCAGTGACGATTCCATCTGCTCAGAGTCCTTGCTGTGCGCGCTCAAAAGCTTCAACCCCGAGAGCGTGGTCGTACTCCAAAAGTGTTCTTCGTGATCACCGCTCACGTCGGCTCTCCGCCGCGCACACTCTGCGGCAAACTGCACTGGCTGCTGCAGTTCCTCAATTTTTGTCGTCCCAAAATCATCGGGCCGTTTGTCGAACAAATGGTCGATCGTCGCCAAGATCAGCGCCGCGTTGAACCCGTTGAAATAAGCCTCCGGTTGGGTCCTGTGTGCGTGAAAGAAGTGTTGGTAAGCCAGCGCCGCTAAGCTTACGTTCTCTTTCGCCTCTTTACGAATACAGTTGTGGCTCTGGGTGTCACACATGTGTTCAGTCTGCGAGGCCAGCCCGTTCTTCGCACCCTTCCATGAAAGCCTCCATAGATGCCGGTACACTTCCCCGAGGATTTCGCTCGCTTTCGGATCTTCTCCATATCTCGCAATTACCGCCCGCATCTCATCTTCGGCCTGCATCAGTTCGTCCAGTTGTTGCAGCACCAGCCCCAGTTGGATCCGTGCCTTGCGATGATCTGGATCAATCTTCAAAATCTGCCGCAGGATTTTCTCCGCTGCCTCATGCCGGCAAAGCCCAATCAAAGCTTTTGCCGCCTCGAACAGAATTTCCACTCTATGCACCGGCGTCGGCGCATCCTCCGCCAGCGTTATGATATTGCCCGGACGCCCCTTCCTTTGCGCATTCCTTACTCGCTCCATCCAGTCGTCTTGCAGCGTCGAAAAGTACAGCGCCTTAGACGTCTGAATCGCGCTGATATCGGCAGGCTTCAATCCGGGCAGCAGAGCATACACCGGACTCCCAATCTTTTGCGGATCAGCTTTAATCGCTTGCCGAAACACATCAGCCAGTTCCTCTACATCCTTCGCCGGCACCGCGTCGTTGTTGTCTTTCTTGAAAAGCGCGCTCTTGTAGGTGAAATTTCGATCAGGTGCAATATCGAACGGACGCGCCCACGGCCAGTCGCCGCGGATCAAGAAGACACCGCGCTTGCACAAGCCGTTACGGACGCCCAACTCATAAAAGACGTTCGGGTTCAACGCAGAAATCTCCGCCACTACAAAGTCTGCGGTCGCTAATTCGAAGAACATATCAGTCCGGATATCGCCGGCTGAGACTTCCTTGTCCGCTCGAAATGCTTCGCATCCCGCGGAGTTGAGCGCAGGCTCAATCAGATTTTTGTAGACCTTTACAAAATCGACCAGTTCTGTAGGATCTTTTGACTCTCCCCCGTCGTTCACCACGACGGAAGCTCCAAAGGGCATAACAACAAAGGCACGCGGTTTCACTTCTTAAGTACCTTGGTTACTAGGTGCTTTTCGAACCCCAAGCGTTTCAAGGAAATCATGCAAAACTAAGTTTGGTAACACCGCCCATGACCAAACGCAAACTCGGCAACTCCCCCATTGAAATCGCCCCTCTCGCCCTCGGCGGCAACGTCTTCGGCTGGACCATCGACCAACCTACCTCCTTCAAGATCCTCGACGCCTTCGTAGACGCTGGCTTCACCTTCATCGACACCGCCGATATCTACTCCACCTGGGTCCCCGGCCACACCGGCGGCGAGTCCGAAACCATCATCGGAAACTGGCTCAAGCTAACTGGCAAGCGTTCCAAAGTCATCATCGCAACGAAGGTCGGGCTCGACATGAGTCCGCAAGACAAGGGCCTCTCGAAAGCCTACATTCTCCGCGAAGTCGAAGCCTCCCTCAAGCGCCTGCAGACGGATTACATCGACCTCTATCAATCCCACAAAGACGATCCCACCACCCCGCTCGACGAAACCCTCCAAGCCTACGCGCAACTCGTCAAGGAAGGCAAGGTGCGCGTCATCGGCGCTTCCAACTACGACAAAGACCGTCTGGCCGAATCCCTCCGCCTCAGCAAAGAAAACGCCTGGCCCCGCTACGAAAGCCTCCAACCCAACTACAACCTCTACGACCGCGCTGATTTCGAAACCAATCTGGAACCCCTCTGCCTCCGCTCGAACGTCGGCGTCATTCCTTACTACTCCCTCGCCAGCGGCTTCCTCACCGGCAAATACCGTTCCGAAAAAGACACCGCCGGTGCCACTCGCGGCCAAGGTGTCAAGAAATTCCTGAACGACCGCGGCTTCCGCATCTTAGCCGCCCTCGATGCCGTTGCAAAGGAGACCAACGCCAATCCCACCCGCGTCGCCCTCGCCTGGCTCATGGCCCGCCCCAGCATCACCGCCCCCATCGCCAGCGCNNCCCCCTAACCGGCGACACGTAGGGCGGCCATTCTTGGCAGCGCGACGGCTTTCCAGCCGTCGCCTCGAAGCGGCTTTCTAGGCCGCCTCTTCCGGATAACGTATGCCGCAGCCCCGTCTATTGAAGCACTGTACGCTTTTTTCTTAAAAGATTGGTTAGATCTCTTGCAACCTCGATTTTCACTCCTACATAGGCCCGTATTTCCGATACCTGCGGCCCACTCGTGGCGAAGTTCAATGAGCCCCCAACCCATACAGGGAACTTTGGAACTGTAAGTGTCGCACTCAGGCCGAGCCGCCACGGCACCCGAATCGCGCGATCGTTAAGATAGGCAAAACGGTCCCACCGCCCCGCGGTGATGTCCAGGCTAACCAGACTTAGCGGCGCGGTGCTCCGCGCTTTAGCGGAAGCGGTTGGAAAGTACTGCGCATAGCCGGTGCGTATTCCAAACGCACGGTAATAGAACGGTCCGGGATTCAGTTGATTCGGAACAGGTCCCGCGATCGTCCCTTCGAGCCCAACTTTCGCGAGCGGTCCAATGTACGCTCCTATCGTCTTGTCGACGAGCCGCCACACCACGTGCCGCAACAGCATCGGCATGAACGCTCCGGTTTCAACACCATACCCCGGGCGCGTCGTTCCCCCGATTCTCGCGCTTCCTGGCGCAATCGCCGTTACCGAGAGCGGCTCGATCCGGAAATCGGTGTACGTACTCAGCCCCAACCCAAGCCACGGCTGTCCACACGCGCCGGTTGCGTCAATGCGGGGGACAATCCCCGCTCTAACCGACGTGGCGCTCAACCGCGGAAACAGCTTGCCGTCAAGATTTGCCGCTGCCGACGCGTAGATCCTGATGTTGCTGAATTCCTCTCGTACCATGCTCGTCACAACTATCCCTTCCTGTGAACCTTCTACCGCGAACTTTCCTCCTTCATCGCGGACGAATACCTCCTGTCCGGAAACGAGTCTTCTCGGCAGCTCAAAATAAAACTCCATCTGCCCGCGCCGGAGTGTAATCCTCTGTCGGTATTTGAGAAGCCGGTCCTCGGGCAGTTGCGGGTTGCATTGGAAACTCTCGCGAATTTCGAGGAGCAACGTGACATCATCTTCGGACGGCCGAGTAAGTTTTCCGCGGATCACGACATCGCCTTCTACCAGCGGTGTGAACATCTCAACTTCGGCCGGTCCGGTGGAAGAGACAGGTCGTCCCGCGTCCCGCGGCGGATTCGGCACTTTGCCGGGACGGAGTGCCTGCCATTGCGCATACGCGGCCTGAGCCGCCGCCTCCTGGCCCACCTGCGCGTATTGGAGCGTCGCGCGTCGGTATAGGTCTGCCGCGCGATCGGGATCAGACTTGAAATCGCCGGCGAGTGTCATCAGCACGTCCGGAATCGGATAGGCGACGGACTTCGTGGTTTCGTCCGCCATCCGAAGCAACGTCTCGGGAGAAACCCGGTATTTGTCGACTGCTCCGCGCTGGTTGATATAGCTCAGCGTCTCAACAATGTCGCTGAATTCAGCCGGTCCAATGCGCTTGGCTGGTTCGTCGGCACGCGCCCCCAGGTATGCGCGCAATCCACGGCTCAGCTTTTGCGTCCGGTCCACATCGAGAACATCGTGCTCGAACGCGTCGCCACGTTGGCTGGCTTCCGCCGTTCGTGGCAGATAGGCTGCCACCAGGCGCGCGGCTTCCGAATTCGAGTTGTCAATCCACCACGCTGCCATCAGGCAGCCCAATCCTTGCGCCGCGAATGACGAGTCGGATGGCCCTCCGGGTTGCGCGACCAACATACGCCCTTGCCGAAGCAGGATTCTCGACAACGTATGCAGATAGACGCGATCGTAGTAGGATTGATCCGACTGTTCGAAAACCAGCAGTAGGTGAAGGATAAACGGGTGGTGATCCATCTGCGCGATCCGTCCGGCCGCATAGGGCAGTTTTTCTAGAACGGCGTCTCTCTGCGCGACATTGGACCAGACACTTCCAGTGAAAGCGTTCTTAATATCCCGAAGGACGTCATCCAGTTCCGCATGGCGCGCAGTCTTCCCTGTTTCGCCGGGAATCGTCACATCCACCGGCTCACCGGGTTCTGGAGCAGGCCGGGCAGAGTAAATGGCAGCGAGCGACGCGATCAGGCCGGCTTCCCGGACGCGCTGAACAGAAGGTTTCTCCTGGACACCAACGTCTCTTATGAGGCTCGATGTGTACTTCAACGCTGCTTCGTCCCCGAGTGCGGAGCGCAAAGCGAGAGCGATCGAATCTTCCAGGGATAGCCAGCTCGGCACAGGAAGGCCGCTTGGGTCCGCGCATTCGCGCGTGAACGAGAGCGCTTCGTCGGCAACGCGGGGCTCAAGGATGCGAGCGCGCTGCAGTCCTTCAGCGTATCTTTGGAGTCCCGGACCGCATTTCTTCATCCCCCGCAAAGCGCGCCCCAGGTTTAGCCGCAGATCCGACTGAATTGCGCGGTCGTCCTCCAACAGAAGCGCATTCTCACTAGTCCGCCTAATCCTGTCCAGCGCCTCAATGGCATGTTCAGCCTCACTTTTCGCACCCGCGAAATCCTCAACGTTTAGCTTGCGTACGGCGAGATTATTCGCAGCAGAAGCGGCGTACGGTTGAACGCCCTGCCCCTTTAGCTTCTCGTAATATGATCGTCCGAGCTCTGATTGCGGACCAAGCCCTATCGCGCAGGTATATAGATCACGCGCTGCGACAGGCGACTGCGTTCTCGTCAGATCCACCAGAATCGAGTCGCAAGGGCCGGCCGATTTGTCGTCTGGGGCGCCAATAAGAGACACGCAACACACTGTCAGCGCCGCGGCAAACGCGCGTGGCGTGGTCACTCAAAAACCCCTATGCCATTCGTCACGAGCTTTGGCTGCTCTGTTGGAACAGGTGGCTTGCCGCAGGGTCTTTCACTCTCTGAGAATTCCTTAAGTCGGAGGTTCTCCACAGTAAAAGTAGAAGAAAGCCGCAAATCATGAGGTTCTCTGGCCTCATTCGAAACTATCAGGTGATCTTCAATGCACATTCCTAATCCGAGCGCGGTCAGTTTGCCCGAAGTCCCTGCGGTGATTACCTGCCACTCGAACTTCGACTCGAGTAGCGGGCCGAATACTTTCATGTCGATCGGCAGAACTGCGCAATTTCCCGACGGTAGCGAAGCTTCAGGGCAGAGCGTAGTGATTGCCATTCTTTCTAGACGATGATTCCCATCTGGCTTGTGTGGGATGAACTGGTCGTAAATTCTTAGCTGAGTCGCGTCATCAAATGCTTTGACTAATTGATCCTCTATCTTGAGCCCGAAGGCTGCCAACTCGTCGCGAGATGGAGACGCAACCGGAAAAAGTCGTTCGAATTTCTGTTCGATCGGCAACGCGTCGCCAAGCCTTACCGTGAGAGTCCATGCTCTTTCGGTCTCCATCTCGGCATACACGCGGAACTCTTTGGAGTTTGGGCCCACCGGACAGCCGTCGGTCGCCAGCAGTTTCAACCTTCGCCGGACCGCATTCGCGGTGGATTTCCCGATTTCGCCTTCAAACCTTGAAACAGTGTCTGCGGAGAACGGAAAAGACTGCTTCGGATAGGTAAACTTCGCAATGACGCATACCCTTCCGATCACGGGCTTGGGAGAGGTCTCTGCGCGCGCGCTGATGGCTGGCACAAGCAATAGAGCCAAAAACAAAAAGCGTCCGATCACGGGTGCATCTCCACGAAGCTAGAACTTTCCGCGTGGACCGTTTTTGAGCCGCGCATCACCGGACCGCCATCAAGCTCGACCGCATAAGTGACAATCAGGCGAGGCTGTCGACCGCATGCAGACGGCATTAAGGAAGCACCGATTGCCATCACTGGACGCTGAAATGGAAGCCTATCGTTGACGAAGCCTTCGAAGCCGCCAGGGTGAAAACCATTCGGCAACGATGTTTCTTCGCTCGAGGAAATTCGGATGCACTCGCAATGGTAGCTGCGTTGCTCAACAGGAACCACCTCCGTAAACATTTTCGTGGCCGCATCCGCTTCCGTTGTCACATGAACTGTCACTGTTCCCGAATGTTGCGAACAACGGTCGAACATCGCGGGACTGGGGCAAAGAATCAGGTCTAGCCCACCCTTAACCGGCACAAAACGATAAGACACTCTCTCCCACAGCAACCGCTTCACCGGGCCTGCGCAGAAATCGCGGCCTTTATCGTCACGAACTGTTAGGGTACGCCCCGCGGAGGGCCACCAAACGAAGAACTCCGACTTCCCGCTCGCACTGAGCTCGTCGGAAACGGTCGGTGTTCCCGAAACGGTAACGTTATAGCGGACCGGTTCGGGCGAAGTGATCTCGACGACTTGACTCCTGAGCACAGTCAAAAGCACACCGCTCAAAAGCACGATCGAAACGAGCAGCGTGCGGACGCTCGAAAAAATAGATTGAACGCGTTGCTGCCAGTCATCCCGCTTGAATAGGTCGCCCGACCATTTCCAGACGCCCGCCAGCAGCGTCGCCAGCGGAACGGTCAACGCGGCGCTGAGTTCCCTGCCTATTTGGGTTGCGGATGCGGACCAGTATCCGAAGAGAAATCCGGCCACAGTTATCAGAACAAAATTGGCAAACGCGAGTAGCTTGGCCTCGCCGGACGGCTCAAGGACAACCTTGATTCGCTCCGCTAGGTGAATAAGCCCATCCTCGAATCCTTCGCGCCGCGGCGGCAGGATGCGCGCGTTCAGTTTCCGGAGACCATCGAGGTCCGCAGGCAGATCCCTCTTCTTGAGCCAAGCCGCGCCTCGGACATAAACAGGAATAACCAGCTTGCCAAGAGCGAGCGCGCGGCTGATCTCGAACCGAACGTAGTCGTGCGGATCGCAGATCCTCCGTACGCCGCTGCCGTCCTTGAGAGTAGCCCATGCCGGGCCGATCACTACTAACACAACTTCGCATCCATCAATCTCGGCGCCAATCCGGTCCTCGAAGTTTTCGCCGTTCGCGATTCCTTGTGGCGAATCATCAAGAAAGACGGCGTTCGGGAACCTCCCATTTAGTTTCGAGTAGATTTCGCGCGCCTCGGCCGAGGTGTCATCTACTCGATAACTAACGAATACGGGATGAAACGACATCGCCTCTCAATTCAAGACGGTGAGATTATACCCGATTTCCGGCGCACGCCTCAACGATTATCAACGCTATCCGAAATAGAAACCCCGGATGGCGGCGGAGTCGCCAACCGTTCTTACAAAGGCCCTGACTCCTCCCCACAGACTAATTCTTCTCCTCCGAAAATAACGTTCACAGCACTTGCAAAATATTTTCAACTTTTTTATCTCTCACCTCACCAACAACTTACAGCCAAAACGCGACCCATATATCCCTCTACGAGGTTCGTTTTGAGCCTTCCCCGTGCTAACTTTTTCTCAGAACAAAGCTCGTCCGA
>PMQB01000546.1 GCA_003169195.1 Bryobacterales bacterium
TGTTTTGGGTCTAACAACCGCACTCTGCGCTCTGGCCCCAGCCTGGCGCTCGTCTAGCTCCGACATCAACATCGCCCTCAAGAGCACAATCAGCGACCGCCGCACGCATCTCTTTCAATCACTACTTTGCAGCTTTCAAATAGCGCTCTGCACAACACTCCTCATATCAGCCGGTCAGATCACGCGCAGCCTAGCTAATCTCCGCGAGTCCGACGCCGGGTTTGACCGCGACCATGTCACCCTCTTCTCCATCGACCCTCATGTGCGCGGCTACGATAGCCAGCGCACTTGGCTAATGGAACAACGTCTCATCGAAGGGGTGCGAACCATCCCCGGAATCGAGGGCGCAGCGCTCGCCGATCGAGGTCTGATGCGCGGCATTGGCCTCGGCAATTCCGTCGTCTTTCCCGCACAAAGCGGTGGCGTCATCAACAGCAGCTTGAATTCAGTAACTCCTGACTATTTCGAGGTGATGCAGATTCGACTTCTGGCCGGAAGAACATTTCCTCCCAACGAAGCCGCCTCAGGCCAATCGCCGCAGAAAGTCATCGTCAACACTGCCTTCGTTCGAAAGTTTCTCAACGGCCAAGATCCACTCGGAAAACAATTCGATACCGGCAAGCAATTTCAAAAACCACGCTACGAAATCATCGGCGTCGTCAGCGATACCAAGTACCGCTCAATGCGTGAAATCCCTCCGCCTATCTACTACACCGATGAATTCGGACCCAAGGCATATCCCGACACCTTCATTTTGCACGTCCGAAGCCACGGTGATCCGCGCGCCGTTATCGAACCTGTGCGTCGCCTGCTTCACTCGATTGACGCGGAACTACCGCTCTACGAAGTGGCCACCTTATCCGAAGAAGTCGACCGCTCCCTTTGGCAGGAACGCCTCGTCGCAGCCCTCACCTCCTCCTTCGCTGCTTTCGCATTGTTACTTTCGGCCATTGGGCTTTACGGAATCCTGGCCTATTTTGTCTCGCGCCGCCAACAGGAAATCGGACTCCGCATGGCTCTCGGTGCAGACTCGCGGCAAGTGATCTGGCTCGTTGTACGCCGTGTCGTTCCGACCATCGCAATCGGCCTCATCACTGGCATCGCCCTCTCGTGGTCTGCCGGAGCACTGGTCCGCAGTCTACTCTACGGAGTGCCGGCATTCGACCTCAGCGTCGAAACTCCGGCAACAGCTCTGCTGCTCGCCATCGGAATCGCGGGCTCCGCCGTACCCACCTTCCGCGCCATTCGTGTCGATCCCTCCTCCGCCTTGCGGCAAGACTGAAAATTCCATCAACCCGAATGCGTTATCAATAACCCATCCGAAAGCCGTTTAGATACTGCTGCGCGCACGTTACCATGAGGGAGGATGGAGCGAAGTTGATGGAGCAGCCGCGACCCGGTCTTTTGGGAGTTTGGGACCAGATCGTTGGTCCAGGAATGCCCGCGGCGGAGGTGAAACTCGTCCTGATCTCCGGGTTCGTTGGCTCCGGAATTGCTGCGTGGCGATTCCAGACCGTTAGCGGCTCTGGCTGGTGGGCCTTACTCGCTGCGCTGATCGGATTTGACCTACTCGCGGGTGCCGTCTGCAATGCTACACAAACAACCAAAAACTGGTACCACAGCCGTCATCGAAGCCTTTCGCGAACGATGGCTTTCATACTGCCTCATCTGGGATACATCGCCCTGATCGCTTGGCTCTGGCGTGGCACTAGAGGATTTGACTTTAACTACTTCGCCATTTTTTCGGCCAGCCTGCTGCTCAGCAGCTTTGCCGTGATTCTGTCGCCTCGCCGCGTCGCCGCTCCAGTGGCGTTTGCTGCATTTCTCTTTGATCTGGTCCTGATCAACCTCACCGTCGGAATTACGCCTGGTCTTGAATGGTTCGCACCCGGGCTTTTGCTGAAGTTACTGATTGGCCACCTTGTGCCACCAGGATCTGAATGTAACGCTTGACCGTCGGACGCGCAGGGGCGTTCAACCTCCAACGTCAATCCGAGCCGCCGAACCCTCACCCATCTCCCCGGTCTGTACCTCCGCAAACCTCAGTCACCACGAATGCCGATTTGTTTTTGCCCTTCAAACGACTGAAATAAAAAGCCTTTCACCCATCTCCCATTCACTTCCTCGCTCCGTCTCATCACAACCCACCTTATTCTCAAACCAACTCGCGCCGGTCGCATCATCAACCCAGTTACGTTAATCTCTCTTCGCCGCAAGGTGTTCGAAGCCTTGGCCGGCAGTTCATTGACAACTTAAAATCGCACGGCTCCACGCAACGCCAAAGGTGTCTCCGCGCATCCCGCTCAGCCATTGGGTTCGTTTTTTCAGCCCGTCCCAATGGCCGGCGGTTGGGTTCGTTTTTTTTTAAATTGTCCCGTATTCCTTGGCTTCGTAGCGCTAACAGCCCGCGACATGGCCGTCCTTGTTTCGTAAAATGCGCCTTTTGTTCGCCCATCGGTGGCTTCGAAGCGTAAAATCGCACGCGGTCACGCATTTGAGCTGGAAGTAAAATTGGAGTATGCGAGTCAAGACATCTGTCACACTGCCCAGTTCGCTGTTGAAGGAGATTGATCGTATCGACGGCAATCGCTCAGCGTTCCTGGAGCGTGCGGCTCTTTCGTAGCGGGTCAAATCCGAACTTGACGCCCGCGATGCGTCAGTTCTTGATCGCGTCGCCGATGAACTGAACAAACAATCAGACGTGCTTGAGTTCCAAGGATTACCCAAGTAAGTGCAGCGTGGCGACCTCTTCCTGGTCACAAAGAGTGCACAACAGGATCCGCGGAAACCTTGCCCCGCCAAGCCAAGCGCCCACCGCACCAACTGCTGGCTCCGTAGCCCCGCCGCGACCCAGCGAAACACGCCTAAAGCAACTCATCCCCCGGCAAGCTACCATGAAATCAGCTCATGAGTGCTTTAACTGTTGACCTCAAAAAGACGGTCAACCTCCCCAAAACCGATTTCTCGATGAAGGCCAACCTTCCCGTCGCTGAGCCTAAACTCCTCGCCAAATGGGAAGAAGACAGGCTCTATCACGCCATCCGCGCCGCCCGCGCCGGCCGCCAGCAATACGTCCTCCACGACGGCCCCCCCTACGCCAACGGCAACATCCACCTCGGCACCGCCTTCAATAAGATCCTCAAAGATTTCATCGTCAAATCGAAATCCATGGCCGGCTTCGATGCCCCCTACGTCCCCGGCTGGGATTGCCACGGCCTCCCCATCGAAATCAAAGTCGATCAGGAACTCGGCAAGCGCAAGGCCACCATGTCCATCGCCGAGATCCGCGCCGAATGCCGCGCCTATGCCGCCAAATTTGTCGACATCCACCGCATCGAATTTAAACGCCTCGGCATCCTCGGCCGCTGGGAAGATCCCTATCTCACGATGTCGGCCGAATACGAAGCCGTCATCGCCCAAGCATTCGTAGATTTCCTCCACGCCGGCTATGTCTACAAAGGCCTAAAGCCCGTTCACTGGTGCATCAAAGACCGCACCGCTCTCGCCGAAGCCGAAGTCGAATACGAAAACCACGCCAGCCCCTCCATCTACGTGCGCTTCAAACTCGCAGGCGATCCCGCCGCGCTCGATCCAGCACTCGCAGGCAAAAACGTCTCCGCACTCATCTGGACCACCACTCCCTGGACCATCCCCGCCAACCTCGCCATCTCCTTCCATCCGAAGTTTGAGTATGTCGTTGTCGATACACCCGAAGGCGCAACCATCGTCGCCGAAGGTCTGCTGCCACAGGTCTCCGAAGCTCTCGGTTGGGAAAAGAAAATCCTCGCGCGCTTCCCCGGCACCAAGCTTGATCGCGTCGTCTTTCGTCATCCGTTCCTCGATCGCGATTCCCTAGGCCTCAACGGCGATCACGTCACTCTCGAACAAGGCACGGGCGCTGTGCACACCGCACCCGGCCACGGCCAGGAAGATTTCGTCATCTGCCAGCGTTACGGCATCCCTGTCTACTGTCCCGTCGACGCCGCTGGCCGCATCTTCCAAGCCGAAGGCGCATCCGGTATGTTGCCCGAAGAACTCCTCGGCAAAACCGTTTGGGACGCCAACCCCATCGTCATCGACATCCTCAAGCAACACGGCGCTCTCGCCGGACAAGCCAAAGTCGACCACAGCTATCCGCACTG
>PMQB01000661.1 GCA_003169195.1 Bryobacterales bacterium
CGCGTGCTGTGCATTGGTGATGGCGTGCTCGTTTGCGCCCAGCTCCATGGCTGCAACTACTTACGACATCACTTTCTCAACTGCCTACGGGCCGGCGCCCACATCCGGCTCTTTTACCTACGACTCAACCTCACACACATTTTCCAACTTCGATGTCGTCTTCGGCGGGGCCACTTACGATCTCACGTCCGCCGCGAACACGCCATCTATCAACCCACCCATCCCTGGCTCCTGTTCTGGCGTTTCGGGAGGACTGGTGGCATTCATGATTTTAGACGCAGAGTGCACAGACACGAGTACAGCGAGCTGGGAGGTCGGCGATCAAGACTCACCCGCCGGATCTTTTGTGTTTGTCGATTACTTCAACGCAGGCGGCAACGAAAACGCCTACATCAGCGGGACCCCGCCGGTGGGAGCAATAAGCACCAACCAAAACAGTGAGGGCGGCTGGTCAATCAGCCAGGCGGTGACCCCGTCGACCACAGTGCCGGAACCAGCGTCACTTCCACTACTATTCACAAATCTTGCTGTAGTGGCGCTCCTCGCTTCAGTTGGCCATATCTGGAAGTTGTCGGCAAGGCGGCCCTGAAATCTCGCCGTCGCAAAGACCGCCAAAGATCTGGATCGGGGAACCAAGTTCCCCGCCACTTCGGATGCTGTGCTGGGTGACGTGCGGATGGCACAGGGGCGGAGCCGACCTCAACCTTGGCTCTCGTCATGCGAGACCTCATCGCAGTGGTAACTCACGCACGATTTAAACCGTTGCCCTCATTTCCGGGGCTTCGTTTAGCAGCATGCCCGCTTCAGTTCCGATCACAAAAGCGTTGAAATCGCCGTGCGTCCGCGCAAAGGTTCGGCGCGGTTTAGATCCTCAACAAGACACATAACAACCCGTAGTGGCCTGGCTGCAGGCGGGGAAGATACGTGAGTTAGTGAGTCAAGGTCACTCACGGCATTTGCACAGCCTTGGCCAGTGCGGCCACTACGCCAGAGAGCGCACTGCGGCGTGGTGTTTTTTGCCGCGGGGCTTTCTGTTGCTGATAGTAGGCTTTGGCCCACTCGCATTGGGCAATCGAACAACCCGCCCATTCGTGGAATGTCTGGCGCCAAGGGCGCGGTCGAAGGTGGCTGGAATGGCCTGCCGGATCTGGTTGAGGCGCTCGGGGATCTCCAAGCAATGGTGGGCGCGTAGAAACTTCTCCAGCATCAGATGCGCCATGATTTTGGTGGCACCGCGCAGGTAAACCACACGTCGCCAAATTCATCTTTCAACCGTGCGTTGAGTTGCTCGACGATGGTGCGCTTTTTGAAGCGTTGCTTGTCATCGGCGGACAGTTCGCAGTCAGCAGCGTTTGCTTGTGGTGGCCTTTGTTCGGCTTGATCAGANNCTTCGTGGCCGAGCTTTGCGCTGTGCTCGCGAATGGCTTTGGCATCGTAAGCGGAGTCCATTACGTCGCAGCGCCAGCGCACGCGCGCGCCGCTCATTTCCATCAGCGGAATTGCTACTTGCGAGTCATCTATTACACCGCGCGCTTCTGAATCGGTCCGCAGTTTTGGCGAAGCACTCGGCCGTAGCTGAAGCCCACGGCAGGACAGTTACGCTTTTTAGAAGTGTGTCAACGAGAATGCCACGCTTGGCTTTTTCAATGGCGTTTCTAGCAGACAGTAACGAAGTTCATCTTGCACAAGGGAGGGAAAATTCAAATCGACTCGCGCGACTTTATTGAAGTGGCGCAGCAGCGTTGGGCTGGGCGTTAAGAAAAACTGCGTCTGACCCCGTTTCGTTAAGGGGGTCAGACGCCATTTTCGATGCCATTTCGCCGAGGCCATTTTCGCTGAAGTGATGCATGATGCAGATCACATAACACTCTGGCTATCAATTTGCTACTTGACGTTTGTTTTGCAACGAAACTACAATCAGGTATCTCTTCAGCTTTAGGGAAGGCTAGTGCGTGGCACTACGCCTATTTCACAGGGGTTTTATACAAAAATGAGTAGACTCTCCGGAAGTATTTCCGTTTTCCATAGGTTCGCAGCAGCGTCTCTCTGCGCGCTATCTTTTCTTGTCGCCTCAATGCCAGTTCTGGGACAGGAAATCACCGCTTCTATCAGTGGCGTTGTGACAGATCCGAGCGGCGCGGCCATTGGCGATGCGAAGGTGACCGCTAAGGACACTGAGCGCGGTTCCGCGTTCGCAACCACCACAAACGGGGCTGGGGCCTATAATCTGCCACGGTTGCCTGTTGGTACCTACAATTTGCGCGTCGAAAAGGCCGGTTTCGAAGTTTCGGCACAGAACGGGGTTTTGCTGCAGCTGAATCAAACCGCGAAGCTTGATTTCGCGCTCACAATTGGCAACGTCACTCAGACCATTGACGTGACATCTGCCGCTCCGCTGCTGCAAGTGGAGGACACGCAACTAGGCACCGTGATCGATGCGCGCGAGAACACAGCGCTGCCGCTCTCCACGCGTAATTACGTTCAATTGACGCTGCTGGCAACCGGCGCCGTCACACCGAATCCTGCCGGTTTTGGCGGTTCGAAAACTTCGTTTCAGAGCGAGCGCCCTTATGTAAACGGCAACCGCGAACAAACCAATAACTTCTTGCTCGATGGGCTGGACAATAACCAGGTTTCGGATAATCTCGTAGCCTACGCTCCGAGCGTAGACGCTATCGAAGAATTCAACATGATCACGCAGAACGCTTCCGCAGAATTTGGAAACTTCATGGGCGGTATCATCAGCGTTTCCATCAAGGCTGGTACGAACCAGCTGCACGGCTCGGCGTTCGAGTTCATCCGCAACGATAAGTTGAATGCAAATTCGTGGGAAAACAATTGGAAGGTTCCAGGGGTTCCGCGCAGTTTGCTTCGTTGGAATCAATTCGGCGGTTCGGCCGGCGGCGCGCTGAAGAAAGACAAGATCTTCCTTTTCGGCGACTACCAAGGTTCACGGTACGACACGCCGCCTTCGACTGCTACGACCAGCGTGTTTACGGTTGCTGAGCGAGGCGGTAACTTTTCGCAAATTGGACAACAACTTTACAATCCGTTCGTGGTGGCCGGCGGCATTCGCGCGCCTTTCTCCGGGAACATCATTCCACTGACGCTGATCAATCCGACGGCGGCGAAGATTCTGAATTCCAGCCTCTATCCTGATCCGGTGAACGGCAACCTGACAAGCAATTTGACCTACCAATCGCACAGCTACACAAACGGCGACCAAGGCGATATCCGCGGGGACTGGAACAAGTCGGACAGCGAGCGTGTGTTCGTCCGCTATTCGCAAGCGAACATCACGAACCCGAGTACGAACAGCCTGCCGCTGATTTACGGCGGTTTCGGCAACTTCCGGATTCACAACGGCGCAATTGACTACAGCAAGACGCTGAGCCCGACGCTGGTGAACGAATTTAGAGCGGGTGTGAACTACAACTTCAACAACACCGGTTCGAACCCAGGCAGCGCGTCACCGTCTGCCCTAGGAATACCTGGCGTACCCGTTAATATTCTTCCCGCACTCAGCTTAAGTGGCGGCAATGCGAGCACGATCGGCAGTTCCGATGGCATCTCGCTCTTTGCCGACACGGTAATCCAAGTGAGTGACACGGCGGTTTGGACGAAAGGCGATCACACCATCAAGTTTGGCTTCCAGGTGTTCCGCGAACGTCTGGATACGTTTTACTCGGGCAACAATGGCGCGGCCGGAACGATTACCTTCGATGGCCAGTTTACGGCCGGTCCTACGAATACTCAAAAAGCGACCAGCAAAACCGGTATCGCGGAAGCGGACTTTTTCCTGGGTCTGCCCAGCGCAGTAGGCGTGGGTACTGACGGCGGTACATGGGGACAACGAGGCAATATCTTAGCCGCGTTTGCACAAGACACATGGCGCGCCACTAAAAACCTAACGTTGAACTATGGAGTGCGTTGGGATCTGCACACGCCTTGGGTTGAAGTAGACAACCGCGAAACGAACTTTACCCCGTTTGGCGGCCAGGAGATCATTGCGGGCAGCGGTTCCACGTATTACAACAACGGTCGCGCTCTCTATAACCAGTACAACGGTATCTATAATTTTCAACCAAGACTTGGCATTGCTTATACGCCGATGGCCAACACCGTGATCCGCGCGTCTTACACGCTTTCTTCCTTTTTGGAAGGGACGGGTACTAACTTGCGGTTGACGATTAACCCGCCTTTCGCCGTGGAAAAGAACGCCGACTATACGGCCCTCACGTTGCCTAACTCAACGTTGGACCAAGGTTATATCCCGATCCAATCGAAAACTGATCCATTTGCAGCGGCCACGTTGCGTTTGTGGGATCCGAATTTCCGTCCTGCTGTTTCACAGCAGTGGAATTTCTCGTTGCAGCATCAGTTTGGTAACTTCACCACTCTGCAGGCCGCTTATGTTGGCCAAAAGAACGACCACTTAGTGGTGGCGCAGCCTTATCTGCAGAAACAGTTACTGGCTAATGGCACCGTTGTTAATTCGCCCTACCTGTCCGGTAACCCTACGCTCCAGGCCGATCTGTACGCGACCAAGGGCCAGATTTCCGGAACGGAAGCGGATGGCAATCAGGAATATGATGCCCTGCAAGTTACTTTGCAGCAACGACTTTCGCATGGCATAACCGGGCAGTTCGGTTATACCTATTCCAAGTGTATGGAGGATTCAAGCGGATTCTATGGCGGCGGTACTTTGACTGCTTCCACTTCTGCTTATATTCAAAACCTCTATAACCGGCAGTCGGAATGGGGACCGTGTTTTGTGGATTTGACGCATGTGATCACAGCACACCTAACGTATGACCTGCCCATCGGGCGCGGTCGAACGTTCGGCAAGAACATGGGCAAAGCAGCCGATGCAGTGGTGGGCGGATGGCAATTGAACAGCATTGTCAGTCTCCACGGTGGCTTCCCCCTCACCGAGACCGCGACTGATGCTTCGGGTACGAATGCCAGAAGCGCTCGCGCCAACTGTGTTTCTGCGCCGGCTATTTTGGGCGAGACGGTGGATGCGTCGCTTGCGAATTCCCCCAGCATTGGTGGCTATCGGTACTACATCAATAATGGGAACTTCACGCAACCGTCTAACGGGACATTCGGTAACTGCGGCGTGGCTACGATTCGTGGACCTGGCTTCGTAGAAACCGACCTTAGCGTTAGCAAGAAGTTTCAGATCAGGGAGAAGCAGAATCTTGAATTCCGCTCTGAGTGGATCAATGCCACGAATAGCGTTCTGTTGCAGGCTCCGACACACAGTGTGTCTTCGGCCTCTAACGGTTTGGTTACTTCTTCAACCTTGTCGCGAAATATTCAATTCGGCTTAAAGCTTAACTTCTAGCAGTTTGAACACCTCGTTTTACTTAAAAAAAGCTCACCGGGTTTATTCCCGGTGAGCTTTTCAATTTGTACTGTACTGTTAAAACTACGTTGTGGTCTTTGCGTAATTGACCCAGTCGCGAAGCGTTCTTACAATCTGGATAAGATTTTCGCTTTGGGAGAAGAAGAATGCGTGTCTCCAGACATCGTTATTGGTCAATTTTTGCCCTTTTCCTGTTGTTGACGCAGGGCGGATTTTCCCAGGAGGTGACGGCTGCGCTTAACGGCCAGGTTACCGATCCGTCGGGTGCGAGCGTGGCTAACGCGAAAGTCACAGTGAAGGACTTAGACCGCGGCACAACGTTTGAGGCTACCTCTGACAGCGGCGGCCGGTACAGCTTTCCGCGGATTCCGATTGGCAATTATGAGGTCCGCGTGGAAGATGCGGGCTTTCAAACCGCGATCAAATCGCCGGTGGTATTGGTGTTGAATCAAAACGCCAAACTGGACTTTCCGCTCACCGTAGGCAATGTCAGTCAGACGGTGGAAGTGAATAGCGCTGCGCCGATTTTGCAGACGCAGACGACGGAGTTAGGTACGGTTCTGGATGCGCGAACCAACACGTCGCTGCCGTTGGCCACGCGCAACTATAACCAACTGACTCTTTTGGCACCGGGATCTGTGACTACCGATCCCAGCGAATTCACGGGCGCGCAGACTACATTCAGCAGTGGGCGACCTTATATTAACGGCAATCGGGAAGAAGCCAATAACTACCTGCTGGATGGCATGGATAATAATCAGGTCTCGGAAAATGACGTAGGTTTCGCGCCCAGTGTGGATTCGATTCAGGAGTTCAACCTAATCACGCAGAACGCGTCGGCCGAATTCGGCAATTTTATGGGCGGCATTGTTAGCGTGATTACCAAAGCCGGGACGAATGAGTTTCACGGGGTGGCGTTCGAGTTTTTGCGGAACGACAAGTTGAATGCCGATCAATGGTCAAACAATTTTCAAGGAATACCGCGGTCGTTGCTGCGCTGGAACGAATTTGGCGGAGCGGTGGGCGGACGGATCATCAAAGACAAGCTGTTCTTCTTTGCCGATTACCAGGGCTCGCGTTACGATCAGCCAGCAACGGGCGGTGGTTTTACCGTTCTGACGGCGGCTGAGCGGCGAGGTGATTTCTCGGCGATTCCGAAACAGCTCTACAATCCGTTTACGAGTAACAGTGTTACCGGAAGAGTGCCATTTGCGAATAATCAGATTCCGACGACTTTGTTTAGCCCGGTAGCGCTGGCAATTTTGAGTTCGCCGTTGTATCCGGCGCCGATCAACGGCAATCTGATCAACAACCAAGTGAACTATTCGCATAGCTATACAAATAGCGACCAAGGTGACATTCGGGTGGACTATGCGGCGACGGACAAGGACCATTTCTTCGGGCGCTATTCGCAACAGAACGTGGTGAACCCGGGCACGAACAGCCAGCCGCTGTTGTACAACACGTTCAATAACTATCCGCTGTACAACGGCGTGATGGATTACACGAAGACGTTTAGTCCGACGTTTGTGAACGATTTTCGCGCGGGTGTGAACTATTATCCGGTGGTGACGGGGAATGACGTGCCGACGAGTTCCAACACGTTTGGTATTGCTGGTGCGCCGACCAATTTTCTTCCCGGCCTGAACTTCAATGGCGGCAACATTTCGAACTTCGGCAACTCGGATATTTTGCAAGAATTTTCGTCGACTGTGATTCAGGCGGAAGACACGGGCATTTTGACGAAGGGATCTCACACCATCAAAGCCGGCTTTCAATACTTCCGCGACCGGATCAATGTTTTCTACTCCGGGAATGAAGGCTTAGCTGGGCAGTTGACATTCAACGGCCAATACACGGGCTCAACTGTGAATGGTGTTACCACGAATGGCGTGCCTGAAGCGGATTTTGTGCTAGGCCTGCCGCAGCAGGTGGGCGTGGGTGCGGGTGGAGGCACATGGGGACAACGATCGACCATTTATGGGGCCTTTGTGCAAGACGATTGGAAGGTGAACAGCCGGCTTACTGTAAACATGGGCCTGCGTTGGGAGTTGCATACGCCCTGGAATGAAGTGCATAACCGGCAGACGAATTTTCAGGAATACACGGGACAGGTGCTCATCTCTGGACAGACGAACTTGTTCAATGACAACAATGCGCTGTACAACCAATACAACGGCATTACGAATTTTCAGCCGCGGCTTGGCTTAGCGTGGTCGATTTCGCATAATACGGTGATCCGGGCATCGTATTCGTTATCTAATTTTTTGGAAGGCACGGGGACGAATTTGCGCCTGACGCGCAATCCACCTTGGCAGACCGGGCACTTAGTCACTTACTCGACACCGGCGCAATTGGTGCTGCCGCCTACTAACCTGGCGCAGGGGTTCTCCGGATTTCCGAGCAGCGGTTGTACAGTCGCGGCGGCGCTGGCGTCGTCGCCCGCGTGTTTTGCGGGAGCGACGATATTTACTTGGGACCCGAAAAATCGGCCGGCGGTGTCGAACCAGTGGAACATCAGCATTCAGCATCAGTTCGGGAATTCGCTAACCCTGCAAGCAGCCTATGTGGGGCAGAATAACGATCACCTGATGGTGCCGGTGAACGCTTCGCAAGGAGTGCTGGAGCCGAATGGCACTGTGCTGCCGAGTCCTTATTTGGCGGGCAATCCAACTCTGGCGGCGGATGGGCCGACGGATAAACTGACGATCACGAATGGCATTCAGAATTACAATGCTTTGCAAGTGAGTCTGCAGAAGCGCTTAGGGAATGGCTTGGAGTTTCAAGCGAACTACACTTGGTCAAAGTGCCTGACAGATTCCATTGGATACTACGGCGGCTATGGCCAAGGCGGCGGCAACTATTACTACTGGCAGAACACTTACGACGCCCATTCTTACTACGGCAACTGTTATTACGACGTGCCGCAAGCGTTCAACGGGTATGTTACTTATGATATTCCGTTTGGGCACGGGCGCATGTATGGCAAGACTGTGAACGGCGTGGTAAATGCGGTGGCGGGCGATTGGCAGATCAACTCGATTGTCTCGTTCCATTCGGGCTTCCCCTTTACGGTTGGTGCGAATGACGTATCGGGCACGGGTTCGTTCGGACCCCTGGCGAGTTGCACTGGGACGCCCATTGTGACCGGCAAGCAGCAAAGCGGCAGCGGCGGCTATCAGTATTGGAGCCAGAGTACGTTCATTCAACCGTCTTCCGGCTTTGGCGATTGCGGCGTGGGCATTATCCGCGGGCCGGGCTTGCACACGGCGGATTTGGCGATATCGAAGACGTTCAACATTACCGAGCATCAGAATCTGGAAGTGAAGGCGCAGGCGATCAACTTTACGAACACGCCGATTTTGAATGCGCCGAGTTCAGGACTGGGGACTACGTTGGGGTTGGTGAACAGTTCGCAAGGGGCGCGCGAGATTCAGTTCGGGTTGAAATATCACTTCTAGGGAATTGACCCCGCGCTTCGGATCAGGGTTCCGCTTCGATATTCATTTAGGGCGGAGAATGTGGCGGTTGACCATATTCTCGCTTAGATACGGTCCTAAACCCGTAAGGGGGAGGGACCGATTTTTTTTGGGCGAGACAGGTAAAATTCTCTCGTCTGTCACCTGGCCGGTCGATATCCCATTTAGTGGATTTTTGCACCCGAGCATTTCTATTAATTGTTTTTGTGGTTGAGGCGTTCGCGCAGACGAATGGCAGTTTCAGTCTGACGATGGAGCCGGCGTCTGTGTCGGTGGCGGCGGGGACAAGTGCGAAGGCGACGATGCGGGTGGGGGTGGCGGCCGGGTTCAATCAGCCGGTTTACCTTATACCGGGGGCGATGCCCGAAGGCGTGAGTGTGATGATACCGTCGCCCGTGGTGGGGAGCCAAGCAGTGACGGTGGAGATTCGGGTGGCGGCCACGGCTAAGGTGCAGAGCAATTCGCTGGCGGTGTATGCGGCGGGGGCGGGGGAGAATCATTCGGCGAATTTTACGGTGGTGGTGTTGCCGGAAGGGACGGTTGTGGAGACGCTGAAACCGGTGGTGACACCGGTGGCTGAGCCGGAAGCGCAGCCGGTTGTGATTCCTGAGGCTGTGCAGAAGTATACGCCGCCGGCGGGGACGACTTGGGTGGGGAGTTGGGGCGCGAGTGCCGTGACGCCTTCAAATGACAGTGGCGCTTATTATTTGACGAACGTGACGGTGCGGCAGATTGCGCATTTGAGCATTGGCACGCCGAGCGCGTTGCGGATCAAGCTTTCGAATGCGCTGGGGCGTGATCCGGTTTCGTTTGGTGCGGTGCATGTAGCGCAGTGGGCGGGCGACAGCAAGACTGTGACGAGCGCGATTCTGCCGGGGACGGACCGGGTGGTTACGTTTGGCGGAGCGGCAACTGTGTCGATTCCTGGGGGCGCGGAGGTGTTGAGCGACCCGATTTTGTTGCCACTGCCGGCGGGGGCGGATTTAGCGGTGAGTTTGTATGTTCCGCGGACGTCGAACGTGCCCGCGACGATGCATACTTTCGGCAATCAGACCGCGTATTTTGCATTGGGTGATGCGACGGGGAATCCGACGCTGGGCAATGCGGCAACGGATACGGTGCGACCCTATTTGACGGGGGTGGAGGTGGATGCGCCGGAGGCGAGCGCGGTGGTGACGCTGGGCGATTCGCTGACGGATGGGATGTTGTCGTCGCGGAATCAGAATGCGCGTTGGCCGGATGATTTAGCGCGGCGACTGCAAGACGCGTTTGCGGATCAACTGGGTGTGGTGAACGCGGGCATTGCGGGGAATTGCGTAGTGATGAACTGCATGGGGCCGACGATGGTGGAGCGGTTCAAGCGCGATGTGCTGGGCGTGGGGGGTGTGAAGTATTTGATTTTGCTGGCGGGGGCGAATGATATTGGGAATTCACCGGATCTGACGGTTGGGCAATTGACGGATGCATTCCGCAGCATGGTGGCGCTGGCGCATGCGCGAAACATTTTGGTGTATGGCGGGACGATTCCGCCGTTTGGGGGATCGAACTATTTCACGGTGGCGCATGAAGGGTTGCGGCAGGAGGTGATTGCGTTTATTCGCGGTGGCGGAGTGTTTG
>PMQB01000408.1 GCA_003169195.1 Bryobacterales bacterium
CCGATTCCGTCAAAAACTGCTACGCCGCCCTCGGTGTCATTCACAACGAATGGCACCCCATCCCAGGCCGCATTAAAGACTTCATCGCGATGCCGCGGCCGAACCTCTACCAATCGCTTCACACCTCCGTCATCGGCCCCGGCGGCATGACCTTCGAAGTGCAAATCCGCACCGAAGAGATGCATAAGATCGCCGAAGAAGGCATCGCCGCACACTGGAAATATAAGGAAGGCAGCAAAGGTCCCGACGAAGACGATCAGCGCATCGCCTGGCTCCGCCAACTCGTCGAATGGCAGCGCGACATGAGTGATTCGGGTGAGTTCCTCTCCACTCTGAAAGTCGATCTCTATTCCGAAGAGGTCTACACTTTCACTCCGCGCGGCCGTGTCATCGTACTCCCGCGCGACGCCACTCCCATTGATTTTGCTTTCGCTATTCATAGCGACGTCGGCGCCAATTGCGTAGGTGCTCGCGTGAACGGCGCCATGAAGCCGCTCAAAACCGCTCTCCGCAATGGCGACGTCGTCGAAATCCTCACCCAAAGCGGCCACCAGCCCAGCCGCGATTGGCTCGCCGTCGTCAAGACTTCCAAGGCCCGCAACAAAATCCGCCACGTCATCAACGCCGTCGAGCGCGCCAAGGCCGTCGAAATCGGCCAGAAGTCGCTCGAAAAAGAAGCGCGCCGCTTAGGCGTCAGCCTCGGCCGCATCTCCGATCACGATCTCCAATCCGTTGCCTCCGAATACGGTGTCAGCAAAACCGAAGACCTCTACGCCGCACTCGGCTTCGGTCGTTTCTCCGCCCGCCAAGTCCTTCAGAAGGTCGCTCCCGAAGAAGCCCGCCAGGCACCGCCCGACGAACCCATCACCCCGCCCACCCAAAAGAGTGGCGCGCCAGCACCTTCGCCCGGTTCACCGCTAGGCGATAAGGATCTCGTCATTCAGGTGAAGGGGGCCGATGACGTCCTTGTCTATCGCGCCAAATGCTGCAACCCCGTTCGCGGCGAACCCATCGTCGGTTACATCACGCGCGGTAAAGGCATCGCCGTCCATTCGGTGCAATGCACCAACGTGCAGAAACTCATGTATGAAGCCGAGCGCAAGATCACCGTCGAATGGGCGCGCAGCGCGAGCGACCCGCTGCCCGTGCGCGTCATGATCTACACAGATGATCGCCCCGGCATCTTGCATCAACTCACGTCCGTGCTCAGCGCCGAACAGAGCAACATCCGAACGCTCGAAGCGCGCGGCGACGAGAAGCGCACCGACGACAGCGCCGTCATCGAAATCACCATGGACGTTCGCGATAAAAAACAACTCGAACGCGTCATCACCGCCTTCCGCCGCATTCCAGGAGTGCGCGACATCGAACGCATGCAAAGCGCGTCTTAGATTTATCCATGACAATCCAAGCCCAACTCGATCCCGAACACATCGCTATCTCTAAATCCACAGGAATCAAAATCGATTGGCGCGATGGCCACCACAGCGACTACACTTTGGGTTATTTGCGCGACGAGTGCCCTTGTGCCACCTGTACCGGTGCCCACGGAACCGAACCGCAAAAGACAAACTACAGGAAACAGGAACTGTTTCCCATGTACAAACCGTCTCTGAAAATGGTTTCAGTGGAGGAGGTCGGCCAATACGCCGTCCGCATCCACTGGAACGATGGTCATAGTACAGGTATCTACTCTTTCGATCACCTGCGCCGAATTTGTCCTTGCGCCGAATGCCGGCAGGACGCTACAGCAACCGGAAGCTAACTTCTACTTGTGCCTGAACTGCCACCGGGTGCCCACCCTTCATACCTGGGCGGAAACGCCATTTCATGACAGCTTCAATCGCCTTTTGATCAAGCCCTAAACCCAGCGCTCGAACAACCTTAATGTCGCGGGGCAAGCCGTTTTGATCGACCACGATTGAAAGCAAAACGCTGCCTGAATACTTGGCTTTACGCGCTTCTTCTGAATACTCCGGCTCAATCTTGGAAATCAGCGTTGGTGCCGAAACTTCGCCGCCAATTTTGTACGCACCGCCACCCATACCGCCGCCGCTACCCGGTCCATAGCCGTTGCCGTTGCCCGGTCCAATCCCAGTTCCAGTGCCATTGCCCAAACTGCCCTCGTTTAACTTGCTGAGGGGATCGCCATATTGATCAGCCGTAATCTGGGGCGCAGGGGCCGTGATCGTAGGAGTTACCGCCAATTTCGGATCCGGGATAGCCATAGCTGGCGCGATGAACTGCTTCCGTGCAAACTTTGGAGCTTCACCGTGGCTGGCGGGCTTCAGGTCTTTCATGCCGCCGCCACCGCCGGCTTTCTCTGCCGCCTTAGGCAGTTTAGGTTTAAACTCTTGCACTGGCGTGAAGTAAAGATCGGTAACCTGCTTGACCTTCTTCTGCACCACCGGCGTTTGCCACAAAACCAGCATCAGCGCCACGATACCGACGTGAATTAGAACCGACAAAACGCCTGATCGACCCTGGCTTTCTCCATAGGCTCCCCAAATTTCCGGAACCTCCACTGCCTTTGATGTCACTTCTAAAGGTGGAAGCTTCGGCGGATTGATGAAATCCTTAATATTGCCGATGAGCGATTTAAACCAAGGCTGCTCAATTTTAGCAATTCCCCCCAACTCGGCGTCATCCAGCGGTCTGGAGGTCAATTCCAGAGGTGGAAGCTTCGGGGGGTTGAGCAGCTCACCTATATTCTTGAATATAGATTTGTACCAAGGCAGCTCGATGTTCGTCCTCACCAGGAGATTGTCCAGGTGGTCTGCTTGAACTGTTCTAGGCTCCATAGTTCTGCTGGGCGCTTCCTTATCTTCTACCATGCTACTTTTAGACACACTCCGCTCTCATTGTTCCCCGCGGTCACACTATGCTCAATGGTAGGACGCGATACCGAAAATCACAGTTGCAAAGAATATTGCTTTCTCTCCGTCAACTTACCGGTACCACTAGTCTAACCCAATTGTTGCGGCAACGGAGCCGCTGCTTGTTTATCGCGTAATAGTATCGCAACCATTTTTATGGCGCTTTTCCTAACAGAAAGTCTCTAGTCGCCCGCCACATATTATCCAATACGTCCGTCAGCTCATGCCCGGATCTCAATTCCACCAGATGGATATTGGGGAGGCTTCCCGCATACCGCCGGGAATTCACAATCGGTACCACCGGATCGTCCACGCCATGAAAAAGCAATCCCGGTTGGCGAATTTCCGGGAAACCCTCAAATTTTGCGGCATCCTCCATCAGATCGAACGCCAAAGGCATCTCTCTGCCTTCTCCATAATGAAAGACCGGAATCGATCCGTTTTTTCTCCAACTCTTCAGTCTTTCCTGGCCCAGATCCCGCGTCCAAAGCTCATAGAACCCAAACGCCGGTGCTAGCAGAATCACTCGTTCTACCTGCTCTGGATGCCGCGCCGCGCTTAACGCTGCCAAATATCCCCCTAAACTCGATCCAATCAGAATCGCTGGACCGCCGTTTTCCAGCAGCTGCGCAACGATCGCCAACTGGCCAGTCACCGTCAGGTGTTCAAAATCGCCCCCCGCCAAATCGGGAATTTCCACGCGAAATCTCTCACCACGAAGCTGATCTGCAAAGAACTGGGCTTTGCGGGATTGTGGGCTTGACGCAAACCCATGAAGATAAATGACGCGCTGGCTTGGCAATCTTTCATTTTAGGCCGGGCGATCCGCTAGAATCTTTAAGGACCTGCCACGCAACCGAACAAATGCCGGCAGAGGGGTGCGATTTTTTTAGACCGATGCGGTAGCTTAGTGAGTTGGGTTCCGCATGGCGCGGCGATTGCCAGCCAGCGCACCTGGAAGCACAGGAGAATATAAATTTAATGCCAGTAGCAGATGACGTAAAAGCAATTATTGTTGACCAGCTTGGTGTCGATGAAAACCAGGTTGAACCCAGCGCATCGTTCGTCGACGACCTTGGCGCAGATTCCCTCGACATCGTGGAATTGGTCATGGCTTTTGAAGAAAAGTTCGATCTCGATATTCCCGACGAAGATGCGGAAAAGATTAAGACTGTGCAGAACGCCGTCGACTACATTGAGTCGAAGCAGAAGAAATAGCCGCCGCCCTTTCCAATGGCGCAGAGAAGAGTAGTCGTTACTGGGGTTGGACTGATTTCCTCGGTGGGTACCGGAACCGAGGAAGTTTGGTCGGCTCTCCAGCGGGGTGAAAGCGGTGTTGGGCCCATCACTCAGTTCGACGCAAAAGATTATGCGGCCCGCATCGCCGGCGAAGTGAAAAACTTCGACCCGCTGGCCTACGTGGACAAAAAAGAACTGAAGAAGATGGGCCGCTTTATCCAGTTCGCCATTGCGGCGAGCGAATTTGCGGTGAAATCGGCTGAACTGAAGGTCACCGAAGAAGATTCGGAAAACGTCGGCGTCTATATCGGCAGCGGCATCGGGGCATTCGAAGTCATTGAACGCGAGCACAAGATCTTGCTCGAGCGCGGCCCCAGCCGCATCTCCCCGTTTTTCATTCCGTCTTGTATTGTGAACTTGGCCAGCGGCTACGTGTCCATCCGCTACAACGCCAAAGGCCCGAATTCCGCCACTGCCACCGCTTGTACCACAAGCGCGCATTCCATCGGTGATTCGTTCCGCCTCATTCAGCATGGTTATGCCGACGTGATGATCTGCGGTGGAAGCGAAGCATGCATTACTCCGATGGGGGTTGGTGGGTTCGCCGCCATGCGTGCTCTGTCCACCCGGAACGACGAGCCGCATCGCGCCTCTCGTCCGTGGGATAAAGAGCGCGACGGCTTCATCATCGGCGAAGGCTCCGGCATCCTGATTCTGGAAGATCTGGAACGCGCGCAACGCCGTGGTGTTCGCATCTTGGCGGAGATTGTTGGTTATGGCATGAGTGCCGATGCCCACCATATCACCGCCCCGCCCGAAGACGGTAACGGTGGTTATCGAGTGATGCGCAATGCGCTGAAAGATGCCGGCATTGAGCCGAACCGGATTCAATACATCAACGCGCACGGAACGTCCACTGGCTTAGGAGACAAAGCCGAAACGATTGCCATGAAAACTGCGTTCGGTGATCACGCCTACAAACTCGCCGTTAGTTCCACCAAGTCGATGACTGGCCACTTGCTCGGCGGCGCCGGCGGCCTCGAAGCCGGTGTAACTGTGCTCGCTATCCGTGACCGCATCGTTCCGCCCACCATTAACTACGAGTTTCCCGATCCCGATTGCGATCTTGATTACGTTCCCAACAAATCGCGCCCGCTCGATATCGAATACGCGCTGTCGAACAGTTTCGGTTTCGGTGGGACAAACGGCTGCTTGATCTTCAAACGATTTGAAAATTAGGATACCTGCACAACAAAGTGGGTGCCAGTGTTTTCCGTTTTGAATCGAATCTGAAGAAAGAACACCCACACACAACGAGTGCTTGATTTTATTGCCAGGCTTCGTCTCGAATGCGCTTGGATAAGAGCCTTTTTGCCCAGAAATCAAGAAACGCAATCGCTGAACTCTCATCTATTTGCTCAGAGTTCTCCCAGTAACAAAATCAAGAAACAAAAAAGGGTATTTACATGATTATGATTCGGCTCACTAACCCCGACGGCACTTTCGTCTCAGACTTGGCGACAACGAAAACGGCCGCAGGAGATGGATTTTTCGCCGTGAAGAGTATTTCCTTCAGCACAGAACAGACGCTCAACATCGGCAGCTCTTCTTCCGGTGCCGGCGCGGGAAAAGTGACCTTTAATCCGTTCTCGTTCACACTGCCATCAGGCCCACTCGATGCAACTTTGTTCACCAAGCAGGCCACGGGTGATGCTTTTAAGACGGTGGAAGTGCAGCTATTCCCTTCGTCGGCTGGGCCAACAGGAAGTGGATTGCCTGTCGCCTATGAGACAGTCAACATGAAACTCGTCGCGGTGAAGACCATCTCTTGGTCGGCCGGTGACGCAGATGGCATAACCGAGTTTACTCTTGAATATGGCTCACTCGTGGTTGCTGCACCCAGCACCGCTGTCGGTGCTCTTCCCAAAACCGTCACGGGCGGATGGAATCGAGTTACCAACACAGCAGATCAGACATTGGTAACAAAGCTAACCTAATCAGTTAGCTAGTGCAGATTCGCAGCAGCGCGCCGATCCAATATCGGCGCGCCTCCTCTACACTAACTCGCGGCCAGGCGCCTTGGGAGATTTACGCCCCGCGCTCTCCTTCGCAAATCTTTTTCGTAACTCGATGCCGGTAAGCGAACATATTCCGCAACCCCAAATTCACCGCCCAGCCAAACAACAGATTGGAAATCAAGCCCCCGGGCAACTCATACGCGACGCGATCCGTAAGCCGAGTCTTTAACCCCACGGCTTCGAACTCATGCCGGTGAACCCACATGTGGAATGGTCCTTCAATCTGCTCGTCGGCAAAGAGTTGGTCTCTTTCATAGGCAGTGTGCAAGGCTACCCAACGGAAGATCCCCATGCGTAGCACTACGCGTGCACCCTTCTCAATGCCGCCCGTCTTGCTAATAATCTTCACCGGGGGAAACTTCGGTGCCAGCAGCGTAAGCGCATCCTTTCGTTCG
>PMQB01000244.1 GCA_003169195.1 Bryobacterales bacterium
TCAGCCCAGGGGGCAGGTTCAGACACTCTTCTTTGCTGAACAGAGAAGGTCTTTGTCGACCTTACATAAAGCGGCTTATTGGTATCCAAGCTCGCTCGGGATTCGAGTAAATCGGTAGTAAGTCCGTTTCGCGTTACCGTGTAACGCGCAAAAGTTTCCTGCGCCGTTATTTGTCAGTTCTTCGTGAGCGATTTACCGATCGTCCCGGGGACGGTAACCGGTGCGCGTCCCAGAAACTCGATTTGTTATTTCCAAAGGAGGATAGTTTTTTGCTTAACCGTTTCTTGCTGTGCGCCTCATTTCTCGCCGTGGCGTCTCTTGCTAAAGCCGATCTGGTCCCGATTCTTTGCACAGATTTGGGATCTGTTTGCGGAGCCACGCCGGCTTTTTCCATGCTCGGCGCCAACTCGTACGTTTATAATTACTCAGTCGACCTATCCATCGTCGAGCAGATTAACAGTAACCTCGGCATGAGTTTCGTTACGTTAAACGGCTTGACTGGCGTGACCGCTGCCGTAGCGCCGACCGGTTGGACCGTCGCTTCTACTAGTCCTACTTCCGTCACTTTTGACGCTACATCGGCGGTCAACGGCGCCGGCAAGGCTGATTTCGGGATCTTTGCCATTGACACAACTGTGGGTGGCGCCATCGCCACGACCGGCTCTTATTCGAGCGCTGCTTGAAAATTGAACGGTTTGGCCGACACGGCCCAGGGTGGGCTTAGCGTCAATGCACCCGGTACTTCCGCTCCCGAACCGACCACTGGCTTACTCATAGGCTTGGCTCTCGCAGGCTTCGGAGTGATGGGTCGTTCTCGCATCGTGCGTTCGTAAATTATGTGCCCACTCCGAAGTCTTTTTTGGAGTGGGCTCCCCGTCGACATCCGGCATTTGGGAGGCCTCTGCGATGGCCGAACAGATCATTCCTGCTTGACGGCCCAGTCACGTGTTCCTCCATTCTGCGCCCGGGACGAAACAATGGTGATTGCGTGGGCGTCGACGATGATCCCGCCAATTAGACGGCTGCACTAGTCATGAGGCGATGAGCATCGTGAGAAAAGGGGAGAACGAAAACGGGGGACACCCCTGCAGGTTGCGTGACGGAGGTTTGATGGTAAGGGCCCGCGATGTCCCCGCGTTTCCTTCGTCTTAGGCGGCTTTGGTGGCGGCGGCTTTGACTTCGTTCCAGGCCCAGTCGAGCCAGGGGAAGAGAGCTTTTAGATCATTGGTTTCGACGGTGGCGCCGGCCCAGATGCGGAGGCCGGAGGGGGCGTCGCGGTGGGGGCTGATGTCATAGGCGACGCCTTCTGCTTCGAGGAGAGTGGCGATTTGTTTGGCGCCTTTTTCTTGGTCCTCGGTGGAGAGGGACGCGTACCAGGGATCGGTGATGCGGAGGCAAACGGAGGTGTTGGAGCGGGTCTCTTGCTTCTCGGCGAGGAAGCCGACCCAGCCGGCTTCGGCGACCCAGTGCTCGATGGCTTTAAAATTCGCTTCGGAACGGGCGAGTAAGGCTTTGAGGCCGCCGATTTGTTCGCCCCATTTGAGGCCGTCGATGGCGTCTTCGACACAAAGCATGGATGGGGTGTTGATGGTCTCGCCTTGGAAGATGCCTTCGACGAGTTTGCCGCCTTTGGTCAATTGAAAAATCTTGGGCATGGGCCAAGTGGGCGTGTAGGATTCGAGGCGGGCGACGGCGCGCGGGGAGAGGGCGATCATGCCGTGAGCGGCTTCGCCACCCATCACCTTCTGCCAGGACCAAGTGACGACGTCGAGTTTGGGCCAGGGCATGGGCATGGCGAAAACGGCCGATGTGGCGTCGCAGATGGACAGGCCGGTGCGGTTGGCAGAGATCCAATCGCCGTTGGGGACGCGGACGCCGGAGGTGGTGCCGTTCCAGGTGAAGACNNGTCTTTGAGCTTGAGTTGCTTTTGGCAATCGTTGGCCCAGGCGGAGCCGAAGCTTTCCCAGGAGAAGATGTCGACGCCGCGTTCGCCGAGGAGGGACCAAAGAGCCAGTTCGATGGCGCCGGTGTCGGACGCGGGGACGATGCCGAGGCGGTAATCTTTGGGCATTTCGAGGAGGGCCTTGCTGCGGTCGATGACTTCAGCGAGTTTGGCCTTCGGGTTCTTGGCGCGGTGGGAGCGGCTGAGCGTAGCAGCTTTGAGCGAGTCAAGAGACCAGCCGGGACGTTTAGCGCAGGGGCCGGAGGAGAAGTAGGGCGTGATGGGTTTGGCGGAGGGTTTCATTGATGGGACGGGGAACTTGTGAGGGTTCTCTCTCCATTATATGAAGTACGTCCCCTTCCTTTTTTGCTCGGGGTTCCGTTTCGGCCATTCGATTATTTGGGACTGGGCTGTTTGCTGTTGGCCAGGTCTTTCATGAGCTGCGAGGCCATGGCTTCGATTTCGGGGCCGGCGCCGGCCATTTCGGATTGACCGAGTTGCATGGCTTTTGTCGTGAGCGTGGGCATCTTTTGCAGCATGCTTTGGCCGGAGGGAGTTTTGTAGAACGTGATGATGTCGGCGAGTTCCTCTTTGGTGAAGGTTTGATCGTAGAGCTCGATGAATTTGGGTTTGAGGCGCGGCCACGACATTCGGTCGGACATTAGGTTGAACACTTTGTCTTCGAAATCGTGTAGAGGCTTTTGGTATCGGGCGGGGTCATCATGGTTTTGGGTGATTTGGTCGCTGAAGGTTTTTTCGAAGTTTTGGGAGAACATGATTTTGAACTGAGCCATCATTTGGGGCATGGAGGCTTCTGGCTTGGTGATAGCGAGCATTTCGTCGATGAGGGCCGCTTTGGCGGGGTCGGGTTTGGTTTGGGCGTGGAGCAGGGGGGAAAGGAGGAGCGTGGTGAGGAAAAGGATTGCGGGGTTGTTCATGGTTTTTTATGATAGCGCGGTTTGGGGAATGGTGAGCCCTGTCGGAAAATCCCGACTCATGCTACCTCGTTCCGCCGCCGATGTGGAGATTAATGGCGAAAAAGCAATTTCTAACCTCGAGCGTGGCCATCCTTTGGCTGACGGCTAGGGCGCTCTCACAAGTGCCAACGCAGCCGCCTGATGACTCGAAGCAAAACGTCAAGCCGAGCGACGATTCGGCAAACCCATTCTCGATGGATCTGGACTCGTTATCCAACACCAAAGTCACCACGGCCTCGAAGTTTGCCGAAAAACTGTCCGACGCACCCAGCGTCATGACGGTGGTTTCGAAGGATGAATTGGAAAGATTTGGCGGGATGACGCTCTCCCAGATTCTGAATCGCGTAGCCGGGCTAAATGCCAGCAGCGGCTTCTTCCAGGACCGCAGCACCATCGCCGTTGAGGGAGATCAGACCCGCGTGGATAGTGGGCACATTCTGTTCTTGATCAACGGCCGGCCGGTGCGGGAAGTGATGGAAGGCGGAGTGAGCAGCGACCTGTTGGAGTCTTTTCCGGTCAGAATTCTGGAAAGAATTGAAGTCATTAAGGGCCCTGGATCGGTGCTTTACGGTTCGGACGCCTTTTCGGGAGTGGTTAATCTCATTACGAAAAAGGCGGTTGGCACGAGTGTGGATGTTAGTAGCTCGGGCGGTCCGGGGGGAGCAGAGGCAAACTCGGCGGAACTCATGTATGACAAGTCCGGCCTAAATATTGTCGCTGCGGGGCAGTATCATCAGATGCCGATTTGGAACACCGCGGTCGGCTTCGCGGCGAGTCCCGCCACCGCTGCGTCCACCCAAAATGCGTCGCTGAGGGACGATGGTGAGGGCGCGTATTTAGGTATCAACTACAAGGGCTTCCGATTCTCGTCCTCCTATACCGGGGTAGAGGAAGGTTCGTTTATAAGAGGAGTTCTCGGCGATGTTCGTTGGAAGCGCGGATTCACCGATCTCGGGTACGATCTCAAAGTAACGAGCAAATGGGAAATGACGTTCGATACCACTTACGCTCGCACTACTTTCGATACCGCCGAGTATCCATTTGTCCATCGGGACGCTTATTCTGCCCTTTTCGAGTGGACTAACTTTTACACGTTCTCAGAAAAGGACCGCATTACTTTCGGAACGCTCTACGAACATATTGCCGGCACTGAGTTGTATAAAACCGTAGTTGACGCGCATGGAAACCGGGAACAAGGTGGATTTTACGCGCAGTATGAGCATAAACTCACCGACGACCTTAAACTGATTGGTGGATTCCAAGCCAATAAGATTGGCGCCATTGCGCTCAACGTTGTTCCGCGAGGCGGCATTATCTGGAATCCGTCATCGCATGTCACTCTCAAAGCTCTTTACGGTGGCGCCTTCCGCGCGCCTAGCCTGGATGAAACGCTGTTGAGTAACCCCGGGTTGAAAGGAAACCCAAATCTTGTGCCGGAAACGATCGGTACGCTCGATATACAGGCCAGTTATCAGAGCAATCGAACGCAACTCGCCATCGCCTATTTTCATAGCCACCAGGACAACGTGATTTTTGAAAACGGCATCACCTTCCCGGCCGTTTACACAAACTTGTCGACCCCCGCGACGTTCCAAGGTATTGATTCCGAGGGGAAATATTACTTGAAGAAGGGTTGGTTTCTGATGGGAGGAGCTCTTTATCAAAATAACCACGATGCCGCGCAGGCAATACTCACACCGATTCCTGCCTTTTCGGCAAAGGCCGGGCTCAGTTATCAAGCCGGAAAAAGCACTGACATCAGCGTATTCGATGCCTATCAGGGGCACTTGCCTGGCTTCGCCGATTCGGTGAATCCCCATCCCGATGCTTTTCATTCGGTCAGCGCCCATCTGCGTTTCGATTTGACGAAGCACTGGGCTCCGAACGACAATCACGGCGTAGCCGCACTTTTCTACGCCGATAATCTGACGAACACGCCCGTTTGGACGCCTCAGTGGGGCAGTGGCGCGCTGAATACGATACCGGTGAATCGGGGTAGGACTCTGTTCCTTGGTATTGAGATCTGGCAGAAGAGCGAATAGCGCTCACTACCGTTGCCGCTAAAAACAAAACGCCGGGCGAAACGCCCGGCGTTTTTGTTTTCTGAGCAGAACTGAACTAATCGCCCATGGCTCCGACTTCTTCCTGCTTGGTTTCGGTGGCAGGTTTCGGAGGGGCGGGTAGCGGTGAAGACGAACTCAACAGACCATCGAGAGGGACGAAGCCATCGATTTTCTTTTCGCCGAGGACGTGTTCGCGATAGAGGCGAGCCATCTTGTCGTTTTCGAGTTTGGCCTTGAGCGCTTCGTCGCGTTTGCGGGTCTTCTCTTCACGGGCGGTTTTGGCGATGCCCTTGTCGTCGAGATCGTGCTGACGTCCGGCGTTAACGTGCTCTTCATTCAGCACCAAATTGTGTGCCTGGGCGGTGAGCGGTACAGCTTTGTTGCCAGCGAAGATTTCGTGGCGGCCCTTCTCTTCGTACCACTTGGTAAGAGTGGCGGTCATGTGCATCTTTTCGATGATGTTGCGCCAGCCGACGCCGGTGTTGTAGGCGCAGAAGGAGATTTCGCCTTCTTGCGTGGCGTAGGGGATGATGCACTGTTC
>PMQB01000032.1 GCA_003169195.1 Bryobacterales bacterium
ATCGCCAGCTATTGCGAGTCGAGGGACGTACTGCTGGCCAGAGTCGTCTTCTGCGATGCTGTCGCCTACGATGCGGGTTATATGCGGCCCGATGAGATTGCCGGTAGAGTGACGATCTTGGGGCGGGGTGGAACAATTCTCCAACCCGGAATCGATCTCCTGGAGCGAGCCGAGAATTTCCCCAAAGATGGCCCGATTCTTATCATTACCGATGGTGCCTGCGATCATTTCCGAACGGCGCGGGACCATGCGATTCTTCTGCCTCAAGGTCGGTCGCTGCCGTTTCCGGCACGAGGGAAAGTGTTCCGCCTAAGCCGCTGAGTCGAAAGCTCAGATCAGTGCTGCTCTGAAAGTTCACGTGTTCTAGGTGGAGTTTTTTCCTCTGTCCTCTTGGATCATCTCTAGCCAAAGCTTCAGAGTCAAATCTTCCCGCTCGGGCACACCCAGTTGCCATCTCAGTTCCGTCTGATATCGCTGCTTGAGAATGTCGAGATCCAGCGGCACGCTTCGAGCAAGGAACCTAACGTCGTCGCGATCTTTCTGGCCGTTTCTCTCAAGCTTGGAAAGCGCCAGATCGTATGGATCAACGGCCATCAGACGAAGATGTTGATAGGCATTTGGGAACATCTCAACGAGTCTCTCTTCATAGTCTTCTGAAATAGCAGCGATGCCAACTCGGTCAAGGTAGATGCCATACTTCTTCGATAGTGGACTACCGCGCAGGCCGATGGCCATGATTGTGTCCGCAGCTTTACGCGGGGCAATTTCGATCACATCCACATCTGCTGTCGGGCGGCCCAAACCGTAAAACTGAGCGACCACGAATCCGCCAATACAATCCATGCGCGTGGTTTCACCTACCGCTGCATCAAGCTCTTTCAAGAAAGAATCCCACGGCTCGGGCGGTCTTTTATTTGGAGGCATGAGCCAGCCGTTCGACGGAGAGATCTGTCAGTAGATTCCAATGCTTAGCCGTGGTGGATCGACGAGCCCTTAGCCATTTGCGCTCTGCCTCAGTCATTGCCTCGTTGCACAAGGAGTCTTCTCCAGCCAGCCTAGATTTCTCCAGCGTTTCGACGATTCCCATGAGGATCTTCTCAGTGGCGGCATCGCCTTTCCCCCCAGCAACTTGAGCAGCGAGAACAGTGACGAAGGCAAGCCGGTTCTGCCTGTCACGCATCTTAGCGTTGGAGATGAGCCAAGTCCAATCCATGCTTGGATAGGCGAAGGGAAGCCAGGGCAGCGCTTCGACAACACGCGGATCTAAGTCATCAGAGTCGATTGCTTCCATCAAAAGTTCCGCTGGATTCACCTTTGCTGATCGACGTAAATAGGCAAATCCTGGATAGCCGAGCGATCCCAGAGCCTTCTGGAAATAAGATTCATTGAGACCGCGATGCTGGGTTTGGCCTATTGGGAGTGCCGTCGCCGGGACTTTGAGGACGCTTACGGCCTTTGCGGCAAGTTCATCCGAAACAGCGCGGGTGCCCCGTTCAACCATCGACAGGTAGGCTTGGGTTATTCCAAGTCTCGCCGCTGCATCATTCTGCGTCCATGCCGAGGCCAGCCGAGCGGCTTTGAGTTCATTCCCTGTCACTGGTTGCAATATAACATGCCTTGTTATATGAGAGCCCACAACTATTGGCTTGGCCAAGCATGGAAGCGCGGAGCTTGACCATTGCAACATTGAATCAGTAATCAATATTCATTCGCGTCCCGGCGTGCGGGTGGAAGCTGACTCTAAGTCGTATTTTGAGCCTCCGCAGCCGCTGCATTAGCTCCGGCGCAATAAAGAACCCGCGTGTACTAAGTTCCGCCGCATCCATCTCGATATCGCCACAGGACACCGACAAATAACGATCCTGCATCGACAGCCATATAGCCATTGCCTCCGCCGTCATTTGCTCCAGGAAACGACAGACCGCATCAAGTTCCACCATCGGGTTGCTCGGGTGGTACATCGGCCAAGCCAGTGTTATCAGTCCCCGCCGCCTGTCTTGGTGGCGCATCGCGAGCGGATCGAAATCGGGCACGCCGCAGACTTCCCAGTCTCTCGGGAAAGGCACTTCAGGTGCCGGATCTCCGTCTGCGACCCAATACGACAGGTGAAAGCCCCAATCGGGCAAACGCACCAGATCTGGGTTCAGTGTCATGTTGTTCCCTTCAGCGGGCTCTCCTCGTTGCTCACACCAGCGGCACACATCTCTTCAACCTTGGTAAAGAACGCTTTCGCAACCGTCTGCCAACTCGGCAGTAGCAACTCGCTAGGCTTTTTGTCGAGTTGACGCGCAATCTCGTTAATTGCGAAGTGCCAGATCATGTCCACGGGCACCAAATTGATACCGGCGCGGATTGCCGCCTCCATTTCGATCTTGGCCCTACGCTCTAGACAGCAGTAAATCCTTTTGGTCTGGGTCAGCCTCTTGCTTGAGATCCATCCATCAAGGCGGCATTCCAGATAGGTGTCCACGCGATCATCGAACCAATTTATTCGCTTCAAATAATCGTTCGCAACGGCGATCTCCCTTTGAAAGCAATATGTAAGAGCGGCAGACACATAATCCCAAACGAAGAACAAATCGAAAGGCCGAGCCGACAATCGCTCGGGGTTGCGCCCTTTTAGAGCGGCAGCACATCTCGCTCGCACTCGTAGAAAGAAGACTGACGCCAATTCATTTTGGTCGGGTAGCCGCAGCGCAGATGGATCTGTCTTTAGGGCTCTTCCGACCCCGTCTACGACTCTCTCCCAAATCTGTGAAGACCTTTTCTCAACGCCGCCAATCGTCTCCTCGACAAGATTAAGACGGCTGAAGCGACCGTTGGTGGGAGCCACACCGATGAAGCTCGGAATCTGTACTTCAATGCGGCGCTCAGCTTCGTTGCCCATAATCTGTCAACGTACTTGGAATCAGCCAACTGAATGATTGGGGTATGGAAAAACTCCCAAAGCGCCGTGGCCAGCATTGGGCGAAAGTGCTCTACATAGCTTTCGCGGTTGAGCGCAAAGCCACGGTCTCGTGTGCGTTGCGAGCTGTCGCTACTACAGTTCTGCTTCGACTTGCCGTTCATGTATTTTACTCGGTCTCTGTCACTTCACGGCGATCAGACTCATTCTTCCACTGCGCCCTGTGTTCGCGAATGCGCCTACAGTTGTGATCGCCGCTCTCAGAATTTAGGTTTTCTTTAAAAATGGAAGCACCACACTGCAAGCAACAACCGCAACTTCGCGGAGGAACTGACGCTATGCAAGCCTTGGCTGGACGCCCTCCTGGAAGGTTGAGGAACTGCGGAATGAGGGCCTTCAGTCTTTTGTTGCCGCGTTGTTTGCCTGCTTTATGATCGGAGTACCGCAGGCAGTAGAAGAGTTTTTGTCCATCCGATTTAGCCGTTATGGCGGCTTCGTGCAGCTCTTCTTCAACCGGGTCGGGTTTCAAACCGAACGCTTCACGCCACAGCTTCTCCTCCTTCTCCTCTTCGGGATCATCGTACGGCTCTTTCGTTCGGCGAATCAGAAGATCGCAAATCTTGCAACAAACCCAGGCATGCCGGTCGTCGGCGAGGATCACATCGCTCATTTCATAATGGGGCTCGCTTTCGCAAGCGGCATCGCAGCACTTGACGCCAAAATGAGCAAAATCGCTACAGGTAAGATATGTTTCCTCGGACAGCCGCTTGATGAGTTCAGCCTTGATTATTGGCGAGTACGCATCCGGCCCTCCGGTGGTTGCTTCGTGATCTTCTAACGTCTGATCGATGATCTGGGTTCTAGTCTTCATTTGTCTTTTATTCCTCGCTGGCCCGATTCGCCAACTGGGGTGCGGCATCGCTATTATGGCTTTCAGCGTTCACCAGCGGGGCTGATCTGTTTTTTGGCAGGACGCGCACAAAGTTCTCCACCATCCCGTCGTGTCGGCCTCGTTTTTGCCAGGGTTGCCGCAAGCCTCACACGTCTTAGAGCTGAGTTCACTAGCCGATTCAATCGCGGCTTCGATCTCATCAGTCGACCCACCAGTATAGAAACGGAGCCCACCAAATTTCTGCTTGACCTGAAGCACCTCGAATGCCGAGCCACCATCATCCAAAGCAGCAACC
>PMQB01000667.1 GCA_003169195.1 Bryobacterales bacterium
ACCTTGCGCTCTTTAATGTCCTGCAACTTCCCCACCGCGCTAAGCCCACGGCGCTCATTGCCGCTGCCCTCAAAGTATGTCTGCCCTTGGGCAAACACGTAGCGGACACCGTTACCCCTGCCTACCAAGATCCGATAGAGCATTTGAAAGTGCCCTTCCCCTACCGGGTCAGCCATGGCTTTCATGGTCTTCCTCAAATTGTCAAAATCGTCTGGATGAAGGCGCGCGAGGATCGCTTCCAGCGTGACGGGAAAGTCAGGCGTAAATTCGAAAATCGCCCGCGCGCCCTGATCCCAGTGAATCTGGCCCGTCACCAGATTCCGCTCCCAGATACCAACGGCCCCCACTTCCAGCGCCAATCGCAATCGCTCTTCGCTCGCCGCTAGAGACTCATTAGTAGCTCGTTCCGCAGCTAGGGCCCGCGCCGCCTCGAAAGCCGACCAAATTTGGTCCGCAGCCGAACGGGCTACATTCAACTCGCGTTCCGTCCACGTATGCGTCTCACTAAACGAAAGCGCGATCGACGACACCCATTTGCCCTCCCGCCGCAACGGTATCACCAGCATCGCGCCCACGCCCATCGCCCGGTACACCGTCTCATAGAGGCGCACACTCACCGAATCGGTCGCAGTGTTGCAAATCGCAATGCACTGTCCCGCCTCCAAACGGCTCATCATCTCCTCGTCCATCCAGTGCGACAGCGGAAGTGTCTCGCCCGTTGGTTGCACCACCCCTTCTACGTTCTTGTGCAAGAGCGTCGCTTCCCGCCGCGCCATATTGATGGCGCTCAGGCTGCAGCGCAACAGTTTCAAATGCTCCACTAACATCTGCGCGCCAACCGTCGTAATCGCTTCGGGGCCACTCGCTGTCTGCAAACAAGCGCCGAGTCTCAGCAGAAAATCCCGGTCCGCCTCAATCTGTTTCCGTTCGGTGATGTCCGTCAGAAATCCGTGCCAAATCACCGAGCCATCTTCGCTGATCGCCGGCGCCGAATGCCCCTCAATCCAGCGCTCGCCCTTTTGCGGATGCCGCATTCTGAATTGATCCTGCCAAGGCTGCATGCTTTCCGCCGACCGGCGAATCGAATCGGCCACGCTTTGCCTGTCATCCGGATGAAAAAGCGCAAAGAGATGTTCTGCGTCGCGCTTCAAAACATCCGGCGTCACGCCATAAAGATCTACAATTTTCGGATCGGCATACGGAAAATACGCGCTGCCATCTGGCCGCAAACAAAACGAACAAAACACCGCCGGCGCCACTGCCATCAGATTCGCCAGCTTTTGCTGTTCCCGTCGTAGCGCCGCGCCTGTTTCCCGGCTCGTGTGTACATCGGTATTCGTCCCGAACCACTTAACGATTTTGCCGTCCACGCTCTTCAATGGAATCGCTCGCGTATCGAACCAGTGAAACGTTCCATCGAACCTACGAATCCGAAAGTCGAATTGGAACGGCGCTTCCGTCACCATCGCATTTGACCATGCTTTGACCAAGCCCTCTCGATCGGCCGGATGAACTTGTTCCAGCCAACCCGAATCCAATTGCACCTTTTCCGGAATCCCCGTGTAACTCACCCACTGGGTACTCAGGTAATCGCATTTGCCGTCCGGAGTGGCCGTCCAAATCAATTGCGGCAAACCGTCAATCAGTTGCCGGTAACGGTGTTCGCTATCGCGCAGTGCGCTCTCTGCAAAAATCCGCCGCGAAACGTCGGTAATGCCAACCGTCGTAAAGTGCCCCTCGTCCAGTTCGAGCGCGCTTGATTCCATCTGCGCCGGAAACACCGAACCATCCTGGCGCATCGCCACAAAGTCGGCGTTTGCCGGCACACCGTGAGTTCCTCCGTCGGCTGAGGCCATCAGAAGCTGCTCCAATGCCTTCCCGTTCAGTTCCTCTCGTCGCCAGCCGAACATCTGCGCAGCTGCTTGATTTGCCGATAGAATCGTGCCCTTTGCATCAAGCACCAGAAGCGCACCCGGCAGGGCGCTCGTCAACACTTCAAAGTTGGCAAATCGTTTCAGATGTCGAATCTCGCGGCACCACGCGCGGAAAATCTGCCGCCCCGTTTGGGCATCGGGTTCGCTGTTGGCCGTCAGCAAAATGCGCAGCGGCATTTGGTTCTTCTGCCGCAGGCTGAGCTCAATCTCGCGAATCTCCGAATCCGCCCGCAAGGTACGCAACACCCGCTGCGCCGCCTCTCGGAAAGGCTCCTCGCAAAGATCCACAAACGTCGTTCCCACCACCGTCGTAACGCCGGTTGCTTCCAAAAACGCTTGATTGCACTCTAGAATGATGCCCGATTCCAGGTCGGCCGCGAAATACAAATCGGACGCAGCTTCATAAAGGGCCCGCAACCGCTCTTCCGCCCGTTTGATCGCTGTCACATCGGTGTGCGCGCCAAGCATGCGAATCGGCTTCCCCGCTTCGTCGCGAATGGCAAGTCCTCGACAACGTACCCATACCGTGGAACCATTTTTGTGCCGGTAGCGGACGATCTGATCGTACGGATAATTCGGATCGGCGCAGTGCCTGTGGAACGCGTCTAACGTCGGAGCCAAATCTTCGGGAAAAATATTTTCCTGCCACCACACCGACGTGTTCGGTACCTCATCGTCCCGGTAACCAAACAACTCCTTAAGTCGCGGAGACAACCACTCTTGCTGTGGATTTTCAATGTCCCAATACCAAATTCCATCAAGAGCTCCGGCCTGCAGAAAATCGAAGATCCCCGTATCCGTTCGGAATCGCTGGTACAGTTCTTGTTTTAGGTAGTGATCCGCGCTAGTCGGTGGTGGTGCCTTCATCCTCAATCCCCGCGGTCTCCATTTGTAAGTGAATCTGCTTACTCACGAAGAACGAAGTCCGCAACGGGACGAGCTAGACGTATCGTAGTCCTTTACCAATCAGTTGTCAAAGCACCAATTCGCCCGTAACTGCCGGAATTCTCTAATTCTGGCCTCAACTCGCCCCACTGAGTGGACCGCAGGCGGTGATTTCAACCAGCGTAACAGCCCCACTGACTCAGCGCTTCGCCGTCATTGCCGCCTATTGTCTACCAGGCCGACTAACCAAAAAAGATCTGGCGGCGAGAACACACTACCTGCCTCACCGGTTCGCTGGAGAGCCGTCCAACCTTGCATCGTCACCATCTGAGAGCATAGCCACATGAGTAGAGCTGGCGGAGAAATAAACACGGTTCTGGGATTTATGTAGGCCGATATNNGGCGAATTCTCACCAGCCCTCGCTGGCGAATACACCTGGGTACGAAGCTAGGTTTGCTCTAGATCGGCGCTCTTGGTCTTCTTGTATTTCGGATTTGGCTCGCGCGCGGCTAAGCAAGTTTCCAGATCAATTAAGTGATGCGTACACACGCAACGCTGGCCGTCAAAGAGCGTACGATTCTAAGTAGCCACAGGCCTTACAGCGATAGGCCTTGATTTCGTATTGTGGACTGTTTTTTGTTTGCACTCCAACCCAGAAAGACCTCTGCGGCTCGCCGGGCTGCCATTGGGCTACAACATTAGAACTATGAGCCGTGTGATCGAGAATAAAGCCTCTTTGCATGACGCTGCTGCATTTTGGACAGGATTTGTCTAATTCCATAGCATTCCATTCTCTTAAAACAAAGACGAAGCTGCGTGAACACGTAACAATTGCCTTTGCCGCCGTAGGACTAGCACACTAGATCACGACTGAGAAACGCCGTTGCGACAACCGAGGAATCCATTCGCCGTCGCCCCATTAGCAATAACGTCAGGAACCCGCCCCCAGGTGAGCCACCGCGGACGGCTCGGGTGCTAGGGAGGTAGAAACGTCTCCGTACCCGTAAACGACGAACGCGCACACAGTGTCTCCGGCTGCCCTTTGACGGATCGGCCTTATGCCGGTCATCTCAACCCAAATGCTCTCTCAACCTGTCCACCAACCCCGATAGCTCCCCATACTCCTTTTCCGAAAGACACCCAAACAATCTCCCCACAAACTCCTCCACTTCTGGCACCACCATTCCCTCCATCGCCCGCCCCTTCTTCGTCAGCCAAACCCTCGAAATCCGTCCATCCACCTTGTCCCGCTTCCTCTTCACCAACCCTCGCCGCTCCATTGCGTCAATCCCCACCGTCAGCGTCCCACCCAATTGTTCCAACGTGTGTGCAATCGCCTGCGTTGCTTGTCCATCCTCACGCCAAAGACAAGACAAAACTCCCCAATGCAAGGGCGTAATGTCATATTCCTGTAACAAATCCTGAAAATGCCGGGTCATCGCCTGCACCAAAAGGCGCATCCGGTAAGGCAAATTGTCCGGCGTTAACACACCATTTAACNNGTATGAGTCAACCCACTCCCATACTCGTCGTCGGTGCCGGCCCGGTCGGTCTAACATTTGCCTCTGAAATGGCACGCTACGGCATCCCCTGCCGCATTGTCGATAAAGCCCCGGGCACGAAGGACATCTCCAAAGCACTCATCCTCCATGTCCGCACCCAGGAAGTCCTCGACGCCATGGGTCTCCCTCACGAATTCGCCGCTGTCGCCAACCCCATGCGCCGCGTCGAAATCATCGGCTATGGAAAACACATCGGCCATGGCGACATGGAAGGAATCCACAGTCCGCACCCATACCCCTTGATTCTCGGCCAAAACGTCACCGAACACATCTTGCAGGAACATCTCAACAAACTCGGTGTCGCCGTAGAATGGCAAACTGAAGCGACTCATCTCGAGCAAGATGCAGACGGCGTCTCCGTCACCCTCCGTCATGCCAATGGCTCGGAAGAAACCGTCCGCTCCCAATACGTCCTCGGTGCCGACGGCACGCGCAGCATCGTCCGCCAGCAGGCCGGCATTGAATTTACCGGCACTCATTACGACGGTCAAGCCTTCATCCAGTCCGATTCAAAAATTCGCTGGTCTCTCCCCGGCGGCGTCAGTTATCTTTGGTTCACCAACACCGGCTACATGATGGTCATTGAGATGCCCAACGGACTCGTGCGCACCTTTATCTCCGTGCCCAATCCCGGCTCCGATCAAAAGAACACCACTCTCGAAGAAGTAAACGACGCCCTAAATCGCCTCGGTGGCGTCGATGCCGAACTCTATGATCCTGTCTGGGTCGCCCTCTTTCGAGTCAATCATCGCGCAGCGTCGCAATTCCATAAAGACCGCGTCTTCATCGCTGGAGACGCCGCTCACGAACACGTGCCCATCGGCGGCCAGGGCATGAACACCAGTATTCAGGACGCCTTCAATCTCGCCTGGAAACTCGCCTACGTCATTCAAGGCAAAGCTGCTCCCAGCTTGCTCGATTCATATCAAGTGGAGCGTCACCCCGTCGCCGAAAGCCTGCTGCGTGGAACCGATGAAGCCTACACAAAACTACTCAAGGCCGGCGACCTCGGCCGTGCTGCCGTCCGCTTGCTCGGGCCGTTTCTTCTCTCCAGCCAACTCGTTCGCGAAAAGATGCGTAACACTTTGGAGGAGATCGAGATCAACTACCGCACCGGCCCCCTCACCGCCGATCACGG
>PMQB01000179.1 GCA_003169195.1 Bryobacterales bacterium
ACGATGGTGTGCAGGTTGCACTTTTCCAAAAGCTCCTGCTTGATGCGGGTCTTGATGCCTTCGCCAAAGAGCGTGCCGTCGGGCAGCACAATCGGTTCGGCACCTGTGTCGCGCAGGAGATGGACGATGAGCACGAGAAAAAGGTCGGCGGTTTCCTTGGTGCGATAAGTGGCGGGGATATTATTTTCCGTGCCGTCCTCTTCCTGGCCGCCGAACGGCGGATTGGTGAGGATGATGTCCACGCGGTCGGACGAAGTGTAACTGGCGTAAGGTTTGGCGAGCGTGTTGTCGTGGCGGATGTTGACCGGCACTTCGACGCCGTGCAGCAGCATGTTGGTGACGCACAGCATGTGTGGGAGCTGCTTTTTCTCGCAGGCGCGCAGGGCGTCCTGCATTGTCTGCTCGTCTTCCAGAGTCTTAACGTAGTGCTCGCGCATATGACGGAGGGCACAGGTGAGAAATCCGCCGGTGCCGCAGGCGGGATCAAGCAGCAATTCGCCGAGATGCGGATCGATGCGGTCCACCATGAATGTGGTCACGGCGCGCGGGGTGTAGTATTCACCGGCATTGCCGGCGCTCTGCAAATCATTGAGGACCTGCTCGTAAATATCCCCAAAATGCTGACGCTCGGCGAGATTATTGAAATCCACCTCGTTGATTTTGTTGATGACCTGGCGCATGAGCTGCCCGGACTTCATGTAGTTATAGGCGTCTTCAAACACGTCGCGCACGACGCGGCGGCGATCGCTCTGCTTGCCCGATAAGGTCAGATTCTTCAGCTTTGGAAATAACGTGTCGTTTATGAATGCGAGTAGCGCATCGCCGGTAATGCCTTCTGGATCTGCTGCCCAGTTTCGCCATTGCAGCTCGGCTGGAATCGGCGATTTGTAAGCATCTTGCATTAACTCCAATTGCTGATCCTGGTCGTCGATGATTTTAAGGAAGAACATCCAGCATAGCTGGGAAATGCGCTGGGCGTCACCATCGACGCCACTGTCTTGGCGCATGATGTCCTGAATCGATTTAACGGTAGTTCGAACGGACATAGTTAAGAAGCTCTCTGATAAAGCGCGGATTGCAGTTCATGCACAGCGTGCTCGAAATCGCTGCGGGTGCCGAATTCCCTGATAAGCTGCATCGGCGTACCCATGGCACTGAAGGGTGGAATCTGCAAGACTTTCGGGTCATCAAGGTTAATGACGCCCTGATCCTGATATTTCTGGAGGAGCGCTTCGAGGACGGCCCTCGCCTGGGCACCGTATTTGGTGAAGACGTTGCGCTTGCGCACGTTTTCGGCGCGCTCACGCCGTGTGAGCGGCGGCTGGTCAAATGCCACATGGCAGATAAGGTCGAAGGGGTCCAGATCCTTGCCTACTTCCTCGGCCAGAAGGTCCAGGGACAACCCCTCCTGCTCCAACTCCTCAACGACGGCCTGTTTGCGCTCGGCATCGGTCCAGCGCTTGAGAAACTGGTCAAGACTGACGAAGCGGCGTTTGAGCGCTTTCTTGGTGAAGTCCCGCAGGCTTTCGGTGATGAGCTTGCCGTTCTCGTCGAGATATTCCACGCGCTCGGCGATTACCGTGGCTTTGACGCCATCGACATATACCTTGCGGCGCTTTTCCGGGGTGGTGTTGATGGTGATGTCGGGTTTCTCTTCGACCAGAACCGTTTCGTCGCTGCCGGGCGCGGGCGGAATGGGCTGATCGCGATCATCCAGAGGCGGTGCGTCATCGGGAGGAGTGATGGGATCGGCTTCACCCGGCTCGTAAATCTGCACCGGCGGTCCGTCAAAGTCTTCGTCCGCAAAGTGATCCGTGGCTCCACGAAAATCCATCAGCGTGAAATAAAACTTGGACGTATCCTCATGCACGCGCGTGCCGCGCCCGACGATCTGCTTGAATTCCGTCATAGAGCCTACGGACCGGTCGAGCACGATAAGCCGGCAGGTCTGGGCGTCCACACCGGTCGATAGCAGCCGCGACGTCGTTACAAGGACAGGATACGGTGCTTCCGGGTCAATGAAGTTGCCGAGCTGCGCCTGCCCTTCGTTGTCGCTGCCGGTAATGCGCATCACATAGCGGTGATTCTTAGTGTAGAGGTCTTTGTTTTCGTTGATGAGCGCCTGGCGCATGCGTGCGGCGTGCTCCTCATCGACACAGAAGAGGATGGTCTTTTGCATGCGGTCGCCGCTTTCCTTGAGGAAATCAGAAACCTTCTTCGCCACCATCTTTGTGCGGTCATCAATCACCAGCGTGCGGTCAAAATCCTTGCTGTTGTAAATGCGATCTTCAATCTCGTAGCCGTAGCGGTCGGTCTGGCCTTTCTGGGGGCGGTAGCCCTCGACATCGACATCGATATGGACCTTGATGACCTTATACGGCGCCAGGAAGCCGTCGCGGATGCCTTCTTTGAGCGAATATGAATAAACCGGCTCGCCGAAGTAATGAATGTTGGAGACATACTTCGTCTCTTTGGGCGTTGCAGTGAGGCCCACTTGGGTTGCCGCGGAAAAATACTCCAGGATCTCGCGCCAGGCGGAATCCTCCGCGGCGCTGCCCCGGTGGCACTCATCAATCACGATGAGATCGAAGAATCCCGGCGAGAATTCACGAAAGAGCTTTTGGCGTTCTTCCGGGCCGGTGATGGCCTGATAGAGCCCAAGATAGACCTCGTAGGCGGTATCGATGCGGCGCTTTTTATCAAGCGCCAGCGTCAGATCGACTTCGGTGCCGTCCTGCCGCTCGATGGTCTTGCTGCCAGTGCTGAGTTTAGCCATGGCATCGCCAAACGGCCGGAAATCATTCACCATGGTCTGGTCAATGAGGACATTGCGATCCGCCAGGAACAATATGCGCTTCTTCCTACCGGCTTTCCACAACCTCCATATAATCTGAAAAGCCGTATAGGTCTTGCCGGTGCCGGTCGCCATCACCAGCAGGATGCGGTCCCTGCCTTTCGCAATCGCCTCGATAGCCGAGTTTATGGCGTTGTTCTGGTAGTAGCGGGGTGCTTTGCCGCTGCCGTCGTCAAAATAATCCTGAAGGATGATTTGTTCGGCTTCGGGCGTGAGTCCCTTCCATTTGCGGTATCGGTCCCACAGATCGTCAGGTGAGTGAAATTCTTCAAGGCTGATGGTTGCTTCCTGCTGGGCGCTCTGTCCGGTGCGGTCATGAAAGATGAATCCATCGCCATTGGACGCGAACACAAACGGAATTTCCAGCGTGTTGGCATAATCGAGCGCCTGCTGCATGCCGTCGCCGAGGCTGCAATTGTTATCCTTTGCCTCAATGATGGCGATGGGAATGTTGGGCTTGTAGTAAAGGATATAATCGGCGCGTTTTGCTTTGCCACGAGTCACCAGCTTGCCGCGAACGATGATGCGGCCTTTGGTGAAGCTCACTTCTTCGCGCATCTGCGTCATCTCGTCCCATCCTGCCCGCTTGACAGCCGGGCTGATGAATTTGGTGCAGATGTCGCGTTCGCTTAGATCCTTCTTATTCATTCAACTGTCGCGGCGGTTGGGAAGTGCAAAGCAATTCTCCCGGTTGCTCTTAACCGGAGAAGCGCACTACAACCACCGAATTGAGGCATACCTCTCCGATATGCCTAACATTCTAGTAAATGGGACTCTTATCCCGGAAACAATCCAGTTGTCCAACCGATTCATGGGAGAATTTCTGAAATAATCTGTCACCCAGAGCGCCTCCCGTGGCGTACAGGGTGAGAGCATGCAAGATCACTCAACGCGACAACTCGACTACACCCGGCTCCGCGCACACACCCTCGACAAGCCCCGCACGAAAGCCGGGCAGGTTCGGCAGGCCTGGCCGGAAATCAAAAGCCTGATCGCCGCTGGCCACAGCCTAAAAGACATCTGCGCATGGCTCAACGAAATCGGCCTTGAAATTGGGTATGCGCGACTGTCGCACTACATCGGACAAATGCGCGAGCGTGACGCCGCCGACGCCTCCAAATTCCTTACCTCGTCTGGACAAGAGTGAGTGCCTTTTTGATCGTTCTCGCCAGATAATCGGCTTGCCGCTTCTCGCCACCTTTGTGCGAGAGATCGCGAGCGGCAATAGTCGCTTCCACCTGCTCGACAGACGCTCCCAGGGACAGCGCGTAGATTGCATACGCCAGGTCAACGCGCGTAGCATCGCCGGCGTAAATCGGATTCGCTCGAAACTGGTCAATGGTCTTGAGCGAGTGCGACAGCCGATGCGAAGCCCCGGTTCGCCGCATTCTTGTTCGCCGCTTCACTTCCTCTTCCATCTGCAATTGAACTTGAGCAACCAATCCTTCAGCCGCATCGCAAACCCGGCTACTCGCCTCAACAAGCTTCACGAACGGGAACAACCCGTCCGAGCCCTGATGCCGCAACTTTCTGTTGGTAAACCCGGCCAAGCGCCCAAAGTGACGCCAGTCCGCCGCACCTGCATCGCCGCCGAGATCCTTCGCCAACCTTCGAGCGACCGCCGTGCTCAGCTCTTTCGGCAGCACCCGCGAATGCTTGATCCACGCCTGAAAATTCCCCGGCGACGTTTCCACAACCAAAGCCGGCGAAAGACCCATCACCTTCATTCGCCGAATCGACTGGACGTTCAAATCGTCCACCATACTCAAGTTGTGCTCGCCGTCTGGCCGGATGAACACGTTGCCGCCCTGGCAATTCTCAAATCTGAATCGCGGGAGCGATTTCAACACGCCATCCGAATCAAACGTCAGCAGGATCATTGTGGCGTTGGCACGGAACAATCCAATCTCGAAAGTCCGGCACCCCATCGCTGCGATTTGCCGCCTTACCGCCTCGCCGGTTCTGTCCAAATGTCAGCCCTCTACCCGGTACGACTTGGCAGCCGACCGCCGTGACGAAAATAACTGGAAAAATATTGAAACCTCTCACTGACGCAAATCGCTAGTAGAAGCCCCTAGCACTGAAACTTTTTGCAAACTAATTGAAATTTCTTGTCACAGGCTGCCCTCGCCGGGGCGTACTGGTTGAGGATAGTCGCAATTTTGATCTTTTCACGTCTCCAAGCCCACCGAAGTGTACTCCACTTCACACGCAGGTCGGTAAGAATGACCGGCTCCCTGTGTTTAATCACCGCGCTCGCAGCATTTTCAGCCGGTGCCCAATCTCCCGCAGAACTCCTCTCCCAGGCTGACCATCTTTCGAATTCATTCAGCCTTTCCAAAGCCCAGCCGCTTTACCACCAGGCGGAAGCCGCCTTCCACCTCTCCGGCGACTCCCTTAACGAACTCAACGCGAAATTCGGCATTCTGCGCTACAACGTCCAACTCGGTCACTACACGGTCACCCGCGAAGAGCTTGAACGAATTCTCGCCTCACCGCTCGCCGCAGAAGACGCACACCTCAGAATCAGAGCCCTGGAAATCTTGGGGACTATTGACCTCAATCAAAATGTCCAAGCAGCCTTCATCGACTGGACAACACTTCTTGCAACCGCCAAAGAAGCGGGCGATGCCAAATGGGTCAACCGCGCTAACGGCCACCTCGGCATCGTCGCCGCCATGAATGGCGACATGGGAGGTGCCGGTAAAGCTCTTTTCCAGGCCATCGCAAAGGCCGAAGAACTGGGCGATGTCACCGGCCAACTAACCTTCAGCATGTGGCTCGCCAACGGCATGTCCACAAACGGAATGGCCGACAATGCTCTTCGCATCCTGGAACGCGGCGAACTGCTCGCAAAGAAAAACGGCTACACCCAAATGCCGATTCAGTTCTCTATTGCCAAGATACGCGCCCTCTCGGCATCCAAATCAGAGCAAGACCACGCCTCCGCAAAGGCATTGCTTCAAACCACCCTTGCCGACGCACGCCGCGAAGGAATTCTCGGTGCACAGACTGATCTCTTGAGCCAATCCGGCAGAATAGCGCTCGCCGCCGGTGACTACGCCGCTGCTGAAAAATCGTTCACTGAGCAAGTTCAAGTCGCTAAACAGGCCGCGTTGCCAAGCATGCAGGCTGACGGCCTTCTCTATCTCTCCCAAACGTTTCGCGCACAACATAAGGCCGATGCCGCAGAGCTGGCGATCAATCAAGGAATCTCGGCGGAACACGGCGTACAGGAATCGTATGATCTTCCGCGATTCGTGGCTGAAAAGGCGGAAGTGCAGTTGCAGCTTGGCCATCCCAAGACCGCAGACGCTCTCTACGAACAATCCATCAGCCTAGTGGAAGGCCTTCTTGTTAACGCTCCCAGTTCCCGCGTAAAGAGTGCGATGATTGGCAACCTGAGCGAAATCTACCTCGGCCGCTTCCGCCTCGCTTGGAACAAGCTTCACGACGCTCCCGAAGCGTTCCGCGTGATCGAAAGCGTTCGCGGCCGCGCTTTGGTAGACACGCTCAGCTCTCCAGAACAGCTCGACGCCCGTACCCACAAAGTCCCCGCAGAAGATCAAATCGCGCGGCTGCAAAAGACGTTGCTCCACACTTCAATGGATGCCAACGGCACAAGGCGCGTGCTGGCACAACTCGACCGCGCCTATGACAACGCCTACCCCGCCGAATATGAGCAGAACCGCAAGGAAGTAGGCCTCCTTCACCACCAACCCGTCTCTTTGGACGCCCTCCGCCGCCAACTCAAGCCAGGCGAGACGTTCGTCGAATACGTTCTCGACGCCAAGTCTTCCTACGCGATGGAGATCACCAGTTCTGGTCTTACCGTTCACTCGCTTCCGAGCCGTTCGGCAATCGATCAGCTAGCCAAAACCTTCTTAGGCGCCATCAACAGCAAAACCGATTCCAGTACTGCCGCGAAAGCTCTGTATGCCGCCATAATTTCACCAATCATCAACCCTCTAGACACATCGCTCATTATCGTGCCGGACGGCTCGCTCAACTCCGTTCCTTTCGGAGCGCTCATCGATGCCAAGGGTGCCTACCTGAACCAAACAATCGCTGTGACCGCCGCTCCATCGGCAACGGTTTATTTCGCGCTCAAAACGGCATTGCCCTCCAAAACAACTGTCAAGCCGTTTCTGGGTATTGCCTACAGCCCGCCACAAACCAAAGAGCCGCTCCTAGCCTCAAACACCCGTGGCGTATTTGATCTCCGTGGCGCGCACCTTTCGCCGCTTCCCTTCGCCCGTGAAGAAATTGTGACAGCGGGCAAGACGCTTGGGGCAGGGGCAGTCGTGCTCGACGGTGACCTAGCCTCTGAAACTGATTTGAAGGCGCAACCGTTAAGAGATTTCAAAGTGATCCACTTAGCGGCGCATGCAGTTGGCAACGAAATGGAGCCAGACAGAGCCGCTCTGGTCTTCGCGGCTGGCAACGGCGACGACGACGGCCTCTGGCAAGCCCGCGAAATCCGCCGCACTCGCCTGAACGCCGACGTGATTGTTCTCTCCGCATGTGAAACGGGCGTCGGCCGGTTGCAAGGCGAAGAAGGCGTTATGAACCTGTCGAGAGCTTTCCTCACCGCTGGTGCTAAAAGCGTGGTGGCAAGCTTGTGGTCGGTGGAAGATCGTTCCACTGCTACTCTTATGGAGTCCTTCTATCAGCACCTGGCAGCCGGCCTGACCGTTAGCGAGGCTCTCCGGCACGCGCAACTCGATTTCATAAAAGACTACGGCGAAAAAGCCCAGCCCTATTTATGGGCCGGCTTTGTCGTTGTTGGCGATGGGACAAGGAAAATCAATGTTGCGACCAACAAAACTATCACGCGCTCAACGCGCTGAAGTGTTCGACAAGACCGTAGCGAAGGTCACGAAAGACTACTTCGATCCGAAGTTTAATGGTGTTGACTGGCCCAAGATTGCTCGCGAACGCCGAGACACGGTCCTTTCTCTCGCCGATCCTGAAGCCTTCGAACTGGGGATGCACGACCTGGTACGGACGCTTGGGACCAGCCACACCGGTTTCTTTCACCAGTCTGCCCGGCGCGTGCCGGCACGTCTAGCAATTGGTGCAACATTCGGCAAAGCTGGACAAACGTGGATCAGCCGCGACGTCCACGAAGGTGGGCCCGGTCATAAGGCCGGACTCCTGCCTTTGGACATTTTGAAGGCGATCAACGGAACTCCCATAGCGCCACCCAACCAGCCGATGTTTCCGATGGGTGCTGATGCATTGCTGCTCGTTCAACGCGGGACGGATGAACTGACGCTTTCGGTGACGATCCCGCCTCCACGTTCCCGCAAACAGCCATATTCCGAAATGAAGGCGGTAACGTTTTCTATCCTAGAAGACAATGTCGGCTATCTAAAGGTCAGCATTCTCCCCGGACTTCTTGGCCTAGATGTAGCGCGAGACATCGATGCCGCCGTCCTGGCATTGGCTAATTGTGACCACCTGATTCTCGATTTGCGCGGGCATCTCGGAGGCGGATTGGGTGTTCTGCGCCTGATGAGCTATTTGACGCCCGATAAACTCCCAATTGGTTTCACTTTGACGCGAAAACTTGCAGAGAAAGGATACGACAAAAACAAGCTCCACCGGCTCGACCACCTGCCAACAAATCTTCCTAATCGATTGGCAATTGCATCAATGGCCCTGAAGCATCTAGGCCGTGGCGATTCCGTCCTTCTGGTATCGGAAGGACTCGGCTCCCGAAAATGGCATGGCCGCATCGTCATCCTTATCAACGAACACACCGTGAGCGCTGGCGAGATGGTTGCGGCATTCGCATCCGAAAACAGTCTCGCGACGCTTCTAGGAACCGAGACGGCTGGACGACTGATTCCGGGCTCTGGATTCAAGGTTGGCCACAACTACATGCTCATCATGCCCAAGGCCGAATACATAACTTGGCAAGGACACCGATTTGAAGGCGCTGGCGTCAAACCAGACAATCATGTTTCTTGGTCTCCCAACAACGATGAGCAGCTCCAGCGCGCTTTGCATCACTTCAAATCCAACCTGGTAAGCGCAGCGGACCCATCATGATGCTATTTGCCTGCGAAGCGGTTCGTCTCTTTCAAATAATCGCGCTTACTGAGCAATCATATTCACAAGGGACGACGTTGCGCTCTCACGCTCGCTGCATAACAATGGCGACGTCCTCGCGCATATTTCCTCGATCCGGCACGGGGATCGGATGTTGTTGCCTGTGATGCCTCAGTACCGCAACCGAAGGCTCGGCTCTGGTGAGCCAGCGGCGGGACAGGACAGGTTGGCTGGTTGCGTGTCAGGGGAAAGGCAGCGTACCAGAAGTGGGGGCCTCAACAATGACTCGCGATTTGCCAAACATCGATTCACTCTTTTAAGGCATCAACTTCCTCGTGCTGGTTTGCCGTTTCGCGATTCACCTTTATGCTATCGTCTCAGGTACTGGAATAGCCTAGTAGCCTTCCTAGTCTAGTAGGTATAAGCGCGAAAAATACGTGGCTAACAGAATTCAGGAGATGATAACTTGTCAATGAACTTCAGTAGAAGAGGGTTTGTCGAAATACTGGTGTCGGGCGGAATCTCGGCAGTGTTGCCATCGTCAACGCGTGCGGAAATGGAGGGTGCGCCAGCTCCCGTCGCTGTCTTCCAAGGCTATGAGAGCGTTGCGGGCCGCGCGCTATCGTCATCGGCGGTCACGGGCAAGACAGAGACCGTGGGCGGCACTAGTGGGGTAACTTGCCGCGTTTGTACGGATCTCGAGACCTTGAGCAATGCACTGGAGATTAACCAGTCGCTCTCGGTTTCGTATGGACCCGTTGGCAGCTTCGACGAGAAAATGCGCTTTGTGCATAATCTCAAAGTCACGACCTATAGTGTGTCCATTGTTGTCTTTGCGCGCCACACCTTAGGGAAAGAGACAACCACAAATGTGAAGCTCAAGAATGGAATTAAACCGCCCCAGGGTCGGGCTGCTTTGCGAAATTTCTTCCGTTCATATGGCGACAGTTATGTCGTGTCGACGACGCGCGGCGGAGAGTATTATGCCGTATACACGTTCAATTCGCGGACGCGCGAAGAGCAGTCCGAGCTTGTAGCGAGCATGAAAGCCCAAGGCATCCTTGACGGAGTAACTATCGATGGGTCGATGCAAGCGAAAATTACATCTTTCAGCTCGTCAAGCAGCGTTGAGTCCAACTTTGATCAAAACGTTTCCGGTATCCTCAACCCCAAGCTCCCAACGAGTGACCAGATCATCCCATTCGCTCTCGCATTTCCATCTCTGGCCCTCGACGCACCGACAATCATAGGCTTCGGCACTTCTGGTTACGAGCATGTACCGGCCTTTGGTGGATTCGAACCAATCAGCAAAAACCGAAGTTTTTTCGTCGGTGACGGCGTAGTTGACGGCCTCACCAAGCCTCTGGTGCAGGTGCGGCAGTTGAATGACCAGATCTCATGGATTCAGTCGGTTTATAGTTTTTACGGCGGATATTCCGACGCGAAACTTACTAGTGTCGGTATCCAGGCTAAGGCCGATCAGGCCGCGATCATTCAGTTGATCGAACAGTACGAATCCGATCCAACGCAGGCTTTCATTAGGCCGCCTTTGCCTTCGCTCGGCAGTGGAACGCCGACGTTAGCGTATCTGATATCCAACTCACCAGCGTTTGGGGGACAGGGAGGCAACGCTTTCAACGATGTCGATTCCAGGACATTCATCCCTCAGCGGACAAAAATCTCTTCTATACAAGTTCGCGCCGGGGATGTGATCGACAAGCTGATGGTGACTTATACCAATAGCCTTGGCCGGACATGGACTGCGGAGCACGGTGGCAATGGCGGCAGGCCCGTCAACCAGCTCGACTTGACGGGGGCCCAATTTGCCACCCAAACCTCCGGCCGCTCGGGCAACCGGGTTGACCATCTAACAATTGATTTCACGGGCGGCAACAGCTTTAGTGGCGGGGGAAATGGTGGCGACGCATTCGCAGTGCCGGTTCCCGCTGGCTCTTTCCTGCTGGGTTTTGCTGGTCGATGCTATGCGGAACTGGACCAAATCAGCTTCGTCTATGGCAGTTTTCAGGCGGCAACTTGGTCCTGAAGCGCCTCGTCGGAACATCGGCGTAGCGAACAAACCCTGGCAACGCAGAATTCAAGGAATCGCGAAAACACGATGAGGTCCGCCCGAAATGGGCGGCCTCTGTTGTCTGCGTTAATTCGTTCAATAGGCCGACTACATTAGATCGTCTCTAGATCGAATGAGCTCACCATGATCTACCCTTCACGGGCCCGTGAGAAGTCGAGTTTGATCACCCAGTACAAGTCCATTAAGCCCTCGCCCGCGTGGCGGTGATGCTAGCTATAGCTAGGAAAAAGCCGTGGGGCCGATATAATTACGGATGGCTAGCCCACATATCTCACAGTCCCCCCAGTTAGCCGCCGGAGTCAAACGGAGCCAAGAACTGAGGAACTTTTCCACAGGGCAAATGGGCTCTCGTTCCCAAGGTCATGATTGTTGCGCTGAATCAGTGGCGAGACCGCCCCAAGAGAACTGAAAAAACGTTTTTCGGTCACCCGAATTTCAATCCAACGCACGGCTCCGCTGCGCCGCTGGCGAGGTTTGCTGCTTAAAGTTTGACTTGAGGTTGGAAACTTTCGTTTTCAGCAGGTCAAGTTCGTCCACACCTGCCGATAGAGATCCTGCCACGGATAACTAGAAGCCATCGACACCCAGACCTTGCGTGCCGTCACTCGGATCTGAGCACCGATCTTCAACAGCTTCGTGCGGATGGTAGACACTTGCGCCGTCGCTAGCTCCGTCGCCTTCAAACCCAACCGCCGCAGCCCGCTCACCAAAATGTACGCCATAGCCGACAGATACAAGCGCATCTGATTGGCGCGCATGGTTTCCGTACTCACCCGATCGGCAAACAAACTGAATTGCTCTTTGATGCGATTCTCCATGTCGCCGCGCGCGCAATACAGTTCTTCGTATAAAGGCTGCGCCGCCCATTCCTGACGTGTCAACGAGGTCACCACAAAACGAGGATTCTCTTTCCCATCGATGTGCTCCGCTTTCGCTACCACGCGCCGCGCTCGATCCCAGCCACCCTTCTTCGTCTTCTTTGTCTGATATTCAAACTCGCTGAACACCCGCGCTGGTTCACCGCTCTTTTGCCACTGCTCGGTGGCTTCGTGCATCTGCGCCCCAATAATCTTGCGCAAGCGCTGATTGCGCGCCATCCCGAACACATAGTCCACTTGGTTGTTTTCGCACCAACTCATCAGTTCGTTGCGGCAGAAGCCAGAGTCGCCGCGCAGCACAATCTTCACCCCCGGCCAGGCCAGCCGAATCTGTGCCACGATTCTTTGGATTTCCGCCAGGCAGCCGAACGAAGCGTCGTGATTAGCTTCCCGCAAACGCGCGCACAACACTTGCTCTCCGCAGAACACATACAGCGGCAGATAACAATAGCTGTCGTAGTAGCCATGGAAGAACCGCCCCTCCTGCTTGCCGTGCAACGGCAGGTCGGTGGTATCCACGTCCAGAACGATCTGTTCCGGCGCCGTCTGATATGACTCAACGAATAATTGCACCAGCAATTCATCGACAGACTCTTTCCAATACGTGATCTTCTTGTATCGATCCTTCACGCCCGTTCCCAACTCCATCCGGTTCAGCGTGCTCTTGCCGGCCAGCGGCTC
>PMQB01000366.1 GCA_003169195.1 Bryobacterales bacterium
CCAGAAGTCGGCATTATGTTCTATCTCGTGTCTCAACTGGAAAGCCAAGCTATCGCGCCGACATGCTTTGTTCATATCAGAAACCTGCCAAGCAACCCAGCAGGACGAGGAAAGCTTTATCGAGTTCAGCTTTGCATTACCCGCAGAACTTTCGATCCGAGCGTATCACGCGCCACTCGGACAAAACAAAGCTCGGATTCACATGATGCGGGCGCCACCGGGGTCGCCAGTTCAGACTTCGAGATCGGTCATGGGAGAAACACGAACCGCGGCAACGCGTACAGACCATGAATTCTCGCTACCATAGAACGGAGGACGGTTTGCGTTCCTGTCGACACTGTCGTTTGTTACTAACGCGCTCCAGAACTCGATTGAGCCGTTTTATCCTTCTACTCGTTTTCATAGTTACCCTCCTGGGGTGCCAGCGGAACGTGTGCAACCTGACGTCGGATGGTTCGGTCTGGCTAAGTGTTGCACGACTTTCGCGTGCAGCAGAAATATTCCACAAGCTTCATGGAAGATACGGAGAACTCACAGAAATGACAAATCTGCTTGACGGTTTTCCGCCCTCCGTGACCGGCGGCCGGGTTGGCTCCCACAATCACGATCAAGCTGTGCAACAACGGCTACATGCTTCGAGCCAATCCTGAGTTCATCCAGAACGGGGGACGTTCCTTAGCCGCGTTCTACCAGACCAAACGGGCGTCATTAGTTACAACGGCTTGGGCGAACCAGCTGGACCCGATGATGAAAAGATATAAGTGCCTAAGCGAGATCCGCCCTCGCGAACCTGTGAGGCAAGAACAGCCGGGATATTTCAGAATGCCAAATCCAAAATATACTGCTTACCAGGCATCAAGGCCTTACTTTGAGTTAGTGAGAGAGGCGCTAGGCGACCTTGTTGACGGCGAGCACTTCTTTGACATTGTCGCTGACGACGTCGTGTATGAGGTGCTCTATAACTTCCCCGGTTGGCCGCGCATCATCCAGGGGCGCGCCGATCTAATGGCCAAGTTCAAGGGTTATGGCAAAAACATCGAGCTTCAATCCGCGGATCACTTGATTACCCATAAAACGGATGGCGGCTGTGTCGTTGTCCTCGAATACGAGGTCCATGGGACTGTCCTCGCGACGGGCGCAGTGTACAACAATCGGTTTTGCTCAATCGTAAAGCTCACAAACCAGAAAATCGCGCATTGGCGAGATTACATGGATTCTCTCGCGGCCTGGAACGTATTGACGGCGGGTCCTCGCTAAAAGGCGGATACTGGAAGTTAATGCTCTCAGCGGCGCAAATGGCCTATCTCAACGGCCATCTCAGCAGAGCGTGGCCGCGCTCCCCCCGTGCAGAAACCCACCCGAAAAGCACTCGGATATCATAATCGTTCAGTCTTAATTTCAAGAGGACATGACAATGAATAAAGCACTACTCTGCCTGACACTATCCAGTCTTCTCAGCGTCCCTTCTTCGGCCGCGCTTAAAGTCTCCGACAAGGCGCCCGAATTTTCCGCGCCCGCGTCCCTCGCAGGAAAAGAATTCGAATTTTCACTGAAGACTGCGCTAAAGAAAGGCCCAGTGGTAGTTTACTTCTACCCGTCGGCATTCACCAAAGGCTGTGACATCGAAGCGCATACCTTCGCGCAAGACAAAGAAAAGTTCGATGCTGCCGGTGCCACAATCATTGGAGTGTCCGCTGACAGCGTCGCCCGTTTGAATGCGTTTTCGGCAGACCCAGAATATTGCGCCGGCAAATTTCCAGTGGCCTCCGATGAGAATCACAAAATCGCAGGCTCCTATGATTTGACCGTCAACGAAGGCAAGCCGGACATGAAGGATGTGCGCGGCGAAGCGATCGGACACGCCTTCATCGAGCGCGTCACCTACGTAATCGGCAAAGACCACAAGATCCTCGCCACCCTCTCCTCAAAAGACGACAAGATTTCGCCCGCCGAGCATGTGGAAAAGGCATTAGAGATCGTGCAGAAGCTCGCCAAGTAGGCGCACCGCCCAATCTCATCCCTTGGAAAACAATTGCCCATACACGCCGAAAGCACCGCTCGCGTCGCGTTTTTCATCCTCTCTCGGTGGCGAAGTTCGAACCCGGCCATTGGCCATCACAAACCGAAAAAATATTTCTTTCTTAATCCTTTCAGGCACTTCCAGCCAAATCGCCTCTCCGCCCGCTTGACGCCTCTGCTCCAATCAAAGCGGAGATAACACTTATGGCTACCGAAAGCCAAATCAACGCAAATCGCGCAAATGCGCAACACAGCGCGCGTCCATCGTCCGAGGCGCGCCTTCTGAAATCCAGTCACAACGCTTTGAAAACGGGATTGTATGGCCGAACCATTTTGCTGCCGACCGACGACGTCGCAGCCTACCAATCTTTCGTTGCCCTCTTGAACGAGAAACATCAGCCTGCCAACGAAACTGCATGAGGACAAAGCTCAGCGTGTAGTTCAGGCTGTGAGCGACGCCGATCCACAGAGGGGCGAGGGCCATTCCGCTGAAAACATATTTGAATAAAGCAGTGAAGGCTGTAATGCCGCCGGCGCCCACGGCCCCATACCCCATCTTGACCCACTCTGATCGCGAACCGGCAATATAGTGTTCCCCACTCTGGCCGGTGTGCGTGACAATGCGGCGTGCGATGCGATTCACGCTACTGCGAACCAGACTATGCACACTGCGCTCCTCTGCGAACGCGCCGACGATCATCGCTCCAAACCTCCGAACGTCCTCCTCATCGAACATCACCCGCAAAAGGACTTCCATCCTTTCGAGTTGAGCCAGCACCAAATCCAGCCGAAAGACCAAATCGGAGGAAACACCTTGTTCCTCCATGCGCACATGAGAAAGGCCTGCGGAGACGCGACAGCGAAAGATGGTGTCCCGCAGCGCTTGACGGTGATTTGCCTCCTCCGCAAAACGGGCAGATAGACTAACGGCGTCCATTAGCTGGTAAAAAGGAGATTCCGTTTCATAGCGATGAGGCATGATCTTCATCACCCCTGTCGATAAACCGATGGCAGCGGCCCGCAAAGCGAGCAAGCGGATGGCCACAGCGAAGTCGTTAGTAGATCCGGCGATGAGTTCTTGCCAACCGAGCACGTCATCCTCACTTAGGCCGATCACCCAGTCAGCATCCGCGTCGGTCAGATCAGCCATGTAGAGCGCTGCATAAAGATCGACATCGTCCTCAAATTGCGGAAGAAGGCGTCTCTTGACGCGGCCCATCAGCTCTCGTGGCAGTGATGTTGCTTCCGCCAGCCCGGCCTCTGCATAAACTTTGGAGGCGAACGACTTCACCCAGATCTGCTTGAATCTTTCCTTGGTACTGCTTTGACGCCGGATGCCTTCGGCCAATGACCGCAGCCGTTCGGTGCGCTGCCCCGGTGGAACGCCTTTTAGCCAAGCCAACGTGTCTTGCAACCAGCGACGCTCGATTCCTTCGGACTCACCAAGGGGCAAGAGTGCGAGTGCTTGAACGGGGTCAGGCAAGACAGACGGCATCTTTAGATCATGGCGCAAATGCCACAGACCTCCGATTCGGTTGTGATCGGTACAAGTACCGAGAGTCCTGTAGGCTTTTCGCGCGTCCAACCAAGTGGAAAACAAATGAAAACCGACTCGAATCACCGTCTGAAGTTAGTTGTTGCTTTGCTCGCTACGGCGGCAACCTGCGGTTTCGCCCAAGCGCCCGGCGACAACCCGCAAGCACAGCAAATGCAACCAGGCTCAATGCCANNATGCCACCCGGAGGCATGCCACCCGCACAACTCCCGAGACCCGGCTCGCTGAACTACGTGCAAGGTCAAGTATCGTCGGCGGGCCAGCCGTTGACGCTGCAAGCTGTCGGACACTTCGCGCTGCAGCCCGGCCAAGCGGTGGACACGGCCAACGACGGCTATGTGGAAGTGTTGCTTACACCTGGAGCCTTTCTCCGCGTCGGCCCCAACAGCGAATTTAGTGTGACCGCTGTCGGCCTTGCCGATACGCGAATCAATCTTACACGCGGCTCGGCGTTAGTCGAAGTTGACCAACTCATTGCCGGCACTCATTTGGAAGTGACCTTGGCGGCCACATCAGTTGACATGCTCAAGAAAGGTCTGTATTCATTTACCACGGCGCCTCCCGGGGTGAGCGTGTTCGATGGCAAAGCAGACGTGGTGGGACAAACGGTCAGACGGGATGTCGGCAAGCATGATCAGCTTGCTCTCGAAGATAATCCAAAGTTCAAGAAATCCAGTTTTGCGGAGAGTCAAGCAAAGCTCGATCCGCTCTACGTTTGGAGCTCTGCCCGGAGCCACGCCGAATCGGATCAAAATAAGTTAGTCTCACAGAACTCCGCTGGTTATTATCCGGTTGGTGACGGCTGGTTCTGGGATCCCTATACCAGCTTCTACGGATTCTGGGGGCCTGGCGCTTTCTACAGCCCATTCGGCTTTAGCTTTTTCGGCGGCTACTATCCTGGGTTTTACCACGGATACTATGGCGGCTTTCGTCCCGGCTTCTATAACAACAGAGGGCGCGCCTTTGTGGGTGGGGTTCATGGGAACGGAATCGCAGGCGGATTCCACGGTGGTGGATTCCACGGTGGTGGATTTCACGGTGGCGGACGCGGAGGTGGTGGCGGCCGTCGCTGATCGATTGGCCGCGGAACGCACTTGCGCCGACCCTCCGCTGTTTTACGCTAAGAAGCCGCGCGGCGGGTCGGCGGATGGCTTTTGTAAGAACGAAGCCAATGGAAGCGCGATGTACCCAGTGGTGAGCAGATTGGGCAAGTGAAAAAACGAACCCAGATGGCGCGAGGGGAAGGGCAGCAGAGCGCGTTTTTCAGAGGTAGGGGGAAGGGAAAAATTGGGGGAAGAACGGGCGAAAGCCGGGGGAATATTTGGAGTCTATTAATA
>PMQB01000266.1 GCA_003169195.1 Bryobacterales bacterium
CCTCGAACTCCTCGATCGTCTTCGGATAATCTTCCATCAAAGGTAAACCTACTAATCGCGGCTACCTGAGTCAACTGGATAGCCACTCTGGCGAATTTGGCTGCTGCCGAAGCGGCCGGGAATACGGCCCTGGTGAACCAGATCAAAAATACGCCTGAATATCCAAAGGGCCACTCAAATAACTTTTCAGGCACGTTGGGCGGCCCGTTAGTGATTCCGAAAGTATTCAATGGGAAGAACAAGCTGTTTTGGTTTTTCGCTTATGACGGCGCGCGCGACGACATACCCGCTCGTCCGAGCGACATTAATGACACCGTGCCTACGGCCTTAGAGAGGACAGGCAACTATTCCGACCTGCTGCCGTTGGGGGCGCAGTATATTATCTATGACCCGCTGACGGTAACGGCAAACGCGGCGAGCCCGGGCCACTACATTCGAACTCCGTTTGTGGGCAACATTGTGCCGGTGAGCCGCTTTGATAATCCGATGTATCAGTTTTATAACAGCGCCATTCCACTGCCCAACAACAATCCAACCAGCGCGACGCAGGCGCCGCTGACGAATTATCTGCCGAACTGCCAGCCGGACAGCAATATTTACAATGCGTACAACCAGAAGACGGATTACAACAAGTCGGACAAAATGCGGTTCTTTTTCCGCTGGAACTGGAGCCATTACCGCGAATACTACGGCGATTTGACTTGCAAGGGTCTGTTGACGACTGACGACACGCGGCGCAACGTGAGCGGAGTTTTTGATTGGACCTATACTCCGACGCCCTCAACCATCATTGATGTGGCTGTTGCGGCGAACCAGTGGTTCCAAAGGAACTACAACTTGGGCTTGGTGCAATACAAACCAAGCAGTGTTGGTTTGCCATCCTATATGGATCAATTTTGCACCGCCAACAACGATTGCGCGCTGCCGGCGGTTAATCTTTCAGGGTCTTATTATTTCTATAACGGCAGTACGTTCGGGCGCGCGCTTTCCTCCTATCCGAAAGAGAGGTCGCAAGGGATCAAAGTGAACGCAACGCACATTATGGGCGAGCACAGTGTACGCGCGGGCATCGATTTCCGCGAGCAAGTGCGGCATGACGTGGGGCAGAATGGTAACTCGATGGGGAGCTTCACCTTCAGTAACACCTACACTCAGGCCACGGATAACGGGCTCTTAGCCGCCGGCAATATTGGATTGAACTACGCGGCGTTCCAACTGGGAATACCGACGAGCATGTCGGTAGACAACAATACCAGCGTGACGGAGGGGAATCCTTACTATGCCTGGTACGGAATGGACACGTGGCGTGTGACGCGGAAGTTGACGCTGACGTTGGGACTGCGCATGGAATACGAGTTAGGTCCGACGGAGGAGCATAATCGCGCCATTGGCGGATTTGATCCTAATGTCGCGTTACCGATTGCTGCCGCCGCGCAAGCCGCCTACGCGGCTAACCCGATTACGCAGCTGCCGAGCAGCGCTTTTCAGGTCCAGGGTGGCGACTATTATCTTGGTGTCGGCGGCTACACCAACAAGTTGTGGCAAAACCAAATGATGTATCTACCGCGCTTGGCTGCTGCCTGGCAAGCTACGCCGAAAACGGTGATTCGCACAGGTTACGGCATTTACTACGACACGCTGAATGTGATGAACGAGGCGGCCACTCAGTCGGGCTTCTCCTGCACACAAACCAATGTGAGCAGTAACAATTCAGGAGTGAGCTGGAATTACGGCGATCCCTACAACGGCGTATCCCCTTTGACGAACCCGTTTCCAAGCATGATTGGCGGCAATCCGCCGTGCCAGCCTTATGGCAGTTCGCTGGGCTCGATGTATCAAGTAGGGCGGGGCTTCACGTTCATACCTTACAACCGCAAACACCCGGAAGTGCAGAGATGGCGAGGATCGATACAGCGGCAGCTTGGCGATAACATGCTGATTGAGGCGACCTACTGGGGTCAGTGGGCGAGCGATTTGGGAGTGACACGGCGACTGGACGCGCTGCCTGCTCAATACTGGTCAACTGGGCTAGTTCGTAACAACGCGGTTAATAACGCTCTTAGAGCCAACGTTAGCAATCCTTTCTACATAGGCAATTTTGCTGCTCTCCAAACTTCCAACCCCGCGCTCTATGCGTACATGAGCACGCAATCTTTTTATACGAGCAAGTTGATTCAAACGAATCAGTTGCTGCGGCCGCACCCGCAAATGAACGGGCTCTATGAGGCGGATGACCCATTGGGGAAGGACCGGATCAAAGCGCTGGAAGTGGATTTTTCGCGCCGTCTTTCGCGTGGCATCAACTTGAATGCGTCTTGGACTTGGATGGGCGCCTATGACAAGATGGCGTTCGACAATGAGTTCGATCCGGTTCCGAGTTGGTATCCGAGTAATAGCGCGCGGCCGCAGCGGCTAACGATCAACGGATTATTTGAATTGCCATTTGGCAGCGGCAAGCGGTTTCTGCATTCTGGTGTGGGCAGTGCGATTTTGGGAGGCTGGGAGTTAGCGGCGACCTGGGAATACCAGTCCGGCGATGAAATCAACTTTCCCAACATTTATTACTACGGCAACTTTGCGACACTTTCTTCAGACTTGAACAACGTGACGCGCGGTCTGAACTCATGGTTCAACACGGCGAACTTCGAGCGGAATGCGTCGAACCAACCTGCTTCCTATTCGGTTCGCGTTTTCCCGCAGTATGTCAACGGAGTGCGAGGAGACAAATTGTTGCAGACGAACGCCAACCTTCATCGGAATATCAGGCTCTTTGAGAAGGCAACGTTTCAAGTGCGCATGGATTTGTTCAACGTGTTCAACCGATCGCAGTTTTCCGACCCGGATACGAACCCGAACGATACCACGTTTGGCAAGGTGACAGCACAAACGGGTTCGCAAAACCGCTTCCTGCAGATTCAGGGACGCATTCAGTTCTGAGGTGCGTGCTTCTGGCTGGGTTCGGCAAGCGCGACGGTGGCGACCGCATTTTGCCGACTGACGGCCCGGGGTCAAAGCTGCAGAAAACGAGAAGCACTTTGAGCGATTGCGGACGTTCGGCCATCCTCGTGCACTGGGAGTAGGCGGGAAAGAGGAATCAGATGGCCTACGAAAGCGTGAATCCGTTCGACGGCAAGAGCGTGAAAACGTTCGTTGAACTGACGAACGAACAATTAGAAGTGAAGATTGCGAGGGCGGCGAGTTGCTACGAGACGTGGAAGAAGATGTCTTACGCGCAGCGCGCGGTGATTGTGGCGAAGGCGGCGGAACTGATGCACGACAACGTGGACAAGTTTGCGAAACACGCCACGGTTGAGATGGGCAAACTGATCAACGAAGCCCGGGGCGAAGTGGATTTTAGTGCAAATATTCTGGCTTACTACGCCAAGAACAGCGAGCGTTTTCTGGCGCCGGTGAAACTTCATCCGACGCATGGCGAAGCGCATATGGAGAGCAGCCCGATTGGCGTGATTTTCGGCGTGGAACCGTGGAACTTTCCCTACTATCAACTGGCGCGCGTGGCTGGTCCGCATCTTATGGCGGGCAACACACTGCTGGTGAAGCATGCGGGCTGCGTACCGCAGTGCGCTATTGAATTTGAGAAGCTTTGGAAGGATGCAGGCGCACCCGATGGGCTCTACACCAACCTGTTGATCTCACACGAGCAGTCGGACAAAGTGATTGACGATCCGCGGATCAAGGGTGTGGCGCTGACGGGCAGTGTGGCGGCAGGTCGAAGCATATCGGCGCGAGCGGGCACGAACCTCAAAGTCTCTTCGATGGAGCTTGGGGGCAGTGATGCGTTCATCGTGTTGGAAGACGCGGATCTGGAGAAAACAATTCCATGGGCCGTGTGGGGACGGATGTACAATGCGGGGCAGACTTGTTGCGCGTCGAAGCGTTTCATCGTGGTGGAAGAGATTGCGGACCAGTTTTTGGCGAAGTTCAAGACGGCTCTAGAGGCATTGAAACCGGGCGACCCGATGGACGAGACGACAACGCATGGGCCGCTGTCGACGGAATCGGCGCTGGTTGATTTGCTCAAACAGGTGGATGCCGCCGTGGCGAAGGGCGCGAAAGTTGCGTTGGGCGGAAAGCGGATTGACCGCGCCGGCTCATTCATGGAAGCAACGATTTTGACCGATGTCAAGCCAGACAATCCAGCGTTTCGCGATGAGTTCTTTGGCCCGGTTGCCATGTTCTTCCGAGTGAAGGATGAAGCGGCCGCGATTGCGCTGGCGAACGATTCCGACTTCGGTTTGGGTGGTTCGGTGTTCACGAAGGATGTGGCGCGCGGCCGGCGCGTGGCGTCACAAGTTGAGACAGGGATGATGTTTATCAACAACATCGACTGGTCTGACGCGGAACTTCCTTTCGGCGGCATCAAAGACTCCGGTTACGGACGCGAGTTGGGCAACATGGGAATCCAAGAGTTTGTGAACAAGAAACTGGTTCGCATACACGACATGGCCGCTCCTCTGGTGTAGTTAACTCAAAAAAGCGGAACAGTAAGAACACATGGCAAACAAAATGATGGCGGCGGTAGTTGAGGCTTTTGGCAAACCCCTGGTAATGCGTGAATGGGCGATTCCCACGGCCGGGGACGATCAGATTGTAGTGAAGACGGAGGCGTGCGGCGTTTGTCACACCGATTTGCACGCGGCGAGCGGCGACTGGCCGTTGAAGCCTACTTTGCCTTTTATACCGGGGCATGAAGCGATTGGCATCGTGACCGCCGCCGGCAAAAATGTAACGATTGTGAAGGAAGGCGACCGAGTGGGCGTGCCGTGGCTGTACTCGGCGTGCGGCCATTGCGAGTATTGCTTGAGCGCATGGGAGACGGTTTGCGCAGGAGCACAGTTCGGTGGCTACACCAAAAACGGCGGCTTTGCCGAATATATTCTGGCCGACCCGCAGTATGTGGCGCACATACCGAAAGGGCTTGCCGCTACCCAAGCAGCGCCGCTGATCTGCGCGGGTATCACAACCTATAAGGGAATTAAGCAGACAGAAGCGAAACCGGGACAATGGATTGCGATCTCAGGTTGTGGCGGACTTGGTCACCTTGCCATTCAATATGCGAAAGCGATGGGTCTGCTTGTTTGTGCGGTGGATATCGACGACAACAAGCTGGCGCTGGCGAAGTCACTGGGCGCGAATCTGACGTTTAATGCTAAACACGGTGATCCGGCAGCCGCTTTAAAGAAGGAGACGGGCGGCGGCGCGCACGGCGTGTTGATTACCGCGCCATCGTTGATCGCGTTCAAGCAAGGTATTGGTATGACCCGTAAACGCGGGACTTGCGTTTTGGTGGGACTGCCGCCGGGTGAATTCCCCGTTCCGCTGTTTGATGTGGTGGCGAATTGCATTACCATTCGCGGGTCGTTTGTGGGAACACGCGAAGACATGGCTGAGGCACTGGCATTTGCCGCAGAGGGCAAGGTGACGGCTGATGTGGAACTGCAGCCACTTGCGGACATTAACCGAATCTTCCATCGGTTGGAACATGGAGATGTGGCGGCGAGGGTTGTGATCGACTACATGACCAAACCTGTTATGCCGACACCGCAGCACGAAGAAGTGTATGCGCATTAATGAGAATTAGCTGCTGTTTTTTAGCAGAGGCTGACAATAGCGATGAAAGCTGCGATTTTACGACCGGGCCCCAGAACTGCCGGAAACTATTTTGAGATTCGAGAAACGGAACGCCCGAAGATCCAAGATGGGTACGTGCTGCTGCGAGTTATTGCTTGTGGCGCTTGTCGAACGGATCTTCACATCGCGGAAGGCGATTTGCCAGCCACTAAGCCAGATCTGATTCCGGGGCATCAGATTGTGGGTGAAGTGGTGGAGGGCGCCACAGCAGACTTGCCGCTGGGGATGAGAGTGGGCGTTTCCTGGATGGGAGGTACGGATGGAGATTGTTGGTATTGCCAACACGGAATGGAGAATCTGTGTGATAACCCTACGTTTACCGGCTATTCGGTGGATGGGGGTTACGCAGAATTTGTTTTAGTACGCGCGGACTTTGCTTTGCCGCTGCCGCCGGGTTTAGATGCCACTGTAGTTGCGCCACTCCTGTGTGCGGGCATCATTGGCTATCGCAGCTTACGCGTGGCTGGCGTACAACCTGGCGAACGAGTGGGCCTGTTTGGATTTGGGAGTTCGGCGAGTTTGGCGATCACCGTATTGCGATCGTGGAAGTGCGATGTCTATGTTGTGACTAGAGGGGAACGGCACCGACAAACGGCTCGTTCGCTCGCGGCAACATGGGTGGGCAAGGAAGACGAGCAGCCGCCGGTGAGGTTGGATCGCGCCATCACATTCGCGCCAACCGGCAAAGTAGTTGTGAGTGCGTTGGCGAGTTTGAGGAAGGGCGGCGTAGTGGCGATTAACGCCATTCACCTTGATGAGATGCCCAAGTTTGACTACGACACTTTATTGTGGGGCGAAAGACAGATTCGAAGCGTGGCCAATATGACTCGGAAGGATGCGAAGGAGTTTTTGGTGATTGCCCGAGATCTCAACATTCTTCCGCGGGTAAAGGTGTTTTCGCTTGATGAGGCGAACCAGGCGCTGCTGGCGATTAAGCAGGAAACGGAAGACGGGTCGACCGTGATTGTTCCTTGAGGCGTGACGAACGTTGAAGATGTAGTGGGGCAGGCTTGTGGGTCGCAGTTTACGGCGGAGTGGGGATCGCTTCGGGAATGGCCTGCCGTGACTGATTGACAGGGATCGGCTGGCGAAGCGAAGGCTTGGGAATCGAGGAGAGATCGATGACAGCTACGCCTGCGCCTGTGATCGCAACCAAGACATTGTAGGCGCAGTTCCCTGACGAGAGCATCAAAGTTGGAACTCAGGGTGAAGGGGACGGCCACTCTCTCAATGAGCGTTCCGTTCGCTCGATTGAAGACATCTATTGAGTTCTGACTCGGCACAAACGCGAGTGAGCCATCGGAACTAAGTCTTTCACCGTGAACATAATTGGCTCCATAGGCTTGGAACTCGCTGGTGGCTAGATTTGCGTTTTGCGTGAGATTGATCTTCAGCAGATTGTTGGCAGCCGCCAGGGATTAGCCATCGCCGGAAATGGCGAGATCGGCAGTGAGGACCGCGGTGGGGACGGTGTGCACTTGATCCGTGGCGGTATCGATCTCTTTTAGAATGGCTCCCTTTTGCTCAAGGTAGACGTGTTGGTTGTCGGGCTAAGGGCCACCCAGATATAGAGGTTGTTGTAACTGTCGGTGTTAGCTACATGGGTGGAATACGCAGTGATGGCGCCGGTAGCGGTGTTGAGTTTAAAGAAGGCATTCTCACCAATCGCGTTCACGGAGGACGCGCCGTAAGAGACGATGCCACCATCGGTGATACCAACCTCCGAAGGACATCTCGAGGGGAAGATTGCGTGGAAATTTCGGGTGTGCCGTTCAGCAGTGTGCGGGCATCAGCAAAGGCGCGCCCCAGGTAGCCAGCGATGAGCCCGTTCCATCCACGGCGAGCGTGCCGGACGTTCGCCTGACGCTAAGCGAGATAGAACCAAACGCTGCGGAACTGGCAGCAGAAAGCGTGACAGTTTGCGAAGCTCCCGCTGTCAAAGGGAGGGTTTAACGGATTGGCCGTAATCGACGAAGACAAGCCTCCGATCGACATAGATACGGGAGACGCGAAGCCATTGATGGCGGGGGCAGAGACAGAAAACGTGATGGATGCGCTGTGTGGGAGGTTGAGTCCGGCAAGGGCGGATAGAGCGAAGTTGGCAACTGGGCCGGTGGGCGAAGTGCCAGAAGAGCTACCACCGCCACAACCGGACAGGAGTGAGAGAAATAGTACAGTCCGGCCTATACTGAGCGATGGACGCATGGCACCAATGACATCAAGCAGAACGATAACATGCGAACTCACGCATTTGCGAGAGCTGGCGATCACAATGCGAATGGGGACCGCCAGCATCTGTTTCCTTCTTTACGCGGCGAGCAGTAACTCGGTCTCGCCACTGCCGAACTCCGCTTGCATGCGGACGCGAAGCCGGTGAACATGGCTCGTCTTGATGCCGAGCTGTTCGCCCGCCTCGCGATGCGTGATGGGTTGACGCAGAATTGCCAACACACTTTCGTCGCGCCACCAACCGAGGGGACGAGCCTTGCGTCCGACTAAACGCAGGCGCCAAGCCATGGCAACGTGGAAATCGACTTCGTGCTTTTCGGCAAATTTCCGAGCGCTGAGTTTCTTCAGATCACCTTTGCGCCGCCGAAAGAAAGCTTCCGTGTCATCGACCACATTGAAACCCAAGCGCTTCCGTGCCCTCTTCAATGTGGTTCGACCGGCGGGTAAGTCAAAAACCTCGCCGTGCCGTTTCGTACGGTTTTGTTCCCAATAATCTCGCAGGGCCGGCGTGGAGATGAGACGGGGCAGCCCGGTGATGGCACTTCCCAGTGGGGTGCTGGCAGGGCTGCCAAACAACAAGTCAAAGCCATGCTTGGTAGCGCGGGCCTCGCGCACATCCCATAGATCGTGATCGACATCCCACACTTGCACGCCGCTGGGTGGATATTTATAGCGTTTCATGCGACACCTTGCCAATAGACGACAGGCCATTCAGCAATGGCTTTCGAGTTTCGTGCGCAACGGCACTTGGACTTTCGAGTGAGTACATGGGGCGAACTCCTGTTCAGAAATACAAAAGCCCACCGGAGAAGAATCTCTGGTGAGCCTGGCCAAAACATAGCATCGAGAGGACCGAAAACGAACTTCGGGGGTGGGCGGAAATAAGGTTAAGTCCTTTGGAATCTAGCGATAAAAAATATTTTCATCTTTTGTGAACGAAAAGATCGCATCAGCGTTTGCGGATGGGATGCGCGGGAAGGCAGGGGTTTGAATGCCGGTGATGGGAGACTGGTAAGCTTTGCTATAACCAAGCGAAAAGGCGGCGCTTACCACTATGCAGCGACTCACAGCTATTGCGCTCTTGTTCAATGTGATCCCACTGATTGCGCAAATCCCCGGGACGAACGTCAGTGACGCACTTGACTTGGCGCGTCTCAAGAACTATTCGAGCGCTCGCGTGTCTAGCAGCAATCGCTTTGTCGCGAGCAACGATGATAGCAAGCGCATCATGCCCGGCGAAACACTGGTGATGGCAGATCTGCATGGGCCTGGCATGATTACTCACATTTGGCTCACTGTAGCCCACAATGAATTCGCGTGGCCACGATTACTACGGCTGCGCGTATATTACGATGGCTACAAAACGCCTAGCGTGGACGCTCCTTTGGGAGACTTCTTTGCGGTGGGCCATGGCGCGGAACGGGGAGTTGAGTCGGCGATGATTCACAACGGCTCGTTCGGGCGGGCGCGCAACAGCTATTGGCCGATGCCTTATCGCAAGTCTTGCCGCATTACTGTCACCAATGAAGGGCATCGCTTGGTGCCAATGTTTTACTATCACGTCGATTATCGGAACTACGCCAAGCTACCAGCAGATGTGGGTTATTTTCACGCTTACTACAGACAAGAGCGGCCGGCACGCAAGGGCCGCAACTATGAATTCTTGAACATTCAGGGCTCGGGTCATTACGTGGGCACAGTGATGAGTGTTGTGCAAACGCAGGTCTCGTGGTTCGGCGAGGGGGACGACCTTTTTTACATTGATGGCAGCAAAAAGCCGCAGATCTTAGGCACGGGCAGTGAAGACTATTTCAACGAAGCATGGGGCTTGCGTGATACCAGCAGCCTTTGGTTCGGCACGCCCATTGCGGAAGGGGAAAAGCTCGGCTCGCGCCTGACTGGCTATCGCTGGCACATACCCGATCCGATTCCTTTCACTAAGTCGATCTGGGCGGGCATTGAACACTCGGGTTGGACCTCCAATCCTGACGGCAGTGTCCGGTCTGGCTTTGAAGAGCGCTATGACTTCTTTTCGAGTGTCGCTTTTTGGTATCAGCAGGGCGTAAACGAAGGACTGTCGGAACCTCCTTATGGTTATGAACGCTTGCCGTTTGGTAATGCTACGCAACTGACGATTCAAAATGCTCTCAAGGATGTAACGACTGAGAAAGGTAAGGCAAGCGTACAGAAAGAAGTTGATTGGGCGAAAGATCTACTGTTTCTCGAGGCACAGGGTGTAGGTGCGAAGATCAACATTCCGATTGAGATTGCGGAGGAGGGGCAATATGAGTTAGTCGGACTCATAGCGCAAGCTCCCGACTATGGAGATTACACGGCGCTGATGGATGGGGTACCGATGAACGTGGATCCGAGACAGGCGTCCACCTCCGAGATTCCGCCGCCCGGACCCGAGATTTATTACAACTATTTGCCGGAAGTGTACGTGGCCAAAGATCGCGCGCTCGGCATGGTTGATCTAAGCAAGGGACGTCACATCCTGACGTTTGTGTGTACGGGCAAGGATTCGCGCTCGTTCGGCTACAACTTCGGGCTGAATGACATTGTCCTTGAAAAGATGCCGGATGCTGCCACTGACAATGGCAGCACGGCCGACTACGAGATAGTAAAGGAGCCACAGCGGCGCGATCCTGTTTATCGCGGACGCCGGCTCTCTTTTTATCTGAACAGGCTCGCGAAGGCTTCAGGAAAAGATCGGATCCGTTCGCTCCTTGCGATTGGAGAGTTTGGGAAAGACGGTAAAGCGGCCGTCCCTGCCCTGAATGGCGCACTGAGTGACCCGTCGGCCGAAGTTCGATCGGCTGCGGTTAGCTCGCTGGCGAAGATTGGTGCGGGTAGCGTGCCGGCTTTGATTACAGCGCTGAAAGATGACAACCCTGAACTGCGCGGGCTGGCGGCGTTGGCATTGAAATCCATCGGCGCAGCAGCAGCGCCTGCGGTGTCTGAACTGGCGGCTGCCTTGAGTGACAAAATTGAAGCGGTGCGCATTGGTGCTGCCGATGCACTCGGAGCTATTGGTCCGGCAGCCAGTGCGGCGGCACCGGCCTTGGCTGCGCGTCTAGCTGACAAAACGGAGGGGCGATTTGTTTTCCGCAGTTCGCTGCAGTCTCTGGGCATGATTGGCCCTGGCGCAAAAGCGGCGTTACCACAATTGGAGGAAATGGCGCGCCAGACGGGACCCGATCGTATTGCGGCTCAAACAATTCGACTCATTGAGGGCAAACCGGTGGCTACGTATTACTAACTCGGAACGCTACAGTGAAGGTGGAGCCGCGGCCGAGTTCACTCGCGACCTCGATCTTCCCCCCGTGTCTCTCGACAATAAAGCGGGCTATCGATAGCCCCAAGCCCGCCCCACCGGTTTTGCGGGATCGGTCTTTGGAGACTCGATAAAAGCGCTCAAAAATCAGGGGTAAATCTTCGGGCGCGATTCCGGCACCTTGATCTGAAACCTTAAGAATGGCGGGATGAGTCAATAAAACTCTTATCTCCGCAGACCCCAAGGAAAACTTAATGGCATTGTCAAGGAGAATGCAAAGGACGCGATGCAATGCATCGGCATCACCTTGCATGGGACACCTTTTAGGCGTGTCCAGAACCAGCTCGAGTTGCTTCGCTTCTGCCATGACTCGCATTTCATCCACCGCGGCTTGCGCGATCGTTGAGAGATCGATGGGACGCATCTCGAACTCAAGGTTTGCAGAATCGGCGCGCGCCAGTGTTAGGAGATCGGCAATCAGATGCGAAGTTCGTTCAGTCTCTTTCGTCACGTTGCCCCACGCCTTCAAGTGCTCTTCCACTGTGCGCGGCCGTGCTTGCATGAGTTCGGCTGTTGTTTGGATGACGGCCACCGGCGTACGTAACTCGTGGGAGGCGTCGGCCGTGAATTCCGTGATGCGGTGAAACGCGGACTCCAAACGCGCCAACATGTCATTTAAGACGCGCGACAACCGGTCTAACTCATCTCCCACATTGGCGGCCGGAAGGCGGGCCGATAGGTCCTGAACGCTAATATTGGACGCAGCTTGCGAGATCTCATCCACCGGTTTCAAAGCGCGGCCACTCAGCCAGTAACCACCCAACCAAGCCAGCACTAACAATAAGGGGCTTCCCAACGCGAGCGACCACAGAAAACCTCTCTTGACTTCTTCGAACCCGTCGATGGAAAGTCCAATTTCCACTACGCCCAACTTCACCGGCGCCGTAAGAACGCGAATCAGTTCGTGCCCTACGCGAATGGTCACGTTGCTGCCACGCATGCTCAACTTTGCAGGATCGCTCGCTCGCGAAGGCCAGCGATCGGTACTGGGAGTCCGAAAGAGCCACTGGCCCTGCGCGCCGGAAACGCGAATGTTGGCGACTGACTGACTGAGCAGCGACTCTTCCTTAAACTCCTCTTCCAGATGCAAGAGGTCATCCGCTGAGAAACTATCAATATAGCGACGGACTTCGGTTAAGCGCGTGTAAAGCTCTCGGTCAGCCGTTTGCTGGATGCTGTGTTCGAGGGCGATCCACACCCCGACTCCAATCAGCGCAAATGTCATGGCGAGCACGCCGGTATAGGAGGCCGTGAGCCGGAAGCGGATCGATCTGGTTCGCGGCTTAGTCACGCAGAATGTATCCGAAGCCGCGCACAGTGTGAATCAATTGAGCCTTGCTGTCTACTTTCTCACGGAGGAGCTTAATGTACACGTCTACCGTATTCGGCTCCACATCGTGATCGAAGCCCCAGACGGCTTCGATGATGGCTGTGCGGGATACGGCCCGGTTGGCACGCCTCATCAGCAATTCAAGCAATCTAAACTCGGTAGGCGTGAGCGAAATCCTTGTCCCGGTCTTTCGCACTTCGCGCGCTGCCGGATCAAGCGACAAGTCGTGAGCGCGTAACTCCTTGACGGGGGCTTGTGCGGCGCGCCTGGCGACCGCGCGCAGCCGTGCCAGCAGAACTTTCAACGAGAAAGGCTTAACGAGATAATCGTCCGCGCCAGCATCCAGGCCTTTCACGATATCTTCGGCGCTGTCGCGTGCCGTCAGCATCAGGATAGGTGTGTGATTCTTGGCCGCCCGCAACCGGCGCGCCACTTCGAAACCATCGAGGCGAGGCATCATTACATCTAGAACGATCGCATCGTAAACGCTCGCAGCAACTGCGGCCAGTGCTTCCTCGCCATCCCGCGCCAGGGTCACGGTGTGGTTCTGTTCTTCTAAGCCTTGCACGAGCAAATCGCCCATGGAGGTTTCATCTTCGGCTACGAGAATCCACATACATCCTGAAAGAACGTCAGTCTTTCCTTCTTAAGCCGTCCGCGCTGACGGACGCTTCTACCTTTTCTCCATGGCGCTCGATCAGCGCTTCATAACTGACAGTGGATCCCCTGGTGATCGATTCGACCCGTAGAATCTTGCCTATACCTGCCGCACGCTTCAACCCGCTGCGCGCCGCTTCCGGCAAGCTTTCGAGCGTGACGCTTTCTTCAATTTCCACAATAGTGCCATTCGGGTCAATCAAGATATCGCGCGACTTCCCGTTCACCGTCGTCTCCGCTTCGTAATAGGTTTTCCCGTGTTCAATCTCCTTCTCGAGACCGCGTAGCTTGGCGGTCTTCGTTTCTTGCCTCACTGCCTTCTGCACAGCCGCAGGAAGATCTTTCAGCGCGACTTTGGCCTCTGCCGCAAAGATACTCGCGCTCAAAAGAATACCGAAGCTCAGTCTGGGCATTTAAACAATCACTGTACCGCGCCTTGGTGGAGATAGCGAAATTCGCAATCCGCCAACGGTTAGGAAGTTAGAACAGCAGTTTCAAAGCAAGCTGACCTATGCGCGGATCTTGCGAACTGGTAATGCTCCCAAAACCGGAACTGGCAAAACTGGGCACGTTGGTGTTGAACGGATTATTGAAGTTGACCTGATTGAGAGCGTTGAAAAACTCTGCGCGGAATTGCAGACGCGCGCGTTCCGCGGCGAACGGAAATTCTTTGAACACGCCGGTATCCCAGGTGATGAGATGCGGGCCGCGCAACACGCCCTTGCCCTCGTTCCCGAACGTTCCAATGGCCGGCAGTACGAACGCCGCCGGGTTCAAATAATTGACGCAGGGAGCAGACGATCCGCAAGCCGTTCCGCCGTAGGGGTTGACGCCGCTAACAAGCGATACGCGGTCTGTCCCTAAGCCGGTTTGCGATTGATCTTTGCCCGCCTCAACAGTGAAGGCTTGTCCGGTTTGGGCCGTAATGATGCCGGACCATTGCCAGCCGCCCACTGTGTACCGGAGCAGAGCGTTGCGCTTGTCGAGGCGAGGGAGATCCCACACATACGAAAGAACGAAGCGGTGGGTGTGGTCAAACTCCGACGGGCCGTAGTCCGCGGCGTGCCTTCCCGGGAAATTCCACGGAATGGGCGAGTTACCGCCTTGGGCGATGCCGGTGATTCCTTCTCCTGCCGGGGCGTCGTCGAGTGATTTCGACCAAGTGTAGTTAGCCAGAATGGTGAAGCCTTGAGAAAAACGTTTTTGGAGTGTCACCTGCGCCGAATGAAAACTGGAGTTCACATCCTGCGCATCTTGCGTAATGCTGCCATAGGGTTGAAAGGCGCGGCGCGCATCGGTGGAAAGTTTGCTCCCCGGCATGTAGACGGCGGGATTGAGTTCGAGCCCTTCGCCAAGATGGGTACTGCGCGAGCCTACATACGCGGTGTGCAGCAGCCAACTGGATGTGAGTTGACGCTCCAGTGAAAGGTTCCAGTTATAAACCGTGGCGGTCTGCTGTTTGTTACCGTTCGCGGGGTCATAGGAGATGACAAGCACTGGGCCAGGAAACGCAGTGTTTTTCAAAGGTGGGAAAGGAGATGGATAAGGATCTGTGAAGCCGACATACGGATTGCTGAGCGTACCTGGCGGCGTAGTCAAACTAAATTGCGGGCTGAATGGCGTGACATCAACAAAGCGGTTGTTCCAAACACCGGGCATCAGCGCGTCGTAGAATACGCCGGCACCACCGCGAACACTGGTCTTGCCGCTGCCGTCCAGATCATAGGCAAAGCCTACTCGCGGTGCCACGTTGTCCAAGCTGGGACGCACGCCCGCGTGTGGAACACCAGGATCGCCGGGAAACAGCAAACCCGCTGGAGCATTGGTGTACACCTGCGAATGAACGCCGGCGTTGTAGGCCGACACGCTGAACAGTTCCATGCGGCCCTTCGTTTCATTCCATGGATAAAGCGGGTCATAGCGCAGACCGAGATTGATGGTCAAGCGCCGAGACGCGTGAAAATCGTCGGCCGCGTAAAAGCTGTACGTATTCAACATGTTGTCTTTGAACTCGCCAAAGCCTTGCGTGAAGGTGCGAACGTAGCCTTGCATAAAACTGGCCAGCGCATCGCCAGTTACGTCGGCGGTGAAGGTGTAAGATCCGGACGTGCGGAACTGGTTACGCAGCAATACTTGCGCGCGGATTGCCGTGCCGCCGAACGATAAGGAATGACGGCCGCGCACTAAGCGGAAATCGTCACTCAGGTTGTATTGGTTGCGGATAAATTGAGCAGGGTCGGTTTGTGCCGGGCTGAAATAGCCAGAAACACTCAAGCCTTCAATTGTTTTGGCGGTAGGCGGCTGATAAATGTTCACGCCCAGATCAGACAAACCGATGCTGCCCGCAGCGGGGCCGCGAACGGAGGTTTCGCGCGAGTAACTAAGACGGAATTCATTTACCGCGGTGGGTCCGAATACGCGGGTTTCGCCGAGGAGTGCATTCTGCGCCAAGATTGTGGAGTAGTTCTGGAAGCTCAGGTAATTGGCGGGATCGAGAAATCCAGCGTTTGAAAACTTGTCGTAGAAGTAACGCATGGAAAGGTGATCGCGGTCTGAAATATTGTGATCGCCGCGCGCGGTGTATTCGCCGAAGTTCTGAGAAATGGGTTGTGAGTAGAACAATAGACCGTTGGCTGCGGGAGCAACTGGCAGATAAGCCAGGAATTTCACTGCAGCCGGATCAAGCTGGTTGGGTTGAAGAAGGTTTCCGGCAATCTTCACCCCGTTGCGGTCGGTAATCTGAATCGCCTTGTGAAACGGATTGGCGGGGTTGGCCGGATCAAGCAGCGCCGAAAAGTTGCCAGCGCGTTCGGCAGCCGTGGGCACGTAGGCGCTGGACGTGTTACCGATGGTTCGAATCTTTGTTCCCTGATAGCCAAAGAAGAAGAAGGTTTTGTTTTTGCCGTTGTAGACCTTCGGAATGATGAGCGGGCCGCCGATAATGCCGCCGTATTGATTCCGCTTCAGCGGGTCGCGCACGGCGGCAAAGAAGTTGCGGGCATTGAAATCGGCGTTGCGCACGAACTCGAAAAGATCGCCATGCACCGCATTGGTGCCTGATTTGGTGACAATGTTCACCACGCCGCCAGCATTGCCGCCATACTCTGCGCTGTAATTGCTGGTCTGCACGCTGAATTCCTGCAGAGCGTCGGGAAACGGAAAGGGCTGGTTGGAGTTGGTGTAGATGTCGTTGTTATTGGCACCGTCGAGCCGGAAGCTGACTTGGTTCTGGCGCGCGCCGTTGGTGGATACGGTAATAACCGTGGGAAATGTTTTCGTATTGCCTTGGTCGACATCATTCGCCGGAGCAGGGATCGCGCCGGCCACGACGAGCAACAAGGAGGCAGCGTTTCGGCCGTTGAGGGGAAGGTCAACCACGCGGCGCTGCTCCACGACCTCGCTCATGGTAGCGGTGGTTGTATTTACCTGGGCTGCTTCGGCTGTCACCGTGACGGTTTCGCTGGCCTTGCCTAGCTTCAGAGCCGCGTTCACGGTGGCGCTTTGATCAGCCAAAAGAATCACGCCATTTTGTGTGAACTGGCTAAAACCAAGCGCAGAAACACTCACGTCGTAAGTTGCCGGACGCAACGAGGGAAATACGAAATAGCCTTAGTTGTTTGTCACCTCGGCGCGGCTAAAGCCGGCGGCGGCATCACTTACGGTGACTTTGGCACCAGCCACACTGGCTCCCGACCCATCCGTAACGGTGCCGACGATACTGCCAAAACCTTGACCGTAGGCAGACACTCCAAGGAAGACTATAAAGAATACTGGCAACAGCCGAATCGCTGACTTGCCTAGCGGAACATGGCTAAAACTCTGCATGCAGTAACTCCCCAAACAAAAGCAAGGATATAACAAATTAGAGGAGCAAAATGACCCCGGATTAGTTTTGGCTCAGTTAGGCTTTGCGGAACTGGACAGCCATGTACGGTTTACCGGGCAACTTTGACTGAACCTTACCTTGCTGGAGGCCATCAACAGGGGTGATCTTCATGTTCCAGGGATCAATGACATCGGCGCGGAAGGACGCACCATCGGGAAGCTCGAATTGATTGGTAACTGGCTGATGATAGTCAAAGTAGGAAAGATAATACTCGCCTGTTTTCATGGCGGCAGGATAGTAGGGCTTGGACATGGGGGTCAAGCCACCCGGCGCGTTCGATTCGAGAAGTTTGCGGAGAAACGCGATACGCGGCGCACTTTCGCCATGGAGCACCCCGCCTTTAGACCACCACAGAACGTCTTGATCGTTCATATAAGTCTCGCCATGGCCAACGTAAACGCCGGCTAGAGTGCCGATCCAAAAGCGCCGCGTCATCTCCCGTGCCGAAAGGTTTCCCCAACGTTGTTGGATGTTGCCTTCGTACTTGCATTCATCAATAACGACGGGCTTCCGATAAGCGTCCAACCAGCCGGGGATCTTATCGAAATCGTCACCCTGGATGCTGGCATGGGTAACCCACGTTTTGCCGTGATCATAGAGAACGGCGCCATTGTGGATGGAGCGCAGACGGCCGTATGGATCGGACTGCTGAACAATGCGGAAGAAACGATCCCAATCGGAAAGCGTCTTCGTTTTCACGAAGTCCCATTCGTTGGCCATCGACCACCATACGTTGCGATAAGCGGCGAGGCGAGCGACGACGTAACGGAGATAACGGTCGTCGTTCTCAGCCCCCATGTTTGAATATCCCCAGCGATCATAAGGATGAAACAGGATGAGGTCCGCTTGAATGCCGGCTTGCATCAACTGCGTCACGCGCTTTTCCAGACGTTGAAAGAAGATCGGGTTGACGTGCGTGTAGTCGTTCGAGTCTGCCGTGCGGGCAAACGCGTAGGCCGGAGGTTCGTTGCGATTGAACGCGTATGACTTTGGAAACACGCACATGCGGATCTTATTGAACGGCGATTGCTGTAAAGTGTTCAAGGTCTGCTCTTCAAGTGAGTCGCCTTGATGGGTCCAGGCGTAGCAGGTCGTACCGAAGGGGAGATACGGTGTGCCGTCTGCATAGCCGAAGTGCCAAGTGGAGCGAACGGCCACGGGGCCGTGATTGCCCTTTGCCGGTGGAACACACAGGAAACGGCCTGTTTTGCCATGCAACTCAGGGCGATTGCTGCGCGTTGTGAATAGCCACTCGCCTTCGCTGTCGGGCATGAAGCGGACGCGATAGACGCCATCGCCATCATAGAAGCCGTCGACCGAAACCTTGCGATGTTCGAACTGGAAATCCGCACCGAACTCAATATCTATATACGGAGTGCCGGAGGAGGGTCCAGGGAATTGAGCTTCGAAGACGCTCCATTTTTCGATGTGCGAAAAACTGGATACAGATTGGGTTGAAGCAGCGGCACTGGCTAGTGCGCTCCAAAGGGCGTCTCTGCGTGTCAATCGAGTTGCGCTTCTTTCAGCCAAGCGACAAAGGCGATGGGCCACGCCGCGGCTGTCTTACCGTTTTGCACGATGCCAAAACCATGGCCGCCGGAAGAGTAGATATGGAGTTCGGCGGGAACCTTCACGGCGCGCAGAGCGGCGAAGAAACGGCCGGCGTTGTCGGCAGGGTTTACGAGCGGGTCATCATCGGCGGCCACTAAGAAAGTTTTCGGCGTTGCAGTCGTGACTGCAAGACCAGCGGGGATGGCGGGATAACCAAGCACCAGAAAATCTGGGCGCGCGGCGGGTGGGGCAAGCATGCCCATCACGGCTGCGAGATGGCCGCCAGCGGAAAATCCCATCAGGCCGACGGCTCCGGGTTTCAGATGCCACTTAGCGGCGTTTTCGCGAGTGAGCAGCATAGCGGCTTCGGCATCTTCTAGCGCGACATGAATTTTTTCCGCAACGTCATGAATGTTGTTTTGGTCAAGGCCACGCATGCTGCCAGGCAGTCGATATTTCAGTACGATGCCGGCTATCCCGATTGTGTTGAGCCAGCGCGCAATATCGTGGCCTTCTTTATCGATGGCCAGATGCTGATAGCCGCCACCGGGGCAGATGACGATTGCAGTGCCGTTCGCTTTTTCCGGCGATGCGAGATAGACGGTAGCAGTGGGTTGGAGGACGTTGGCGATGGAACGGTCGACTACGCCATTTTTTCCGCGCTCCTCGATTTTTTCCGGAGCTGCTGCGGGATCGACTTTGTCGGCAGGGTGCAACAAGATCGTCTCCTGCGCCAACAGCGGTACAGCGAGCATTAGCATTGACCAGAGTTTCATGTCGCAGACAGAATATCACCGATATACTGACGGAGGATCGGATTCCATCAGTTATGCCAAGCTCACAAAGTCGTCGAACCGAACTTGCTCTAGCCGTGCTGTGCTTTTGCACTCTTGGGTTTTCCCCTCAAGTAAATGCGGCACAACCACTGGCTTGGATGAATCCGGCGCTGCCGGCGGCTGAGCGAGCGAGACTGCTGGTGGAGGCGATGACGCTGGATGAAAAGATCGAGCAAATCGCTCTCAACACTGGACCCAATCCCGACCTTCCCGGATGTGGCGAGCGCCGAGACACGCGCCATATAGAAGGTATTGCACGGTTGGAGGTGCCGACAATCCGACTCACGAATGGCCCCATCGGAGTAGCCGGCGGCGATTGCAATCCGAATCCGCAAACTACCGCGGTTCCTACAGCGCTGCTAGTAGCTGCTTCTTGGGATAGACAGGCGGCGTTTCATTGGGGCGAAATTGCCGGCATCGAGACACGTAACATCGCGCACCATGTTTTTGAAGCGCCCGGCATCAACATGGGACGAGTGGCGCAAGCCGGGCGCAACTACGAATACTTCGGCGAGGACCCGTTTTTGAGCGGCACGCTGGCCATTGAAGAAGTGAAGGCCGTTCAGCAACAGGGAACGCAGGCCAGTATCAAGCACTTTGTGGCGAATGAGCAAGAGACAGACCGCATGTCGATGAACACGATTGTGGATGAACGTACGCTGCATGAGATCTATATGCTGCCTTTTGAAATGGCCGTTAAGGATTCCAGCCCAGCCTCTATCATCTGTTCCTATCCGAAAGTGGGTGGTCTGTTCGCGTGCGAGAGCGCGCCACTGCTGACCGACGTATTACGAAAGCAGTGGGGATTTCAGGGGTATGTGATTTCCGATCGACGAGCGGTACACAGCACAGCCGCTGCCATAAAGGCCGGTTTGGATCTGGAGTTCGATAGTAGGGCCGCATGGTTTACGCCGGAAAAAATCAAAGCCGCTTTGGCCGCCGGGCAGATCACGGTAGCGGATTTAGAGGCCATGCTGCGACGGCGCTACATTCCCATGTTCAGCATGGGCCAGTTTGATCACCCGGTTGAACGGTTCACGGCGGTTGATTTTGCAGCCCATGCGGAAACATCGCGTTTGATCGCCGAAGAGGGTAGCGTTTTGCTCAAGAACGAGAAAGGCGCGCTGCCGTTCGATGCGGCCGCGCTTCGATCTATCGCTTTGATTGGCGCTGCTAGCTTCGCAGGCAGCGCCAAACTTCCAGCCACGGGACCGAAGGGCATTATTACCGTGAACGCGCCGCAGCTGATCACGCCGCTACAAGGCTTGAAGCAGGCGTTGAAGAACCTTAATTCCGCGGCAACGGTGACTTATGACGATGGCACCGATCTTACGCGTGCTAAAGCACTGGCAGCCAAGTCTGATGTTGCCATCGTGATGGCCGGCGACATCTCGCTGGAAGGAGAGGACCGCACGAATTTATCTCTTCCATTGATCGATGGCGTCAACCAGGAAGCACTGATCGCGGCGGTGGCGGCGGCCAATGCGCGAACCGTGGTGGTGCTGAAAGATGGCGGCCCGGTACT
>PMQB01000409.1 GCA_003169195.1 Bryobacterales bacterium
TCAGGCGCTGGCTAAATCGATTTGTCTCCATGAAACGAAACGCGGCGGTGCAAGTTCGAACGTGCTCTGATTCCGAATCTCGAAAGGCGGTGGTCGCCGAGTTTCACCGTAATCTTCGAAGGGAGGTTAGAGGGCTAGGCAATTCGCGACCGCATTGGTACTCGCGAGTAGACGACGACGGGCTATGGAAACGACTGGACAGCTCGCTTCACGCAATGATACGCTCTCTACACAGGGTTGCATCTTTGTCGGCACCGACTGGCAGGTTGCTGCCGTCTGTACACAGTATGATCGCCGTCCGTCGTGAACGACTTTCCGCTCCGCAAAACGCCAATCAAGGGCAATGCGCAAACTCCCCTGATACCCAGGGCCTAACGCCGACTAAGGGCAAATAGCAATTCGCGGAGCGGAAACTACAATGGGTTACGGACCAGATGATATGGAGGTTCAGCTTGAGTTGGCGAGCAGCAATTTTTCTCTTAGTCTGAATCGATCTTCACTTATCGCTCGCGGGCGGACGGAAGCGGCACGTATGAGTTCGCTTGTTTTCGACCGGCTTTCGGTGCTAAGGCGAAAGGCGGAGGAGGGACATAGCGATGCCCAGTACGAACTCGGGGTTGCGTTACGAGAAGGGTATCTCAAGCCAGAAAGTACGGGGGATAGGTTAATTATTTACATGAGGAAATTGCAGGAATCGATTCCAAGGGAGGGGGACACAGATGCCGAACGCGAGTTGAAGTTGAAACAGAATGAAGCACTTCTCAAAGATCATGCGAAATTGGCAGAGGACAAGCGTAGACGCAACTCAATTGAGAAGAATCTCACGGAAGCCGTCGAGTGGCTCCGCAAGGCTGCCGATCAAAGGCATCTGTACGCGCTGAATGACTTGGGCGACATGTACTTACAAGGTGACGGTGTGGAGAGAGACCAATCTGAGGCTTTGCGCTGTTACAGTTCTGCCGCCGATGATGATTGGGACCATGGTGATTGGGACCCGGATTCCTTTGGAGACATGTGGCAAAAAGCTGCTGATTTAGGGCATGGTAAGTCTCAGTATTTTCACGGCAATATGAAACGATTTTGGTGGGAGCGCTTTAAAGAAGAGGCTTATTTAGTTGACGCCTACAAGTGGGTCAGCTTGGCTATTACGAGTGGGCAGCTTGACCTATCTAACCAACTCGACGCAAACCGGGTCTTCGGCGAGCTTTCGGCCATGATGTCTGCCGATCAAGTTAAACAAGCCGAGAATAAGGCTCAGGAGTGGACCGGGCGCGGCAAAAAGATCACTGAGTAACAGCCAGGGCTCGCTTGCTGCCCCCGGCGTTGCCAATGTTCAGCGCAATTCTCACGGACCGCAAACGATTCCGTTTGCGCCAGCTCACCACAAACCACTAAAGCAGAAGCAAGATGACGACTAGCGGAACAACGAGAAAGCTGACAACAGATAGTGGATGCCCATTCGGCGTGCTTGTACCGAGGGTCGCGAAAAGATCCACAAAGGTCCGCCCTGCGATGACAATCAGCAGGACCCTGGACACAACTATTTGCAACCAGATTGTGTTCATGATCAGATCACAATTTACTAGACCACAGGCGCTTCTCCGAATTGACGGTGTCGGTTCCCAGCTTGAGCTGCCGTTCACAAAGATGCTTTGTGTGACACGAAATATAAACGAAGTTGATCAGCCGCTCGATAGAAGCGAGAGAAAAGAAGTAGGTTAGCTTCTAGCTGTTCACGCTCCATTTTGGGAGGCGCGTCGCGGGGGTGGCCCAGATCGTTTCGTTGCTGCCTAATCAAATCGTAGATCCCAGTGACCACCAATGGCGTGCTTTCCGGGAAATCGTCTGCTAGTTGTCGTCTGTTCTTGTCGAGTTCCAACAGCTTCGAGTGAACCCAATCTTGCTTTGGCTTCATGAATTGACGGTCAAGTACCGTCTTGAGTTGAGATTGTTCATTGGGATTCTTTAAGGGGTCCAACAACGCTTGCGCGATCAGGAGGAAGGTCCGCTCAGCGGCTACTCCCAAGAGAATGGCAGACGCCACGAGCCGATTCTGCCGAAACGAATGAAGGCTCTCAACCAAATAGGCTTCTACCGTTGGATCAATCTGCTGGGTTTTCCTTATTTGATCCAGAAAACTCTCAATGTCGTGAGGGTCGGCGTTTTCGTTTTCGATGACTCGTCTGCCATACTCCGTTACGGTAAGGTGCGGAAAGTTCAGTGACCGGTTTCCTGGATGGATCACGCCCTCCGAAACAAGCTGCCATAAAAGGCCATACACGTCTACTAGGAATCTATTTTCCCAAAAGGGTAGTGGCGGTGAATCCAAGAAATCCACAACCGGATCGAATCCTTCACGTAGCCTGCGCCCATCGAAGTCTGCTGATTCCACCTGGGGCCAGCCAAGCCGGAGCCGAGCAAAGACCGCTTGACGTGATATCGCCGGATCTGGATTGCGAGGGTCGTATTGAAGCTTCGTCATTGGTTATTTTCTCCCAATCCAAAATCTGGCCGTAAGAAAGCCCTCTTTGGACAGAGCGGCAGCCACAAAATTGCCGGATACCCACAATTCGAACGGTCGTCTGGCGAGGCTGAGTCCCATTTTAGAGCTTCTCGCCTTCCAGTCGTGGAACAAGTTCCTCTATTTCCGTTCCGCACGTCCCCTCGGGACGGCACACTCCAACATCCGAGCCGCCATTCTATTAAATTGCTCCGAACGTTAGTTAGCTGCGCTCATGGGCCCGCCCAATGGCAACTTCAAACGTCCCGCTTAAGCCGCGCTCGCGGACCTGGCTCACCCCGAGAACTCCGAACGTCCGGCTGCATTCAAGGGCCCGGCTTAGCCATCGGATTGCCCGACTTACGCGTGCACCATAAAGACGGAGTTGCGAGGGTTGCAGTGATGAAACATTCCTATCGGCCAGATACTCTGAGGAAGTGCCGGGTTTTCGCCGAACTCAAGATCTCCCGCGAGCGAGACGAGGTTGCTTCGGAATTGAATAACGGCCCGTAGCGCCGGAGCGTCTTGATCCCCGACCACCCATATTAAGCTGCCTTCAAAATCTTGGCTACGTATCCGAATCGGGACTTTCCGCCGCGCCGCGTTGTAAATCCTTGGCACGTTAACGCCTCCGCAATCCCTTCACTCTCCCACGAACTGGTGCTCACCATAATGTTGAGCAGCAATCTGCCAGCGCCCCGCGTCGCCGTCTCCGTGATTTTCGCCAACTCCACATACCGGCGCAACAGAGTCGCAAGCTGCATCCGCCTCGGGCTCCTGTATTCAGGTTCCCAGCCACAATGACGAGGGCCTGCGCTCTGGAAGTTGCCACGAGCGGCCAAACTCTTACCGTGCTGGTGTAAACCTTATTGGAATTTCAGGCTCTTAGGCTGCACTATAATCGGCGTAGCGAACGGTCGCCATATTTGAAGCGGGTTGAGGCTCTAACATTCGCAAATCAACTTCGATGCGCAAGGGAGATTGCGCTGAAAGATGCAGAGGCGTTTGACGCGATCATACACGCCATCGAAGGTCTGGGGAGCTTTCTTACTGGCAAAATTCTTGATCTAGGAAAGTACAAGAAGGAGCTTGAGAAGCTTTCGTCAAACTCTGCTTTGGCCGAGGATTTACCAAAAGAATATCGAGTTTTTCTAACGCCGTTCTCCCAGCTTTATGACATGGTGAGG
>PMQB01000141.1 GCA_003169195.1 Bryobacterales bacterium
CGCAGAACAAGAGGAACACATTGCCGAACTGGCAGCAGCAGCGGCGTTGGTTCCAGAACTGAAATCACAGATTGATCTGCACGTTGCCGCACACGCGGAAAAGGATGCTCAGATTGCGCAGTTAGCTCCGCTGGCGGCCTTGGTGCCGGAATTGAAAGCGAACTTGGCGGATAAGGACACGCATGTTGGTGCACTGTTGAGCAGGGTGGAAGAATTGCAGCCGCTGGTTGCTACCCATGGTGATTTGCAGAACAGGGTGGAGACCGCGGAGTACGAAAGCCAACTGGCGACGCGTAAATTGCGAATGGCGGAATCGGCCGTTGCCGCGCATCAGAGTGAAGCTGCCAAATTGCATGATCAGCTTTTGCTGCACAAGGCAGAGTTGGAAAGTGTAAAGCAAGAGCAGCAGGCCAAGCCAGCGGCGCTCAAGGCGATGGCGGCGGCTGCCGGAGTAGGTGCGGCTGCGATGCACTTCTATGACGTCAACGAAGGGGCGACAAATGTGGCTGCACCCGTAGCAGAAACGCCCGATCATGTGCGCGACTTTGAGAAGCGCATTGAAGAACTGCGCTCTGTTGAGTCGGCGAAAGATGATGAGATTGCCAAGCTCCGCAAAAAGCTGTCAGATGTGGAAGCGGCACCCGACCCCGATACGAAGAGACAGATTCTGTTTGCCGCCAAGAATGCAGAACTAACTCATCTGCGCGGTGTGTTGAACTCGCTGTTGCAGCCGGTCAGTCAGGAAGAGATTGCTTTGCGGGCCTTCTCGTACGCGAAGGATCGCAGCTTCCGCGGAGGCTCGCCCACGGAAGACTGGTTGCGCGCCGAACGTGACACGCACTACAATCGGTTGGCCTATGCGTGGGAGAGCACTCGTAGCGGGACCATGTATTAAGTCTTCAGCAGCGATGCGATTGTCTCGCGGTATGTGTCTAGCGCAGGTACCGCGAGCTTTTCCACTTTAGCTTGATCATCCCAATGACGAAGTTTGACGGCCTGCGAGTAGTACTGTTCTTCTTCAAACGCATCTAACTCCGCGTCAGTCATAGGCCCACCCTGGACGTGAAGACTCTTCACAGAGGTGGGGCTAAGTTGCTGGAGATAGCTGCCATCGGTAGCGCATAGATAGCGCTTCGCTTCTACATGCAAGCGTACGGGTTCACTTACTTCGGCAGGGAAGTGCTGCGATACCCAACCGTGCCCCAGGTGCTCGTGAGGCTTTTCCGGACCATCATCCATGAGATGGCCGATATCATGAAGCAGCGCGGCCACCACCATCGAAGGCGGGGCCTGTTCGCTCTGTGCAAGATGAGCGGCTTGGAGAGCATGTTCCAATTGTGAAACCTTCTCCCCTCCATATTGGGTACTGCCTTTGGTTTGAAACAGCGACATGATGTCGTCGATTGCGGCCATGTGTGTTGAAAGATTCCCCTAAACGACGTTGAACAACAGCTTGAAACCGAAATCCATGTGCAGTTGTTGATGGCAGTGGAACAGGCTCAAGCCAGCGATGCTGGGCGTAACGTCTACTTCTACTTTGCCAAATCCTTTGACCAGTACCACGTCTTTGACGATGCCCCCGGTGAGACGGCCATTGACGCTAACCAGACCCAGGCTGGCGCGGTGCAGGTGAACGGGATGAGCGTCGTCTGTCTGATTGTCGAAGATGAGCCGGTAAGGGCGATCACGATGCAGCACGCGCGGCAGATCTCTGCCTTCAAAACTCTTACCATTGACCGTCCAAAAGTTGAAGCCGCCCGGGCCTCCGTTGACCTTGCCGAACACGAGAGGAATGGTTTCATCGGGTTCTTGAGGAGGCCGGCTGTCTCCAAAGATGGTGTAGTCCCACAGCGCTTTCGGCGGCGCGGTCCAAACGGGAGACCCGCTCTTGTTGGCGTACTCCACAACGATGCCCATGCCGGCGGCTCGGTCGTCGTTTTTGGGAGTGCCTAAAATCCACACGCCCGGGTTCGTCATTTCTACAATGGCGTCGATGCGTTCCGCCGTTCCTAATTCGAGAACGTCGACGAGTTGAGGCTTAGGAACAGGATTGCCGTCGAGGCCCGTAACTAAAAAGCGATGACCGGGCAAGGCCAGTTTGATGTTCTCGGTGGCACTGGCGTTCAGGATATGGAAGAGAACGCGCTGGCCTTGTTTTACTCGAACCGGTTCGCCATGGCCTAGGCACTTGCCGTTGATGGTGAACCTTTGATATCCGATCTCCCAGCCGTTTGGTTTGTCGTCTTTTTTGTAACCGGGCGGAGGCGTGGGAGTGGGTTCATCGGGATCGGCCATTTCCTCGGTCGTATAGAAAGGTTCCCATTCGTGTGTTGTAAGGAAGACCTCTTGATCAAAGCGACCGGGGTTCATACGCGGCTCAACGTAGACAAAGGCGAACTGGCCGCTGTAAGTGCCGCGGCTGAGATCTGTCATCGGCATCGAGTGCGTGTGCACAAAGCGGGCGCCCGCCGGATTAGGATTGAGTGTGTAGCGAATAGAACCATGTCCCGGCACGGAAAGGCTATTTTCCTCGTCCGCGCCATCCACGTCCGGAGGCACGATGAAGCCATGCCAGTGCACGAACTCGGTGTTGCTCGTTTCGTTGATCAATTCGACGCTCAACGGCACGCCTTCTTTGATACGAATGAGCGGACAAGGCGCCGCGCCGTTGTAGCCAATGGTGCTAATGGCGTGATCGTTCGCGATTTCTGCGACCACAGGCCCGATTCTGAGCTGGAGATCGGCGGGAGCCGAACGTTCAGCCGCATCTCGTACATGTTGCTCGGCGGGTCGCCTAAGGATCTTGTTTTCTAGATTGCGTACTCGGTCGCAGCTTGCTAACAGAAGGCCGCTACTGGCAGCCATTTTTGCGACAAAATTTCTGCGTGTTGCTAAGACCTGTGAAAGGTCAGCCAAGGGTCACCTCAAATTTTGTTACGGACGCCGGTGGGAACGTTTGCTCGATCACCGGGCTTGTGGCCGTAAGAGTCATCGTGCTGGGTTCAACCGAACGGGGGTTACCGAAACTATTATGCACATGGCGGTGCTGAGAAATTCGCGTCGATTCATGTGAAGGCTACTATATCGAAAGCAATCGTCGACGAGGCAAGGGGAAGGCGGGCCGGAAATGTCGAGCTGCGCGGTGGTAACCTATGCGCGTGAAGAGCTTGCTGGATGCGTTGCGGGATGACCGGTCGCAGGTGCGTCTCGATATCGCTGCGCTGGAATTGGCGAGTATTGAGTTTCCGGGGTTGGACTTTGAGGCGTTCACCTTCCGGCTGGACAGCCTGGCGGAGCAAATAGACGCGACGTTGACGCGTGGGGCGAGTGGGCTGGACTTTATCAAGGCGGCGAATGAACTGTTGTTTGACGTGATGCAGTTTCGCGGCAATGCGGAAGAGTACTATGACCCGCGCAACAGTTGTTTGAATTCGGTCTTGATTCGACGGCTGGGCATTCCCATTTCATTGTCGTTGGTCTATATGGAAGTGGCGCGGCGGCTGGGAAGAACCGTCTATGGCGTCGGGCTGCCGGGGCATTTCATTGTGGCGTATGAGGACAGCGAATCGCGCTACTGGCTTGATCCGTTTCATGGCGGACAGATTTTGTCGTTTAGTGATTTGTGCGCGTTGGCGAAGGATGCGGCGAATGTGGATTTGCGATCGAATCCAGCATTGCTGGGACCGGTGACAAAGAGGCAGTTACTGGTGAGGATGTTGAGCAACTTGAAAGCAATTTACATGCGCGGTGAGGCGTTTGATAAGGCACGCCAGGTTCTGGATTTGCTGATTGAGGCGATGCCGGATTATGCAGAAGAGTACCGACACCGTGGGCTGGTCCACTTGCGACAGTTGAATCATCGGGCGGCTAAGGCGGACCTTGAGACTTATTTGAAGTTGCAACCGGATTCGCCTGAGCGAGAGGGCGTGGAGAAGCAGTTGGTGTTGATTGAGAGATGGAAGGCGGGGCTGAATTAGATTGCGGCGTGCGACGGTTTAGCAATGCTGAAGGGAAATCGAGTTGTCAAGAAACGATGACTCGATTTCCCTTTGTTCTATCGGCGCCCTACCAGGACCAACTCCAACTGAAGGAACCGTCTTTGAGGTCGGCGTAACCATCCACGCCGAAGCCGTAGGCGGGCCAGAAGCAGCCATACGACGCAGTGGAACTGGCGGTGAGCGTGTCGCAATTGCGGCACTGGTTATCGATCGTTGAGGCGCCGCTGGACCAGGCGCGGGTTTCGATGTATTGAATAAACGTGTGGGGCCGATTGCCGTTTTGCACGGGGCCCCAAGAATCGGCTCCGGTGTTGGCGGTGACGGAGCGGCAGAAACCGTTGTCCGCTGACCAACTACCCCAGGCGCTGACCCAACTGAGTGGATACGGGCTAGCGGCCGCGACGGGGGTGAGCAGGCTCCAGCGCTGATTGGGATCAACGGAGGCGCGCGGTGTGGTGACTTGCACGAGCTTATGCCAAAGTACGAGCGTGGCGAGGCCACCTTGCGCGTTCACCAGAGTGCCGTTTGGTTTGAGGGTCAGGCGCGCCTTTTCCAGGATTTCCGGGAGTTGGACCGGAATGAAGTCGGCATCAAGGATATAGAGGCCGGAGGGTGTTTTACTGCGGTCTTTGTTGGCCGCGAAGAATTGAGCGGATGTGACGAAATGGGTTTGCGGGTATTTGGCGCGCGGGGCGGCGAGGTCGATGGCGCGTTCGGGCGCAGTGATTTCCGTGCCGCCCACGATGTTGAGTTTGTGTTGGATGTTTTTGAGTACCGGGTTGACGGGCACCTTGGCTACCGGTGTGGGGAGTTGCTTCGGTTGCTGGCCGGCCAGAGTTAGCGCGGCGAATAGCGTTGAGAGAAAGAGATTTTTGTAAGACATGGGGTCTCCGAGTTTGTTGAAGTTGACTTCTGGTGGATAGTGACGGAGAGGTGGGAAGCGTTACAGGGCTGTGTCGTTTTTTGCTGAGCCTAGAGCGAGGTATCCGTACTATAAAGACAGCGATGCCAGAACTGAAATTTGATCTTCCGTGCCTGAACTAATCGAGCAGGCGGCGATTGCCGAAGGTATCGAGCAACTTGACGCGGGTCAAGGCATTCCATTGGAACAGATACGTGCCGAGTTTGCCCAGCGGTGTTCGAAGTAGTTGTTTCGCCGCGCGCGGAAGGATTTCTTCGAGATCTTTCACTACATCGGGCAGGCTAGCCCGCAGGCATACTGTGCGACGACGACAAAAGATCTGAACCTGTGTGCCCGAAGCTCACTGAATGGGCATGCCACCATCTTGCGGATATACGATTTGACCGTTCGGATCCTGCGAGGTCTTCGGAGTTTTATTTATCTTCGTCGAGTGGGCACTTCAAAACGTAAAGATTGCCGGAGGCCGCATTGCGGTACTGATGAAGACGCGCACGCTTTAGACGATGTGGTCGGTGTGGGGAAGACCCAACGGTCGGCGAAGATGAAGTTGGCGAGTGAACAGAGGGCGATGGCGGCGAGCGCTGAAGGGACCTGCCGCGCATGGAGGCGAGTCACGAAGCAATAAGTCAAAAGTGTGTTGCCAAGGAGGGAGATGCCGCCGTTACTTAGGTGAAAGCGCCAAAGGCGAAGGAGGCGTTGTGTAGACGTGCGGTCGGACCAAGTGAAATGTTCATGCCATAAAAAGTTATGAAGTATGGTGAGTTCAACGGCGAATGCCGTAGCTGGCACAGGAGCGAATCGAAAGCGGTTTGTGAACACAGTGAGAAAACAAAGTTGCGCGACAACTCCGATGAAGCCCACGATGGCAAATCTGGCAAAGCGGTTCTTCATGTGAGTGGCTCCGCTCGGTACAGAGTGACGGTGTGGCGCGTTACGGTGACGAAGGTCATGATGGCCATTCCGAAGATGGCGATCGCGCCGCCGAAATCGAAAAGAAGAAAGTGGCCACCGGCGATTTCCACGTATTTGTGTTGTGTAGCGAGGGCGATATTGCCGACGATCAGCAGGATGCGAATTTCGGTTGGTCCAAAAAGGCCGTGCGAAATGTGGAATTGACCGAGCGTATAGGTGGCGAGGAAGCTTTCTATAGACAAAATGTAAAAGCAGAGCAGCATGGCGATGGCGATGGACCAATGCACGAAACCAGACAGCCCGAGACCGGCGATGAGGGCGAGCGCGCCGAGGATGTCGACGACGTGGTCAACGTAAAAGCCGTAGCGCGGGCGTTGCTGATTGCGGACCCGGGCAAGGGTGCCATCGAGGGAGTCGCCGAGCCAGTTGAGTGCGATCAGTAGGTTCACAAGCCAAAGAGCGCGGGGATCATGGCTAGCCATGGCGTAGGCAGCACCGGCTGCGAGCTGCGCGACGAGGGCGAGGGCGGTGAGATGGTCGGAGCTGATATGCGCGGGTGTGTGGCGGGCGAGCCGCAGCAAGAGGCGCTTTTCATAGGCGGCCGTCAGCGCGGTGTGGACGCGGGCGGCGTTGGTGAATGTTTCGGTCATGGAGGCATCATCGGCGGTTTGGGTCGCGCCAAGCAATGCCTGACACCTCACATGGACATCATTCGCACCTCACTGTGTAACTTATTGAAAGGGAATAGGTTACGCGCCCTGTTATCGGACCTGCACCTCCGGCTCTACCGACATCCCCGGCCGAAGATCCTGCAATCCTTGCTGATTCGCGAGGAACTTGATCCGCACGGGCAGCCGCTGAACAATTTTTACAAAATTCCCGGTGGCGTTTTCGGGCGGCAGCGCGCTTGTACGGTCGCCGGTGGCGGCTGGCATGCTCTCCACTTCGCCCTTAAACGTCTTATCCAACGAATCCACCTTAATCGTCACCGGCTGGCCGCGCCGCATTTTCTTCAGCTGTGTCTCCTTGAAATTCGCCGTCACCCACACATCCCCCGTTTGCACCAACATCATTAGTTGCTGGCCACTGGAAATGCGCGCACCCAACTCGGCGCTGCGTTGCGAAACGAGTCCGGACACCGGAGCCAGCAGGTGGCAATAGCTCATGTTCAGGTCATTCTGCATCAGCTGCGCTTTGATCGATTCCAGATTTGCCGAGCGCGCTTGTATGTTCGCCTGGCGAATCAAAACCTGGCGTGGCGCATTCTGCACGGTCTGCGCAAGTTTAAACTGCTGCTCTGTCATCTGTGCGCGGCGTTGTTCCACCGTCTTGGCGGCAGCGGCAGCGCTCTCTTTTTGGGCGGCTACCGTGGCGGCTTGGGCCTTGGCTGCTGCGTTGTATTGGTCGTATTCGGATTGCGCCACTTCATGTTTGTCGATCAGTTCTTGATAGCGCCGTAAGTCGCTCTGGGCCCGCCCGTTGTTGGCCTCTGCTTGTGCCAACTGAGAAACTGCATTGCCGTAATCGTGTTCCGCCGCTGCCAGTGCGGCCTCCGCCGTTGTTACCTCCGCTTTAGCAGTCGCGGCGTCTGCGTTGTTAGACGTCATCGTGATCGATAGATTCGGCTGCTCGCCGCGCAACTGTGCTACGGCCTCGTCGTATTGTGCCTGCAGTTGTGCGTGCGTCACTTCGTAATCCTTTGTGTCCAGGTCTACCAGCGGTGTGCCCGCCTCCACATGCTGGTTATCTTCCACGTACACTTTCTGAATCGTGCCGGCAACGCGCGCTGAAATCGGATTCAAGTGGCTGTCCACCTGTGCGTCGTCGGTGCTTTCATAGCCCTGCGATTGCCACCACCAGAAGCCGGCGCCGAGAACAATCAAGATCACTACTCCGCCCGCCAGCAGCAACCCCAGACGGCTCTTCGTGGTATCGGCTGTCGTATCGGAAGGCGCTTCCTGTTTCTGTTCGTTCTGCTTCTCTGTATCGTTCAATAGCTCGGTTTGCATTTTAGTTTCCTTTCAAGAATTTAGGAATGTTAGTCTCGGCTTGACCTACCGCCCTTGCCAGGCTGATTTTCGCCAAATTGTGAGCGTACAGGCTGTTCACGTAATCGCGATCAGCTGCTGCCAGACTTTCTTGCGACTGCACCACTTCCACCGAAGTGGCCACTCCGGCCCTGAACCGGTCTTGCGATTGTTGGAGCGTTTGCAACGCCAACGCCTGATTGCTCTGTGCGACTTGTACTTGGTTGGTAGCCGTCTCGAAATCCGTATAAGCATTCCGGATATCTAACTCCACACTGCCGCGCTGATCTTGATACTCGGCCCGCCGCTGGTCAATCGCCGCCTGCGCCTGTTCCTCATCCGCACGGATGCGGCCTCCCTGCCAGATCGGAATATTAAGCGACGCCGTGCCGGAAAAGACACCATTGCCGGCGTTCGGGTTGACGCCTTGCACCGCGAAGTATCCGTTCACATTCACCGACGGCAAATGTTCGGCATGCGCCGCTTTCAAAGATTCTTCGGCAGCCCGTAACTGTGACGCCGCGGCCTTCAAATCCGCCCGCGTGCCATACGCTTGTTTCAGCGCTTCGTCTAACGGTACGGGAGGCGCCACTGAATACGACAACTTCTCCGACGGAACGACGTCGGCATCCAGCCGCAACCCAATCGTCCGAGCCAGCGTTCGTTTGTCTTTAATCAAGTCGGCTTTCTGCGAAGTGAGCCGCTGCTCTTCCGTTTGGAGTTCCACCTGACTCCGCTGCGCATCCACTGACGATTTCGTTCCCGCTTGGTTCTGCGCCACCGCTTGGTCGCGGCTCGATTGCGCATACCGCACCTGGGCTTCCTGCGCGTCTATCAACGCGCCATCGGCCAACAATTTGAGGTAACTTCCCGAAACGGCTAGTACTACCAATTCGCGCGCATCCGCGTCGCTCAACTCGGCCGCCTGCTCCAGTTCCTTAGCGCTGCGATAGTTGTATCTCGCGGTCATATCCAGAACATTGAAATTCAAAGAGGCGCGCGCATCGTAATAGTGATAGGGCCCCACAATCTTCGGCAGCGGTATACCTCCGCCGAATGCTCCCGACGACAGCCCCAAGGTCTGCAAGTCAGTTTTTGCACCGGTCTCACTCACGCTCCCGCTAATCGTCGGAAGCAACTGGCTCAGTGCCGAAAGCCTCTGCGCTCTAACCTGACGTAGAGAAGCGCTGGCACTGACGGTGCCCAGGTTGTAGCGCAAACCCATCTGAATGGCCTGGTCCAATGTCATCGCTCCGCTCAGCGTGGTATCGCTGGGAACGCTGCCCGCATACGAGCCTTGTACCTGAATCTGCGTTGTCGATGTGTTTACGGTGGAATTGCCCCCGCCAGCGGTAGATTNNAACTGCCCCCGCCAGCGGTAGATTGCTCCACGGCGACGCTGCCCGATTGCTGGCTTTGGCGGCCGGAGATAGGAACTTGTTGTGCCCGGCTTTGCTGGGCGCCGCCACCGGATTGTCCAACTGACAAACTGCAACCGGCCAAAGCGAATAAGAGTACAAATTTAGATCTCATAAAATGTGCATCCGTGAATTAATGTGCAACCATCGCCGCGCCCTTTGGCGGCCGTTTCAAGAAAAATGGCAACGGAGCAGCCAGCAGCATCAAGATCGCCAGAAACCCCAAAATGTCGATGTAGGACAGGACGCTAGCCTGGTGGTGCAACTGTTGGTAAAACTGCATTAACGCCTGGTGTTGGGCATCTACCGTCGATGCCGCCTTCCCCAGCATTTGTTGCGTGAGAGCGGCCAGTCTCGATACATACGCCGCATTCCCGGCGTTGGCGTAACCCGAAAGATAATGCTGATGAACCTGCTGATGCCGCGCCAGCATGGTTGTGAACAGTGATGTTCCGCAGGAACCGCCAATATTTCGCGCTAGATTCGTCATGCCCGACACATCGTTACTCTCTTCCGGTTTCACGCCCACATAAGCGAGTGTGCTCGTTGGTACAAACAAAAACCCGAGCCCCAGCGATTGCAAGATTCGGATCTTCGAGGCGTACCAGAAATCAATATTAAGATTGATTCCCGTGCTATAAAACAAGGCAAACGCCATCAAGAGGAAGCCAAACACCACCAGGTAACGTGGATCGACCTTAGCCACCAAGATCCCGACCATAACCATGCCACCCATCGTGGCCAGCCCCCCCAAGGAAAGCGCCATACCCGCTAGTTGCGCCGTATAGCCGAGTTCGTTCTGCAGAAACTGCGGCAGCATGGTTAGCGTTGCGTAGAGCGCGAAACCAACCAGGAACATCAGAACGAACGAAACACTCAGATTCTTGTTCTTGAAAAGCCGCAGATCCAGAATGGGCCTCCGCCGCATCTTGACTTGGTACAGTTCCCACGCGATGAAGCCAACGAGTCCGATCACACACAGAATCAGGAACACTTGAATGAAAGACGAACTGAACCAATCGTCCTCCTGCCCCTTGTCCAGAACAACCTCAAGTGAGCCAAAGGCCAAAGCCACCAAGCTAAATCCCGTATAGTCGAAATTGAATTTACCTTTGCGCGCCTCTGCCACTTCTTTCTTAATGGCTGGCGTGTCTTCTACAAACTTATTGGTGAGGAACAAGGAGAGAAGCACAACCGGAATATTGATAAAGAAGATCCAACGCCAGTCGTAGTTGTCGGTAATCCAGCCTCCCAGCGTTGGTCCAATCGTCGGCGCCAGAACTACGGCCACGCCATACAGCGCGAAAGCTTGGCCGCGCTTCTCTGGTGGAAAGGTATCCGCCAGAATCGCCTGTTCCGAGGGCCCTAAACCGCCACCGCCTGCGCCCTGTAACACGCGGAAGAATAAGAGGAGAGGCAAACTCGGCGCTAGCCCGCAAAGAAAGGAACTTAACCCGAACACCACTACGCAGGTCATGTAAAAACGTTTGCGGCCAATGAGGGTGGTCATGTACGCGCTCACCGGAAGAACCACCGCATTCGCCACCAGATAGCAAGTGATGATCCAGGTAGATTCGTCCTGCGAAGCGCCCAATGCTCCCGAGATGTGGGGCAAGGCAACGTTGGCAATGGATGTGTCCAGCACTTCCATGAACGTTGCCAGCGTGACGGTCAGTGCAATCACCCAGGGATTCACTTTCGGTTTGGTCAGCATGATTTGGCTCACTGTCTGAATAATACTGTACGGTACGGTATTACGTCAACAGGAATGATGTTGAGAAAATGCTTTTCTCTTATGCGAGGGTCGGTTTACTGTTTGACCCAAGTAGCATCACGAGGTGCTCGTGGCTAACGTGTTGTGTGCTTCGCGCGCCTAATATGGAAACTGCCGCGCAGGAATAATCGATGACTTGGTGCGGTTCAAGTTGTAAGACGCAAGCGCTTGTGTTTATCGACAGTCCCAGAAGGAAACGTAAGACAAAACAACAACGAGGCAGACACGGTAGATCTAACACATTTTGCAGCTCTGGCGGCAGCGGGAAAAACCGTTCGCACCCGTTGTTTTCAGTGCTCGGGTCGGCAACGCGAGCGGCCCTCTGGATGGAGAGCGTGCTAGCACAGATCAACAAGGCGTCCGAAGTGAGATCTTCTGCGGCGAGCGATTCGATGGCATCTGCAACCACACTTTCGGCCGTTTCCATGTCTCCAGAAATGAGAAAAGCTACGGTGAAAGCTTTGCAGAGGATTTTTTGCATGTGAAATTCACGTTTAGTTGGCATAGTCTCGCTCGCTGCTTGCATAATACGGTACGGTACGGTATCATGTCAACAGCAATGATTCACAGTGAGAAAATAGGTTCGACCAGCCGCGTTGCTATGCCAACCCTTACTTCCGCTCAGAACAAGCAGACCAACATCCTTACGGTTGCTGCCGAATTATTCATGGAACGCGGCTATGATGCCGTAAGCTTGGACGATATTCTCGAACGCGTAGGTGGTTCCAAGACGACGCTCTACAGCTATTACGGCGGCAAAGAAGGTTTGTTTACAGCTATGGTGACCCGCGAGTGCGAACTCCGGCTCACTCAGTTGCGCGAACAAGACGTGAAAGACCTTGATCCAAAAGCGGGGTTGCACGCCATTGGCGGACACCTCCTCGCGTTGGTTTCCGACCCGGTGGGTCGCGCCATGTACCGCATGATGGTGGCCGAAGCCGTGAGGTTTCCCGATCTGGCCGCGGTTTTTTACCAGGGGGGGCCGGCCGGGGTGACGAACATTCTTTGCGGAACTATACAACACTGGCAGAAAAAGGGTTTGTTGCGGAGCGGGAATCCTGAAGCCCTGGCACTTCAGTTTACAGGGATTATTCTTGGCAATTTTAGCGTGAAGACTCTGTTGATGCCGTCGGCCCAGTATTCCGAGAAGCAAATGAAAGACTGGCTCTCCGCCGGCGTCACCCTCTTTTTGGAAGGTGCTCAACCAGCCACTGGCACCAGTAAACGCGCGCCCAGATAATATTCGCCCCAAAACGTAATCGTTTGAAAGACTGCAGGTGCGAACGTTACACTGGACGTTTCATTGCTATGGTGGTGGGCCGTGTCTTCCAATTCGGGGTATTTGCAGTGAGTGAAGCGCTCGGCGAACTGCGCAAACACGGAGTTCGGATCAAGTTGCATGCCCAACCGTTTCAAGTATTGTTGCTGTTGCTGGAGAAACCAGGAGAGGTGGTGACCCGTAAAGATATGCAGCAGCGGTTGTGGGGCAGCGACACGTTTGTGGATTTTGAACATGGCCTAAATGCAGCAGTGAACAAGATTCGCGAGTCGCTGGATGATTCGGCAGCCCAACCGCGGTATGTGGAGACGGTGCCCGGCAAAGGGTACCGATTTATTGCGCCGGTGGTCTTAGTTGCTGCACCAGCCGCCGACCTAGAAAAGCAGCCCGCGCTTCCGTTGACTCCCGTGCTGACGGAACCGGACGAACTGCCGCGTGCGCCAAGGCGGGTGGTGCGGACGTTGCTGGTCTGGTCCTACTGCAACTGATGTACTTATCTTTTTACTTTGGTGCGTTGGGGAATTTGCAGGAGGTTCGCGAGATCTTCCTGGATGTGAATTGGATCCAACAAGATGTGCTGCTTTGGCTGTTGGTGATTACGGCGTCGGTCTTGATTCCGGTGAGACTGTTTTTGGCGATGGCTGTAGTGTTTGATTTTGCCAGGCTGCCCGAAAAATTCAAGCATATGTTTCCGCTATTGCTGCCGCTGGATCTACTGTGGGCCGTGTCGCCGTTCTTGCTGGTACATCACGTGAGCACTGGTCTGGCGTTGGCGATGAGCGCCGCGCTTGTGTATTTGCCGTTTACCCAGAGAAGTTTGATGTTGATGTACGGGAGAACAGGTAACCAGTAGATGGGGCGGAGATGGCCGCCCCTTTCTCAATGAGTGACTTCCTCTAGATGCGCGACAACCGACTCGGGCAGGTTGCCATGAGAGTCGAACGATAATTCGAACGGTTCGGAAGTGGCTTTCACGTTCGGGTAGACACTGGGAAGAAGGTTCTCACTTACTTGGAGATTGACTAACTCCATCGTGTTCACAATGCGGCAGTAGGTGACGTCCGAGAGGTTGAGTTTGCCGACGGTGGGCGCGATAGCTTCGAGGGCTTCGCGGTCGGTTGGATAGTGAATCGGTGTGCGGATGGCGGCGGGTGTAGAGGCCGTGAGTGAGTTGATGTACGTTGGCTTCCAGTCGACATTGGTGACCAAGCGGTCATGTACCACGTCGGCAAGACCGAGGCCCACAGCGCTGTTGTAAGTAAGAGCACTGAGGCCACGAGCGTAGACGCGATGAATGAACGGGGTATCGGGCCACGGGTTAGTCTGGCCTTGAACACCGCGGTTGATGACCTTCGTGTCCATGCCGGCGCCCGAGATGTTTTTGCCGATCTCGTCGACGATCAGGATGTCAATCTCAGGGGCAGGGAGCTTGGCCATCCACGATTTCACCTTGCGCAGAATCTCTTCTTCCTGCGCGATCATGGAGGCGAGTCCTTGACCAGTGCTGACGGCCGTGAGCCCTGCGGTTTCATGGAACGCCCCTTCCTGGATGGCGAGGCCGCCGAGAATTTTGCCGCTGGAGAAAATACTCGCGCCAACGCTGCGAATCATTTTTTCGAGGCCCAGGCGGTACGCATAGGTGTGATATCTCTGCGCGCCGGCGAATTTGCCCAGACCGATCGCCATCATCTTAAAGAGACCGCTTTCGAGGGAGCCCATGAAATCTGTGTGCCACTTGACGCGGGCTAGTAGGAAGACTCCGTCGGAATCAAAAGCGGCTTTGTCCATGAACGTCTCGATGCCTTCGGGGGTTTTGCCGATCGGCACGACGTCGAGCGAACTAACAACCGGAACGCCCATCGTGGCTTCATGGATACCGTAATGAGCGAGTACATCCGACTGGCCTTCGGCGGTGGCAGCGCCGTGGCTACCCATAGCCGGAATGATGAACGGGTGCGCGCCTTGCTCTTTCCAGAAATTGACGGTGGCTTTGGTGATGCGGGCAATATTAGCAATGCCGCGGCTACCGACGCCTATCGCGATGCGTGCTCCTTTTGGAACGTGCATGGTAATGTCAGAAGCTCCTAGCTCCTGGCGAATGTGATCTTCAATATTGGGGATGGCGCGATTCGGGAACGATTGTTCGGCGTGGACGAACCTGGGGAAGTTCATGTAATTAGCATACTGAACAACCGTCCGCACCGCATCGCCCCGTGTTAGGTGGATTTGGTTTCGCCGGTGTTCCAGCTTTGCTCAAGCATCATGGCGTATTCGCCAGAAGCGTAAAGATCAAACATGTAGTCTTCGGGCTTGGGACGTTCGAAGACCCAGTCGCGGAGACGCTGTTCATACCATTGATCGAGATAACGGTGATAGCGGCGCAGGAATTCGGGCGAGAAGTCTTCGACCTTAGGAATCTCCTGGAAAATGGCGTGCAGGCCGATAGAGCGGCGGAAGAGAGCGCAAAAATCTAAAACGCCCCAGCCTTCGAGCTTAAGACGGACATGCGCGGGAATGTGTTGCACCAACAAGACGGCGAAGGTCTCTGGGCGGATATTGCGGCCCTCGAACTCGGCGCACGCCAAGACTGTCTCCGCACATTGCTCTGTCCAGCGGGAAACATCTTTGCCGATGTAATACAGCATGCGAAGTTCGGCATAACGACCCCGTAGCAGTTGTTTGTCCAGATCCTGGGCGGGAGTTTCGTCGCGTGGGAGAAAGCCTTGTAATGCGAGGCTGGCGCGGGAACTTTCCATCAAAACGGAAGTGTCTTCGGGACTGGAAAAGGGGTGGAGAATGAGCGGGGGTAGGCGGAAGGCTTTGGCGGAATTGGTCATGATTGTGCTCGCAGTGGCTACAACAGATATATCGGCAACTATGGCGCGAATGCTATGGTCCGCGCGATGATCTGTGGGTATAAGAAAAATCCTGCCTCTTACTTCCCTCCTACTTTCGGGATTGATACTTCACAGCATTTCTCGTCGGTGCGAGACGTAGCAAATTCCTTCGGGCGGTTCAATTCGAAATCAATGAGATTCGACAGGCGGTCCCAAGGCAGAGCGCCGGTTTCGCTGCGGCCATTCACATAAAAGGTGGGCGTTTGCTGTATCTGGAGAAGACGGCCCACTTCGATGCTCTTGTCAATTTCAGCGGCCGCCGCATGGGTGTCGAGGCAGGCGGCGACTTTGGCTGTGTCGAGCGATTGCTGCTTGGCCAAATCCAGGGTTTTCTCGCGCAGGTTGGAAGCGGTGACGTCTTTTTGGTGCTCGAAGATCCAGTCGTGAAAGGCCCAGAAGGCGGCGGGTTTCTGAGCGGCGATACACCGCCCGCTTTCAGCAGCCGCGCGCGCCCAAGGATGAATATTGCTAAGCGGAAAATCTTCAAAAACGACGCGGACCTTATCGGGGTACTTCTTGGGTAGTTCGTCGCGGATTGTCTTGGCGAGTTGGCTGCAGTAGGGACACTGAAAATCGCTGAAAACAACCAAGGTCACGGGCGCGTCGGGCGGGCCGAAGGAATATCCCTCTTTCGGAAGGCGACTAAGTGTTTCGGCGAAGGGACCGTTGTTGAGATTCCAGAGGGTGCCGGGCACGATGCTCCGGCCGTCGGCAGAAACGTAGTAGTGGCGATCGACTTTGCTGTCGCCGCTGGAGAGGTGAACGGTAACGTCGAAAAAGCCAGGGGTAAAGCTGGGTTTGGGCTCGTCAATGGCGAATTTCACGGCGGGAATGTAGCCTTCGGCATAACGCAGGAAGGTTTCCCATTGGGCGTGGTCGACTTTTGGCGGGATGGGTAGGGGTGTAGGTTCAGCGGCCGGTAAGCCAGCGGCGAGGGCAAAAAACAGCGCGAGGCTGACAGGACGGAGTGTGTGCATGTTCCCGTTCCAAGTTTACACGTTTTACCAGGGGAAGCGCGGCTGCTCTTATACTGGGTTTTGCCTTCTTCCCGCCGTTATCTGCCTCTGGCGACGTGTGCTCTTGCCATCCTCTGCTTCTATCTTTACAACCTAAATGGGGTGGGGATGATGAGCACGGATGAGCCGCGCTATGCGGCAATTGCGCAGACGATGGCACGGACGGGCGACTTGGTCACGCCCTATTTATGGGGCTCGCCGTGGTTTGAAAAGCCGCCGCTCCTGTATTGGATGAGCGCGGCATTTTTTGCTATGCGCTTCCCGGCGGAACTGGCGGCACGGCTGCCGGTCGCGTTGTTGAGTCTGGCGTTTTTAGCGGCGGCGGCTTGCCTGGTGGCGCGCGAATTCGGGGTTTCGGCGGCCACCGTTTCGATGGGTTTGCTGGCCACCAGTGCGGGGTGGGTGGCTTACAGCAATTTCTGTTTGACGGACTTGCCCATGGCGGTCTTCTTTTCGCTGGCGGTCTTGCTGAGTTTGCCTTTGTTACGGGACGGAGCGGATCTGCGCGGCTTGCCATGGCGGTTGGCGGGGGTGGGCGCTTGCCTGGGGATGGCGGTTCTAGCGAAGGGGCTAGTGCCTTTGGTGTTGGCGGTACCGCTGGTTTGGTATCTGCGGCGGTGGTGGCGGGAATGGCTTTGGGGAGCGGCGGCGTTCGTGTTGGTGGCGGGTCCTTGGTATGTGGCGATCTATCTAAGGCAAGGCATGCCGTTCATCCGAGAGTTCTTTTTCAAACATCATTTTGAGCGGCTGTATTCGAATTCGTTGCAACATGTGCAGCCTTGGTATTACTATGTGCCGGTTTTGCTGGCGGCGCTGTTTCCGTGGACTCCGTTGCTGTTACTGTTTGCGGGACGGCGTGCCGAGCGCTGGGACAAGAGACGCCATTTGCTGTGGGCGACGGTGTCGTTTGGCTTTATTTTCTTTAGTATTTCTGTCAATAAGCTGCCCGGCTATTTGTTGCCCTTGCTGCCGGCGTTGTTGGTGTTGCTAGGAGCGGAGTTCGAAGTGCGGTCTTTTGCAGAGCTAGGTCGGAAGTGGCTGGTGGCGCCCGCTGCCCTAATTGCATTGATCCCCTTAATCGCCAAGGGACTACCGGATGCGCTGGCGGCGGGGAGAATCAGCGCGTTCCATCTGGGACATCTGGGGCCGACTGCCTTCTTTTATGTAGCTGCACCTTTGGCCGCCGTTTGGTTTGGACGCCGGTCATGGTTGGGTGTGCTGTTGGTTTTGTGTGTGGTGTCTGGAGGGATTCTGTTGAAGGCCACAGCCTATCGAGTTTTGGACGAGCGCGTTTCAGCGCGTGGACTGTGGCGAGAGATGCAGGCGCGTCATTTGACGGTTTGTGATGCGGGCATCAATCGAGATTGGGCGTATGGCCTGAGCTTTTATCGCGGGAGCGAATTGCCTGTTTGTGGGAATGGCGGGAGTTATGACCTTGAACTGCGGGCGAAAGGGCGGGAGAGGCCGAAGCTAGGTGCGCAGTAAAGGAAATGGAGCCGGGGGACGGTTCTTTCAGACCGTTCCGGCTCCACGGAAAAACTTTGTTTCTAGACTGCCGCGTTACTTCTTGTTGCGCAGTTTGCGGGCGACGCCGGCGGTCATCAAACCGGCGCCGAGCAGCGCGTAGGAAGACGGCTCGGGAGTCGCGCAGTTCGGAACGGTGGGCGTAGGGTCGCATTTCGGTGCAGTAATGGGCGATTTGGGGCATTCAATGACTGGTGCAACAACCGGCGGGCAGATGATCGCTATCGGCGCGCACTTGGTAACGATGGGTGCAGGGGTCGCGATGCTCGTAGGTAGGTCGCATTTGATGACGGCTTCGGTCGGCAATTGCAAAGAGGGGAGTGGGCACTTAAGGGGCGTAACCGGAGTGAAGATGTTGACCGGGTTGCAGAGAATGCTTGGGGTGAGTGCTGCGTTGCCGAGGCTGAGTTTGAAGCAGGTGTCGGCCGAAAGAGCGCTGGTGATGATGAGGAAAGAAAGAATAAATTTCATGATGTTGGTCTCCGTGGTAGTGGTTGCTGCGGAAGCTTTTTTTGTTGGCGTTCCGTCTTGCATGATTTGAGATTACGTGGAAAAAGGTTTTGTGAACATTGTTCTTGCGGCTTAAGGTGTTTGCCGTTTTTTAGCGAATTGTGGCTGTATTTGGGCTAATTTGATAACGTAGTGCCGAAACCTTTGGCACGGGATAGAGCGCAGCTTTTTGAAACGAGCGCGTGTAGGGTGGTTTTACGGTGGCGTAAACGCGCCGTGCGACTCTGAGAAGAACCTCATTGGAAGCAGGAAGTTAGAAGGTCGAATGGCTGATTTAAAGAAACTGGGAAATAGCGATTTGCATATCACCCCTCTGGGGGTTGGCGCGTGGGCGATGGGCGGCGGCGGTTGGAAGTTTTCCTGGGGCGACCAGGACGATTCGGACTCCGTGGGTGCAATTCGCGCTGCGATTGACGCGGGATTCAACTGGATTGACACAGCTGCGGTCTATGGCTTGGGCCATTCCGAAGAAGTTGTCGGCGAAGCGGTGAAGGGATTGAGCAAAAAGCCGCTGATCTTTACTAAGTGCGAACGCCGGTGGGATGAGAACCGGCAGATTTTTCCTTCGTTGAAAGCTGAATCCATCCGCAAGGAATGCGAGGACAGTTTGCGGCGCTTGGGTGTAGACGTGATTGATCTCTATCAGATCCATTGGCCGGAGCCCGACGCCGACATCGAAGAGGGCTGGACTGAGATGGCGAAGCTCAAGGAAGAAGGGAAGGTGCGCTGGATTGGCGTATCGAACTTCAACGTGGAGCAGATGAAGCGGGCGATGAAGATTGCGCCTATTACGTCTTTGCAGCCGCCCTATTCACTCCTAGTTCGCAAGATTGAGGCGGAGGTTCTGCCGTTTGTGAAGGCGAATGGGATCGGTGTTATTTGTTACTCGCCCATGCGGGCCGGTTTGTTGACAGGCAAGATGACGCGGGACCGCGCGCTGAAATTGCCGGAGAATGACTGGCGCAGCAGGGACGCGGATTTCCAAGAGCCAAAGCTTACGCGCAATTTGCAATTAGTGGACATGCTCCGCAGGATTGGCGTGGCGCATGACAAGGAGCCCGGTGAAGTGGCGCTCGCTTGGGCGTTGAACAATCCGGGCATCACGGCGGCGATTGTAGGATTGCGAAAGGCCGACCAAGTGCATGGCACGTCCGGGGCAATGAATTTCCGGCTGACCACGAATGAGATGGCACAGCTAGACGGGTTTGTGAAATCGAGCTAGGGAAGTTCGCCACTGGCGAGAGCGGTGATGAAGCGTGCTTTGATCTGTTCTCGTACTTTGCGAAAGACGGGAAGGGAAGCTTGCTCGCCGGCGCTGGCAGGTGGGGGATCTTCAAAAGGCCAATGCAAGCGCGCAGTGGTGGCGGGAAAGACGGGACAGCTTTCGGCGGCGGTGTCACAGACGGTGATGACGTAATTGATGGGATGTCCAACGAATTCGTCCACTGACTTGGAACGGTGTGTAGAAATGTCGATGCCGATTTCGCGCATGGCGGTGATGGCTTCGGAGCGGACTGTGCCCGGTTTTGTTCCAGCGCTGAACACGTCGAAGCGATCGCCAGCCAGGTCGCGTAAGAGTCCTTCCGCCATCTGACTTCTGGCGGAGTTGCCTGTGCAGAGTATGAGCACGGATTTCTTATCAGGCACGACACTGCTCTCCTTTCGGGATCAACCAACGGAAAAGAACTGAAGCTGCTGAAGCACCTAAGAGTTGCGCGGCGATGAAGGCGGGCGCGTCTGATGGTGCGATGCCGGCGAAGGTATCTGAAAGCGAACGCGCGATGGTTACTGCTGGATTTGCGAATGAAGTGGATGCGGTGAACCAATAGGCTCCCGTGATGTATGCGGCGACAGCATATGCTACCGAAGCAGGGCGAGTGCGACTGCAACCCCAGATGACAGCGAGTAGCCCGAAGGTGGCGATAAACTCACTGAACGCTTGCGAGAAGCCTGAGCGGGTGTGATGGGATACGGAGTAGACAGGCAGGCCGAACATGATGTGAGCGGCGGCAACTCCAACCAACGCGCCCATTATTTGAGCCACGAGATACCCGGGCACCTCTCTCCAAGGGAGGTGTCCGAAGCTAGCGTCAGCCAGCGTGACGACAGGATTCAAGTGGGAGCCGGAGATGGGGCCGAAGGTCAGAATGAGGGCGACCAACGTTGCACCGGTAGCCAGAGTGTTCGCGAGCAAGGCGACCGCCATGTTGCCTTGGGAAAGGCGATCTCCCATGATGCCAGAACCAACAACGGCGGCCAACAGAAGAGCGGTGCCCAAGGCTTCGGCGGTCAGTTTGCGCATTTACTTGTTATGACAAGCGCAGTCGGCGCTGCAGCAGGTTTGGTCAGGTTTCTTGGCGCGAATGAAGGCGCTGACAAATTTGTCCTGGACCAGCGGGGCGATCTTGTCGACGTCAATCCCCTCGGTTGATAAGAAAGAACGAGCGTCTTCAATGTTGTAAACGCGCGTCACTTCGACCTCGATATCTTCGAAGCCTGCGGCAGTGAGTTTGCTTCGGTATTCAGTTTCCTGCAAAGCACCGGCGATGCAGCCAACCCACAGCAGCATGCTCTGGCGAACGCTATCGGGCACTTCCCCTCGAACAACAACGTCTGAGACGGCGAGTCGGCCGCCTGGTTTTAAAACACGAAACGCCTCAGAAAGAACGCGGTCTTTATCGCCCGAGAGATTGATGACGCAGTTGGAAATGATGACATCCACCATGCCTTCGGGCAGCGGGATGTTCTCGATTTCACCCTTGAGGAACTCAACGTTTTCGATGCCTGCCTTCTGCTTGTTTTCGTTGGCGAGGGCGAGCATGTCGTCAGTCATGTCCAGGCCATAGGCACGACCTTTGGGGCCGACGCGTTTACCAGAGAGGATGACGTCGATACCGCCGCCCGAACCCAGATCGAGAACGATTTCGCCTGGAGCCAGTTGGGCGAGCGCGGTGGGATTGCCGCAGCCGAGCGAGGCTTTGAGTGCTTTCTCCGGGATGTCGCCTTGCTGGGTGTCATCGTACAGGTTCGACGTGATCGGATCGCACGAAGACGCGGCTGATCCGGAGCAACAGCTCACTTCGGCGCAGCAATTGGCGGGCAGGCCCTCGCCTTTAGTGACGCGGCGCGCGGCCTCACCATACTTTTCCTGGACGGCTTGTTTGATGCTCATTTTTTGCAGACCTCTACAATACATTCGGGTTTGACCGCCTTGTTGCGGGTACAGCATTCGGCGTAGAGGAACTGGAGCAGTTCCTGGAGAGCCTCTGTGTTGGCGGTGTACCAGAGGAATTTACTATCGCGACGGACGCTGATGAGGGTTTCGTTTTTCAGCTTGTCGAGATGGTGGGACAGGCTTGAGGGCGGGATGTCGAGCTCCGAACTAATCTCGGAAGGAATCATGCCTTCGGGGTGAGCAGAGAGCAACAGCCGCATGATGCGCAGGCGCGGCTCGGTACCCATGGCCGAGAGCATATCGGCGAAGCGGGGAACTTGGAGATCGATTTTAGACCGGCTTCGTTCCATGATTCTACTATTGTCGAAGTATGGAAGTTTGTCAAGGCTTCTTTTTGCGGAGCGAGGAGTTCAATCTTTGAGGTCGCAATTTGCGACCTCAAACAAAAGGGAGGGGCGAACGGACGGACTACAAAGAATTTCGACTGGAACCGGTGGGAAAGCCAATGCGGCGCTTCGGGTCGATTTCGACAGGAGCGTCAATAATGCGTTGAATCGCTTCGAAGATTGCCTGGATTTGATGCGTATGCTGTTTCTGTTGCGCACGCATATGGTCGAGTTCGCGGTGTGTCGATAACATTTCACGAAGGCCGGTAAAGGTCCGCATTATGGCAATGTTCACTTCAATGGCGCGGTCGCTGTTCAAGACCCAAGAGAGCATCGAAACTCCGAGCTCGGTGAAGGCATAGGGACGATGCCTACGGCCGCCGCGGCCGACGTTTGAAGTCGCAATTTGCGACCTCAAACATACCGTCTCTCGCGCCGAGCGACGGAACATGAAATCTTTAGGAAAGCGTTTCTTGTTGCGGCTCACCTTCGAGGCAAGCTGCCTCTTGATCGTAGTGGCTCCCAACAAGTCGGAAAGCGCATACGATTATCCTGAATGCGGGTAAACACGAGCGTTTGAGGTCGCAAATTGCGACCTCAAAGCGAACGATACTGGCTCAGATTACGCACTGCGGGATTGGCGCGACTTCATCAGATAGTAAACGGGCACGCCACAAATCACAATCACCAAGCCGGGCCAAGTGGTAGACGCGCGGTAGGCGAACAGGCAATAAAGAATAGCGATGCCGCTTACTATGTAGAGCAGCGGGACAATCGGATAACCAGGAGTCTTGAAGGGTCGGTCGGCATTGGGCCGAGTAATGCGCAGCCGGATCACGCCGGCGATCGCCAGTACGTAAAAGAGCAATGCCGCAGAGATGACCCAATCGAGTAAGTTGCTGTAAAGGTTACCGTAGGTGCCGTCTGGTTTCACGGTGCGAGGCAGCACTAACACCGCGGACCAGATCCCTTGAATCCAAAGAGACCACGCGGGCACATGCGCTTTGTTGAGAATGCCTGCAACCTTTGGAAACATGCCGTCTTGCGCCATGGAGTAACTCACACGCGGGCCGGCGAGGACGAGGCCATTGATGCAGCCAAAGGTAGAAACCATAATGGCGAGCGCCATGATAGCAGCGCCAAAACCGGGGAAGATGACCTGAAGCATGGCCGTGGCCACGCGGTCGGAGGGCGCGTGTTGTATGGCAGAGAGTGGCAGGACGCAAAGATACGCGACATTGGCGAGAAAGAATAAGCCAGTGACACAAATGGTGCCAAGGGCAAGGGCGCGCGGCATGGTCACTTGCGGATTCTTCACTTCCCCTCCGGCAAAAGTGATGTCATGCCACGAGTCTGCGGCGAAGAGTGAGCCCGATTGCGAAACGCAAACGGCAGCGAACAGACCGAAGCTCGTAAACGCGTTTAGAGTCGCGGTGATCGGAGAGACGTCATGCGGAGTCCAGAGATTGCCGAAGTTGGCGGCCAGCGCTTCGTGATTGGCGAAGATCAGTCCCAGTAAAATGAGTCCGGCGAGAGACGCGATTTTGGCGGAGGTGAACAGATTCTGGAGAATCTTGCCATAGCGAACGCCGAGGCTGTTCGTCCAGGTGAGCAGGGCGATGACGAGGATGCCAACGAGTTGGCCGGTAGACAATGAGATCGCGTAACCGCTAGAGAGATGTATGGGCGGAATGAGGTAATGGTCTTCGGCAATGGTCGGAATCAAGACTCCCGTGAAACGAGCAAAAGCGACAGCGACGGCGGCAATGGTGCCGGTTTGGATAACAGTGAAGAGAGTCCAGCCATAGAGGAAGCCAACGATGGGCGAGAATGCTTCCCGCAGGTAAACGTACATGCCGCCTGCTTGCGGCATCATCGCGGAGAGTTCGCCATAGGATAGGGCAGCAGCGACAGTGAGGACCGCCGTGATAAGCCACGCGCCCAGTAGCCAGCCCGCGCTACCAACATTGCGCGCCATGTCGGCCGACACGATAAAGATGCCGGAGCCGATCATGACACCAACAACGATCATGACGGAATCGAAGAGGCCGAGTTCGCGGATGAATCCGGAATCGCGATCGGTGGAGGCTGTGGGTTGGGTGGGAGTGGACATAGGTTTGTGTATGAATCAGTTAGGTATGCCCCAACAGAAATCGTCGCGGTCATCAAAGACGAGTTCGGATTGGGCTGTGACAAAGGCGGAGCCTTTCACGAATGGAATAATCTGTTTGCCTTGCAAGGTAATGTGGCCTTCGAAAATGCTACCGGTGATGCTTTCCTGACGCCAAATGTCGCCGGGGCGGAGCAGGGAATCAGCATACAGGCAGGCCATCTTGGCACTGGTGCCAGTGCCACAAGGAGAGCGGTCGTAGCTCTTGCCGGGGCACAGAACAAAGTTGCGGCTGTGTGCAGTGCTGTCTTTGGGTTTGGAGAACAGTTCAATGTGATCGATCTCTCCGCCGTCTTTGCCCGTTACGTTTTCGCGGACAAGCGCCTGGCGAATACGCCAAGTCAGGCTCGTGAGTTCTTCCAAATTCCGCAGAGATAGCTCGATGGGGCTCTCGCCTTTGGTGAGATAGAACCAGTTGCCGCCCCAGGCGACGTCTCCCGTGACGGGGCCGTGGCCCTCGACGGTCACAGTCACATCTTTGGCGTGGCGATAAGCCGGGATATTGCGTACCGTGGCGAAGCCCGCGCCATGCGATTCAGCGCTCACGACCCCGACGGGTGTTTCGATGTTGAGCGTGCCGGGCTGAATCTTGCCGAGGTGCGCGAGGGTCGCAACAAGGCCGATCGTGCCATGGCCGCACATGCCGAGATAGCCAACGTTGTTAAAGAAGATGACGCCCGTTTGACAGGTGGGATCGACCGGTTCACACAGGAGTGCGCCGACGATGGCATCATTGCCGCGCGGTTCATTCACAACGCCGGAACGGAACCGATCGTGCGATTGCCGGAAGCGCGCGAGACGATCACGCACGCTGCCGCCGCCTAGATCGGGGCCGCCGGAAATGACGAGCCGTGTGGGCTCACCACCCGTATGAGAATCCACCACCTGAACACGCATTTCGTTATCTGCTCATCATGGCATGAGCGCTTAGGAAAACAGCAGATTCACGTCTAGATCGGCCAGTGATTCGAGAAAGACATCGGGCTCGAACGTGCGCAGTTCAGCAGCCGGCATAGGGCCAGTGGCGACGGCGATGGAACGAATACCGTTAGCTTTCGCGGCCTCAATGTCATTCCTGTGATCGCCGATCAGAAAGACGCGGCAGCCGGAGGCGGCGTGATTCTGTTGGCGGGCACGCTTGGTCGCCAGATGCGCGAGTTCGGCGCGCGTACTGCCGTCTTCAGAAAATGCGCCGCAGTGGAAGAAGTGCTTCAAACGCGCGAGTTCTATTTTGCGCCAGCCGATGGCGCTAAGGTTGCCGGTAACCAAGGCGATGGCGGCGTTGCGGCGATTGAGTTCTTCGATCAACTCGCGCGCGCCGCGCAAAACAAACGGGCTCAGATCATGCGTGCAGTTTTTCGTATAGGCAATTTCGCTCTCGCGGGCGACCGCTCTTAATATTTCCAGAGTTTGCGGCGTCTCGCGGAGCAGAGCCGCGATGAGATCCATGTCGAGTTTGCCCGCCGTATCGATACCGTCGAAGCTGGCCTCGTGTCCGGTGACGCGTCGAACGCCTTCCAGCAGCGCTTCTTTGTGGTGTGTGCCCGCGCCACGCATAAGCGTACCGTCAATGTCGAACAGAACGAGAATCGGACTCACAGATTGTTGAGCCTTGGCAGCACCGCGCTGAGCAGTTTGAGGAACGTGCCGGAAACTTGCCGGCCGATTTCCAGAACTTCGTCCTGATCCAGCTTTTCTCCACTGAGACCGGCGGCAAGATTGGTAACGCACGAGATGCCGAGCACCTCCATTTTCATGTGGCTGGCGGCGATGGCTTCCGCCACCGTGGACATGCCCACAAGGTCAGCGCCAATCGTCTTAAGGAATCGTATTTCCGCGGGCGTTTCATAGCAAGGGCCAAGCAGACCGGCGTAAACACCTTCGCGCAAGGTAATGCCAAGTTCCGCCCCAGTGGACGCAGCGATCGCACGCAAACGGATGGAATAGGCTTCGGTCATATCAGGGAACCGCGGGCCAAGGGCGTTGTCATTGGGGCCGCACAGCGGGTTGACGCCTTGCAGGTTGATTTGGTCACTGATAAGAACCAGCGCGCCGCGGCCGTAGCTAACATCAATGCCGCCGGCTGCGTTGGTAAGCACGAGGCGGTTAATGCCCATTGCTTTGAAAAGACGAATGCCCGCGACAACTTGCTGCGGTGTGTAGCCTTCGTACAGATGGAAGCGCCCGGACATGACGGCGAGGTCGACAGCTTGCCCATTGGTCCCGAGGGAGCCGAGGACAAGTTCACCCGCATGCCCGATCGCGGTGGACGTCGGCAGCCCGGGTATGTCGCGATAAGGGATGCGAGTGGCGCGCTCAAGCGACTGCGCAAAGGCACCAAGGCCGCTACCCAGAACAAGGCCGATTTTGGGTCGAAGCGGGGAACGCGATTGGATGAGTTTGACGGCTTCCTGCATATGAATATAGTTTCGCCGATGAACGAAACTTCTCCCGTCCGCGAGGTGCTCAGTCCGTAACGCTGAACTCTAAGTATGGCCTCGAGATTTTCACGATGATGTCGCTTTCTCTTT
>PMQB01000253.1 GCA_003169195.1 Bryobacterales bacterium
AAGGAGTCACCGTATGGGGCGACGATTGCGCATGGGTTTTTGACGCTGAGTTTGCTGAGCCAGTTTATGAGAGAGGCGGTGGAGATAGAGGGGTTGCGGATGGCGGTGAATTACGGGTTGAACCGGGTGAGGTTTCCGGCGCCGGTCAGGGTGGGGGCGCGGATTCGGAGTCGGTTTGCGTTGTATGGGGTGAAGGATGTGGAGGGCGGGGTGGAGGCGGTTTACGGAGTTACAGTGGAGGTGGAGGGTGGGGGTNNGTGTGGCGGAGTGGGTGGTGCGGTATTACGGGGGCTACGGCAGCTAAACTTACTTCAAGACCTTGATTTCGGACACGAGGTTCGGGATCTGTTCAGCACTCAACTTACCTCCAAAACCCTTCATCTTGGTCTTCGGAATTCCATTGCCGATGATGTAGGTCAGTTCGGCATCGCTCTTCGCTGCCGCCTGATTCAGGGGCGTTGTCTTAATCATCAAAACGGCTTTGCCCTCGGCGTTGGGTCCATGGCACCCGGCACACTTCTTCTGATATGTCGGGTTGGCAACTAACTCTGCACATGAGCCGAGCGCTCCGAAAAGCATCGCAAGCAGTAGAATCTTTTTTGTTCCAAGCCTCATTCGTACATAATCATACATCCGTTGACGAAGCTGAAATGTCTGTTATAATTCTGGGCTATCCGCTATCGGCCCAACGTACAGGTTGGAGTAGCTGCTAAAGTTTGCCCTACTCACGATAGACAATTCCATAATCCCTGCGTGACGCAGACCAGTTCGATGTTTGGGAAATTCAGGTCGGCGGGTGCGCAGGAGGCGCGTGCCAGTTCGCGGCAAATTACGATTCTCTTTTGGAAACGACCCTTCATGAAAACTTACTCTCGGTGTCTTCTTTGCAGCACACTCCTGCTACTTGCCTCAACAGCAAGTTTTGGCCAAGGAAAAAAGCACAAGGCGGTAAGAGCTCAACCGCCGTCTCCACCACCGCCGCCCTTCAGTGTGGTGGAGGCAGGCATACCCGACATGCAGAAAGCGATGCAGGAAGGGCGCGTGACTTCGCGCGAGTTAGTGACGCAATATCTGGTGCGCATTGGCCTTTATGAAGACAAGCTGCACGCGATTGTTACAGTGAATCCCAATGCGTTAGCGGAAGCGGCGGACCGGGATCGGGAGCGGGCGGCGGGACATTTGCGGGGTCCGCTGCATGGCATTCCGATTGCGCTGAAGGACAACGTTCTGACACACGATATCGTCACCACCGGCGGCGCGCTGGCTTTTGAAAATCTGCTTCCGCCCTATGACGCGACGCTGGTGAAAAACCTGCGCGAAGCCGGTGCGGTGATCATCGCCAAGACGACGCTTTCGGAGTTAGCTAACTGGGTCGCAGGCGCGCCCACGCCGATGCCTGGCAATTACAATGGCATGCGCGGGTTTGCGTACAATCCTTATGATCCGCGGCGCGATCCGAGGCCGGGAACGGCGGATGGGCGGCCCGCTCTGCAAACAGGCGGATCGAGTTCCGGCGCTGGCACGGCAGCGAATTTTTGGGCCGCGAATATCGGCAGCGAAACCTCCGGTTCCATTTTGAGTCCCTCCAATCAGAACATGCTGGCGGCTGTGAAGCCGACCGTGGGGCGCATTAGCCGCTATGGCGTGATTCCGATTACGGCCGACCAAGATACGGCGGGGCCGATGGCGAAGAGCGTGACTGACGCGGCGATTCTGCTGGGAGCGCTGGAGAGTGAATCGCCTGATCCGAATGACCCAGCTACTAAGATTTGCACGCCGCCGGCGGGGCGAGACTACACGCCCTTCTTGAAGACGGACGCACTGAAGGGAGCACGCATCGGCATTCCGCGCGCGTTTTTTTATGAGAAGGTCACGCCGCCGGCGGGCGCGCCAACGCCGACAATCGGAGGGTTCGGGGGTGGTGGAGGCGGTGGTGGTCAGGGTTTGACGCCTGAGCAATTGCGGGTGATGAACGAAGCGATTGACATTTTGAAGCAGCAGGGTGCGGAGATTGTCGACCCAGCCAACATACCGAGTATTCTCGAGCCCAATGCGGATCACAACTTTTTGCACTGGAATCAGTGCGGCGGCATCACTGGGGAAAAGGGTAAGGACGCTAATTGCTCTTCGGTTTTGAAATATGGCATGAAGCGCGATTTCAATCACTTTCTGGATACGCTGGGTCCGGCCGCGCCGGTCAAGACGCTAACGGAGTTACGCATATGGAACATCACGCACATCGGAGGAGGCGCCATTCGCTTCGGCCAATCCAACTTGGATATTTCGGATGAGATCGACTTGCAGACCGACCGCGCAAAATATGAGGCAGACCGCGCGAAGGACTTGGATTTAGCTGCGACGCACGGAATTGACGAGGCGATGAAGACGTATCATTTGGATGCCTTTCTGTTTCCTGGTGCGAGCGGAGCGGCTATTCTGGCTAAGCCTGGTTATCCGACTGTGTTGGTGCCGTTTGGCATGGTGCCGAACGCGCCCACTCCGCCGTTTCCAGTGGGGTTTGATGCGAAGCCTATGCCGTTTGGGGTGGCGTTCTCGGGCATGGCTTGTAGCGAGCCGAAATTGTTGGGCCTCGCGTTTGCGTTTGAGCAGGCATCCAAGCGACGGATGCCACCGCCGGCGTTCCCATAGGGAAATGTTGACCTGCCATCGGAACTGCACTGTGAAAGATTAGGCCGTTTACGCTCGCTGCTCTGCTTCGGTGCTTGCGTAGGATCGCTCGTTAGCGGTGAGTACGGAAAGCAGGGTCGAGTAAGTGCGGGGTAGCGTTGAAGGTGAAGAGCCGGAGGGTTTCGGGGCGAAGGCGGAAGACGGTGTAAGAAGAATTTTGGACGACACCGGCGAGGCGAACGCTCCGCTGATCGAAGATGTCCATAGCGAGGCCGCCCCAGATGCCGATGGGCGTTGCGGAGGTAAAGATGGCGATCAGATGGTCATTGGGGAATTGGCGGATGCGCGCAACACAGCCTGCGATGCGGTCGTGGAACTGTTGCCAGGTTTCACCTTCTTCGTGATAGCGGCCACTCATCCAGGCTTGCACTACTTGCGAATCACAGGGATGCCATTCGCGATGAATGCGCGCGGATGACGAACTGGCACTGGCGCGGATTTGCTGTTTCATGGCCGCGTAGTCGCTGGCGAAGTCTTGATCTTCGGCGCAAAGTTGCGGGGCGATTTCGCGATAGACGCGAGTGAGATCGAATTCGTCCCAGTTGGGATCGGTCACGATGGGAGGTACGGCGATGTGGGCGCCGGCATAGGCCTCGACAAATCTCTGGGCGGTTTGTTGTTGGCGATGGAGAGAGCCGGCGATGATTGTATTGAATGCGAGTTTCTGGGAAACACAGTACTCACCAAGGAGGCGTGCTTGCGTCTGGCCTAACTCCGAGAGTGAGTCATAGGAGTCACGTGTGCCGGCCTGGCCATGGCGAATGAGATAGACGGTACTCAACCGTTTTGCTCCACAAGGCTCGTGGCCATCTGCGCCAGAGCTTGCACGCGGGTACCGAAGCCTTCGAAGCGTTTGTCGGTGGTTTGACCGCGGCGGAAGCGGAAATAGATCTGTTGGAGTATGACGGCGAGTTTAAAAATGCCGAGGACCTCGTAATAGTTGACCTTCGAGACATCCCGTCCACTGAGTTCGGCGTAGCGATTGACAAACTGTTCGCGGGTGTGCCAGCCTGGCTGGGCACTGATGGAGTGGGCCCAGGCCCAGTAACAGAGAGTGAGTCCGAGGTCGGCGAGCGGATCTCCGACAGTGGTCATCTCCCAATCTAATACGGCCTCGATGCGATCAACATTTCCGAGGGGTAGCATGACGTTATCGAGCTTGTAATCGTTGTGGACGAGAGTCGGCGTGCCGGATACGGGGCGCTTTTCGCGCAGCCAGCAGATGACGTTATCCATGGTGGCGACTTCCTCAGTTTTGGCCCGCTGCCAGCGGTCGGCCCAGCCTTGCACTTGGCGTTCGAGAAAGCCGTCGGGCTTGCCCAATGCGAGTAGGCCGGTTTGGGCGACGTCTATGGCGTGAAGGCGAACCAGGCATTGGATGAAGGCTTCGCTGATGTGCGCAGGGTAATCGGGAATTTGTGCAACCGCAGGGGGAATGACATCGTGCAGCACTAAGCCGTGGCGGCGCTGCATGAGAAAGAAGACTGCGCCGATGACGGACTGATCCTCGCATAGATGAAAGACGCGAGGGGCTTCGGGGAACTGGGGATGGATGGCTTCCAGAACTCGATACTCGCGCGCCATGTCGTGGGCTTTGGGAGGAACAGGGCCGAGTGGGCCGCGCCTCAGGACGTATTCATGAGAACCAGTGAGCAGATAGGTGAGATTGGAGTGGCCACTGGAAAATTGGGTGATGGTGAAGCCGTTCTCTGCACCCGGCACTTTGTCGCTCAGATACTGCGAGAGCGCTTCGCTGTTCAGTTCTTCGCCTTGGCGCATGGCATCACCAGGCAATCTGTCCACCGTCGACCACGAGTGTGTGGCCAGTGACGTAGTCGGAGGCGTGTGAGGCAAGGAAGACCGCTGCGCCCTTGAGATCTTGGTCGCTGCCAAAACGGTGGAGCGGAATGCGCTGTTTCAATCCCTCCGGATCACGGCCGATGACTGCGCCCGACATGTTCGTAGGGAACCATCCAGGCGCGATGGCATTGACGTTGATATTGTGCATGGCCCACTTACAGGCGAGATCTTTGGTGAAGGCGATGAGAGCGCCTTTGCTGGCTTGGTAGCCGATGGCTTGGAAATCAGGCGGCGAACCGCGCAGGCCGGCAACGGACGCGATGTTGATAATCTTGCCGCTGTTTTGAGGTACCATCACTCTGCCGACGGCCTGGCAGAAGAGGAACGCGCCGGTCATGTTGGTGTCCATGACTTTGTTCCACTGTTCGAGTTTCATTTCTTCGACGGGGGCGCCCCAGGATGTGCCAGCGTTGTTGATGAGAATATCGATGTGGCCGAAGCGGGCTACGGTTTGGTGGACCACACTTTGGATGCTTTCGGGTTTTTTCACGTCGCATCCCAGGGATAGGACGCACGCGCCCGCGGCTTGCAATTCGGCGGCCGCCAGATCACAGCGCTCTTTGTTGCGCGCACAGAGGGTGAGTTTGGCGCCTGCTTCGGAGAGCGCTTCTGCCATTTGGCGACCGAGGCCGACTGATCCGCCGGTGATGATGGCGACGCGTCCGGAGAGATCGAACAATTCTTTGACGTGCATAAGAAACCCAGTTCATTCTATCGGGCGTGCATAAATAGGTAATACTCCGCAAGATGTCTGGATCTGATTACGACGAGATTGCCGCCATGTACCACGCGCTGTGGGCGAACTCCTATATGCCGGCCGCTTTGCCTGCATTGGAGCGATTGTTTTTTTGCCGGATAGAACCGAAGGCGCGGGTGCTGGATGTGTGTTGCGGCTCGGGCCATGTCACGACCGATTTGGTGAAGCGCGGCTTTCAAGTGACCGGCGTGGATAGTTCGGCGGCGTTGGTTGCCATCGCCCAGCGTGACTTACCGCAGGTGGAGTTTTTTGTGCAGGATGTACGGCACCTGGAGTTGCAAGGGCCGTTTGCCGGGGCGCTTTCGACGTTCGATTCGTTGAATCATATGTTGACGCTGGAAGATTTGCATGCGGTGTTTAGCGGTGTGCATGGAACGTTGGGCAACGGCGGGCTGTTTGTGTTTGACATGAATCTGGAAGAAGCATATTCGCTGGATTTACATCAATGGACGGTCAATATTCGCCACAACGCGGTGGGACTGTCGCGCGGCTTGTATGACCCGGTGACGCATACGGCTCACACCGAATTGATCTGGTTTACCCAGAGTGGCTCATCCGAATGCTGGCAGCGGCGCCAAAGCATTGTAGAAGAGCGCTGTTATGAGAAGCAGGACATTGTTCAGGCGCTGCAATTTGCCGGGTTCCGTAGTATCGAAGTACACTCGGCCATTGATTTGAGTGTGGATAAAGAGTTCGGGCACGGGCGCTATTTCTTTTCGGCGCGGCGGTAGGAACTCCCACTTCCAAGATGCAGTGCTACTTTGTATTCGCACTGTTAGTGAAACCGGCACGTTCGAGGCCTCTTTGAGCTTCAGGGTTTTTCATGAAGGTTTCCCAGACAAAGCCAGTGCGCAGATTCTCGGCCATGAGCATGGTGATTCCAGTGTCGATGCCGACCACATCGTGGTCGTACCAGTTGATCAGTGGATTGAAGGCGTTCACGAATCCATACTGACTCCAGCAGTGATCGCCATAGCGTTGTTTCATGTTCTTCAAGACGCGTAGCGTGGGGGCGGGTAGAAACGGCAGTGAGCCGGCAGCGGCGCTTGGGACAACGGTGCCATCGATGGGCCCCACTTCAGGAGGACCGCCCCAATTGACATAGCCATGCGCGGAATCGGAGGCGGTGATACCCCAGAGATCTTCGCTGTAATCAGGAAACTGCTTCGCTAACTCGAGACAAAAGCGGCGATGCGCTTCGGTAGCCACGGTAGAGTTCTCAAAATAGTTGGCGTAGCGGTCGCGTTTGTCGCGGAGGTCAAACCAAGCCTGGCTGTATTGATGAATGAAAAGGGGCGCGTACGAGCCAATGTAGCGGAGGCCTTCGTAATCGAAAGTGATTCGCTTCCAGGCGTGCCATGCATCGGGTGGAAGTGCGTTGGATGATGACCCCATGCCCAACAGGTACATCATCATGAGCTCACTGTAGTAATCCCAGCGATAAGGGAGAAATCCGCCGCCGGGAACCCAGCCATGCTGCAGCAGAGTGGTGTCTTCCGAGAGCCAGTTCCATTCGATGCGATTCAAAATGTCGTGGGCGAGATATTCGATTTCGGAGTGGCCAAAATGCTGGCGGCAGGTGAGGACGCCGCAGACCAACATGGCTGTGTCAATGGACGACACTTCGGAGTCCCAGATGCGCTCGCCGCTTTTGATATTGGCGAAGTGGAAGAAGAAGCCGCGATGATTGGGCATCACTTGCCAGAGAAACCGCAAGGTAGTGAGAACGCGGTGGCGCGCATCGGCCATAGACACATAGCCGCGCTGTTGGCCGATGCATAGAGCGGTGAGGCCAAATCCAGTGGATGCAATGCTGGCCACGACGCTGTTATCGGTGGAACGAACATTACAGCGATCTTTGACTAGGCCGCTTTCGGGATCGGCTTGTTCCCAGAAAAAGCGGAAGTTGGCTCTTTCGAGTTGTTCGAGAAATGCATCGTCTTCGGGGGAAAGGGAGTTAGTAGTTGTTCGAGCAGTAGAAAGGGAGGCTGCTTGTGCGGACATCAATAGGAACTGGCGACGGGAAAAGAGTGCGAGCTTTCGAGGAAAAGCGTCCATTATATGGTCAGACGTGTCAAGGGACAGCAATCTAACAACAGATCAGCAAACTGAAGAAAGTGTGAGCCAGAGGCGTAGGCGAATACTATTGTTTCTGGGATTTATCGGAGTTACGTTACTCGTAATCGCCGCAGTGATGATGCGTGAGGAGGAACTCAATTCGTTGAAGACGCTGCTCTCCCCGGTGGCCCTGGTAGGCGCGGTGGTCAGGCAAGATAGCGATCCTACAAAACAGACGCCGTTGGCGAATGTCAAGGTGACAGCGATGAGTGGATCTGCGGAGGTGAGTGGCGAGTCTAGCGCTTCCGGTCTTTTCAGTTTATCGATTCGCCCGCGCGTTTACGCCGGACGAGTGATCACGCTGCGTTTTGAACATCCGGATTACAAGCCGCTCGAGATCAGAACGCGAATGCCCGTGAATCAACTGTTTGTCATTCGTTTAGAGCCGAACGTCAGCGAGCCCGTTCGTATTCTCGCCAGTGGCAAGGAGGTGTCAAATGGTGTCGCTATTAAAGACGCACGGGTGCGATATCTGCTAAAGAATCACACGACGATCGGAGTTGGAACGCTGGCGAAACAGTTCGAAGTGCCGAATCGAGGGAATCAGCCGTGCCGAGGCCAGGAGACATGCTCGCCCGATGGCAAATGGAGAGCCGTCCGCAATACACTCGCTCTTGAAGCGGAGGCGCGAAACGAGTTTCAGAATATACGTGTATCTTGCATTGCGGGGCCGTGTCCGTTCACCAAGGTTGAGACAGACGAGCTAACAAAGCCTGCTCGCAAGATCAAAGTGACTGTGTTGAACTGGTCGGACACCGCCGATTTTTTGGTGGAGGCCGATGTGACACGAACGACGGTAACGGACACCGTGCGCTATTCTTACCCCTTCATTGTGAATGAGACGATGAACTTTTCGTTACCGCCTGATTCAGAGGGGCCGAGCATTGAAGCGAATTTCGGAGGCCAGATGATTGTGTCACCGTTGGGGCCGGATCTACTTGTTTCGTGGGCGACTTGCAGCGTGCAGGTTCCATCGAACGGTAACAAGCTGTTTCGGTGTGTATTAAAGCCGGGGTATGAGTTTGTTCAATAGCTAGGCCAGCAGCCCGGCTGGTTTCGTGCGTTCGAAGCCTGGGAATACGTGCGCTAAGTCATGGTTGCCGAGTTGGCCTGCCACCAATTCGCCCAGCACTGTGCGGAAGTCAGTTGTGACATTGAGATCGCGGCCTTCATAAAGTTGTTCAGGCTGCAAGCCGGGCCACTCGCCGTAAACACGACCGCCGTGAATGTGACCGCCTAAAGCGAACATTACGTTGGCATGGCCGTGGTCGGTACCGCGGTTGCCGTTTTCGCGTGCGGTGCGGCCGAACTCCGACA
>PMQB01000132.1:0-13073 GCA_003169195.1 Bryobacterales bacterium
TTGACGCTGGTTTATACGCCGAATAAACGGTGTTTGGAACTGAAGAGTTTGAAGATGTACACGCTGGCGTATCGGAACTTGGGGATTTTTCAAGAGAACGTGGTGAACCGTTTTCTGGAAGATGTGGTGAAGGCGACGGACCCGGTAGAGGCGGAAGTGCATGGGGATTTCGCGGCGCGCGGCGGGATTACGACGAGGGTGACAGCGATTTATAAGAGGAAAAAGAAGTAGTTGTTTCACGAAAAGCATCATCGGGCAGAAAAGCTGGTTCCGGCTGGCACCTAAAAAGGTGCTGTACGATTAAAGAGGTTCCTGATGCTGGACATTACCAAAGACATTCAATCACTGACGACATTTCGTCGCCGCTCGAGCGATTTCATGAAACAGCTCAAGAAGAGTAAGCGACCTGTCGTCTTGACCGTCAAAGGGAAAGCCGAGGCGATTGTTCAGGATGCTGAAGCCTATCAACGATTGCTCGACATTGTGGCCAAGGCCGATGTGCATGAGGCAATCCGCCAAGGGCTTAGTGATGTAGCTAACGGTCGCAGCCGTCCGGCTCGGGAAGTGTTTAACGAGATCCGTAGGCGGTATGACATACCTCGTTGAATTAACCAACCGGGCCCAAAGCGATCTTGTTGATATCTATCTGGCAAAGAATTCCGCCTAGTCAACGGCAGTAGCTNNGCTGGCAAAGAATGCCGCCGAGTCAACGGCAGCAGCTCGTTGGTTTAACGGACTTGAGAAAGCCCTTGACACCCTGGAGTTTCACCCGCTCCGCTGCCCAATTGCTCCTGAAAGTAAGAAGGCCGGTCGTTCGATTCGCCATCTTCTTTATGGCAAGAAACCCCACATTTACCGCGCAATTTATGAGATCAATGAAGTGAAGAAGCTGGTTCTGGTCCTCACCATTCGTCACGGAGCTATGGAACCGGCGGATCTGAACTGATGACAACAACCTGCGATTTCGCGGTGCCGGGCGGAAGCACTCCGCGAACCCCCAACGCAGTAAGCTATTAAGAGGACTTTCCCATGCGACTAGTTTGCCTAGCACTCGCTCTCGCCGGCCTCGTTCAAGGCAGCGAGTTTCACACCGGCCAAGCGGCGCGGGCAGTAATTGGTCAGCCGTCGTTTTCGGCGCACGAGGCGGGTATCAGTGCGAATGCACTTTCGCTCGAGCGCGGCAAATTGTATGCGGCGGAAATGAATCGCATTCTAGCGTTCGATGTGTCGAACCCGTGCGCGCTTTGCGGATTGGCACCCGTTTCGGTGGTGAACCAGTCGGTAACGCGGGGCGTTTCGGCTATGGCGGTCGTGGGCAGCATCGTCGTGATCGCAGATCCGTCGAACCATCGGGTTTTGATCTGGCGGTCTACGCAGCCCCGCCCTGGGGTCATCGGTCAATTGCAACCGGACGTGGTTTTGGGAGACAGCATTGTGGACCCAGTTTCGGCTGCGTATGACGGCCGCCGGCTTTTTGTGGGCGATGCTTCGCAACACCGGGTTTTGATTTGGAACGCACTGCCCAGCGCGGACAATCAACCGGCGGACGTGCTGCTGGGGCAAAGCGCTAGTGGACCGGGCGCGGCCACGGTGGGCACTCCTTCCGCCTTAGCATCGGATGGCACGAATCTGTTCGTTGCCGATACGGAGAACCGCCGCATTCTGGTGTTTTCCACTGGCGACATGGACCTTTCCGAAAACGACATTGTGAATTCGGCCACATTGCTGCCATCGGCGCTGGCACCCGGCACGTTGGTTACGATTCATGCAGCCGGCGCGGCGAACGATTCGGAAGCGGCTGACTCCACCAGCGATGGGCCGCTGCCCACGCAACTAGCGGGCGTGCAAGTTTATTTGAATGGTGCACCATTACCGCTGGTTTCGGTTTCGCCGGATGAGATTCAAGCACAGATTCCTTATGATTTGAGCGCGGGCAATTCAGGAAGTCTGTATCTTCGCAGCTTACGCGATGGCGGAACCGTGCTGATGTCGAGCGCGGCCGCGGTTCACTTCGCTTCGGTTTCACCGGGCATTTTCGCGGTGGGCAAAATGGAACCGCGCAACGGCTTGCTCCTGCATGCGAGTGGAGAACAACCTGAAGACGGCGGCCCCGCTAAGGGAGCGCCCATCACTCCGGATCAGCCTGCCACAGCCGGTGAAAAGATCACCATCTGGGCGAACGGCCTTGGCTTTTTGGGCAGCGAAGCAGCGTTCCCTGTCCACGCCATGATCAACGGTGAACCTGCGGAAGTGGTCTCTGCACGGCTGCCGCGCGGCGCTGTGGGCGTGTATGAAGTGGTTATCGCTTTGCCCGCGCACTTTGCGAATAAGCCTGAGGCGCGGTTGCAACTGGTACAGAACTCTATCCCTTCGAATACGGTGACCTTCCCCATTCAAGTCACTCAATAGACAAATCATGCATCAGCTCCGTTGGCACGCCGTGCTTCAGCAGTGGATTGTGTTTTCAACCGATCGGCAGAACCGTCCACAGATGCCGGCTAACTGGTGTCCGTTCGATCCAGGTTCGGGTAAAGTGCCGGACCAATATGACGTCTTCCTCTATCCGAATGATTTTCCCGGCTTCGGCCCGAACGCAGATCCTTTTACGCCCATCGAAGCGCCTGGTCTCTTTGCAGAAAACGGCCCACGCGGCGCTTGCGATGTGGTTCTGTACTCGCCGGAACATACGCTGCCGCCTTCGAAGTTGACGGTCGAAAACTGGCGCAAGGTCATTGACGTTTGGACGCGCCGCACCGGGGAGCATGCCGCGAATCCGGCGATTGCCTTGGTTGATGTTTTTGAAAATAGTGGAGAAGCTGTTGGGGTGACCATGCCGCATCCGCACGGGCAAATTTATGCGACTCCATTCTTAGGTCCAACGGTTGAGAAAGAAATTGAATCGACAAGCCAATATAGCCGCACTCACAACGGCGCTTGTTTGTTCTGCGATTTGCTGACAGAGGAACTCAAGCGCGAGGAGCGGATTGTAGCGAGTAACGAACACTTCGCCGCATTCGTTCCGTTCGCCGCACGATTTCCAGCGGAGACCGTCATTTATGCGCGACGGCACGTGCGCACCTTGCTAGATTTAACAAACGAGGAACTGGATTCGCTCGCGCAGATCATCAGTATCATGCGCCGTAAATACGACGGCCTTTACGGCTTTTTGCTGCCGCTCATGATGGCCGTGAAGCAAGCGCCCTTGCAGCAGAAAGAAGCGCCGTATCATTTCCACATTCAGTTTCTTCCGTTGCAGCGCAGTGCGACTAAGCTGAAATACCTGGCCACTATGGAAACCGGCTACGGTGTATTTTTAGCCGACACCGCACCGGAAGAAATGGCCGAGCACTTGCGCAACTCCGAACCTAAAACAGCTCAAGCGCCGTGATGCACGGTCTCATCGTAAGGCTTGTACCTTCCGCGCACTAGAACTTCGCGGGCGCGCGGAATGTCGGCGGGCAAAACATAAAAGAAAGCACCCGTTAATTCGCGGGTAAAAATCAAGCCGCCTTGATACGGCCCGGGCTCGACAAAATACTCCACTTCGGCTTGGCTCAACAGCATCTCGACGGCAAGCGCCTCTCGCAGGCGGCGAGCCATATATAAGAGGTGCAGCTCTGCTCCCTTGAAGAATTCCAGCTCGCAACGCATGTCAGTGTTTAGCAATTTGAGCTTGAACTCCCTTACTATTGTGCGGTTGGGAGCCAGCCACAGTGACAATATTACCGTGAAGCTCCGCAGGATCGAGGGTCCAACTCACCACACTGGTCTCGCCGGGTCCGAAATGCAGCCGGCGGAAGCCCATCAGCCGAGGCGTAGACTTTTCAGAACCGACGTATAACTGCGCCACTTCGTCGCCGGCAATGTCGGATGTATTGCGCACGCGCGCGGAAACCCACAGCTTACCGTCGGGTGCATTCTTTACTGTGAGTTTGGAATATTCAAAAGCGGAGTAACTCAAACCGTAGCCAAACGGGTAGAGCGGCTTACCGGTGAAGAAGCGGTAGGTGCGGCCCTGCATGGAGTAGTCGTCAAAGGGCGGCAGTTGATCGGTAGAGGCGTAAAACGTTACGGGCAGACGGCCCGCCGGATTGTTGTCGCCCGCTAAGGTATTGGCAATGGCCTTGCCGCCTTCTTGCCCGCCGTACCAGGATTCGAGGACAGCGGCCGCGCGTTTCTGCGCAGTGTTCACGGCTAGCGCGCTACCATTGAGCAGCACCACAATCACCGGCTTGCCGGTATCGAGAACGGCATTCAGCAACTTTTCTTGGGGTTCGGGAAGATCAATACTGGTGCGGTCGCCATGCGCGAAGCCTGGAATCTGCGTGGGTGACTCTTCCGCTTCCAGCCGCGAGTTTAAGCCGAGACAGAGTATGGCCACATCGCTCTGCTTGGCGGTTTCTACTGCTTCGGTCAAAGCCGCATCGGCAGGCGGGGCCCAGATCAGTTCTACGCCGGAGCCACCATCCTGCTGCACATATTCGGCGCGAACCGGATACGCCTTCCCTGCCTCCAGATGAACGTTTTTGCTGATGACTCGATGGCCACCGGCGGCGCGCCGCGAATCTTCGACAAGCTTTTCGCCATTCAGCGTTAGCCGCCAGGTGTTCGTACCCACGCAGCTATCGCACTCCTGCCGCCCCAGGCCCAACTGGTAATCGCCGCTCACAGGCACCTTTAGCGCGAAGCTCCAGCGAACAGCGAACGTCTGACTGGGCAACGCTTGCATCACCGCGGGATCATGCATGGCCCACACGAAATAACCGCGCGGCTCCGCTCGCTTCAACACAGGTTGGCCGCTGAAATCCGTATTGGCGAAGTATTCGGCTAGCACGCCATTCTCACCTGGTGCTCCGCCCGTGGGCGTAAGAGCGCTTGACGGAATCAGCGCCGTGCTCGAAACCGCGTACACGCTTCCCAGAGCCCACCGCACATTTGTTTTCGGACCGAACTTGTTTTGGACGCCAGCCAGGGGCGTAATGAGATGACGCGGCGTACCGTAATAATTGCCGAGCATGACGTCGGGATCATCAGACGCCGGGCCAATCACTGCAATGCTTGCCGGCAACTTGGTCAACGGCAAAATGTGATTCTCGTTCTTTAGAAGAACCATCGATTTCTCCGCCGCTTCGAGCGCCAGCTTCTGATGGCTCTCATTGGCTACTTGATCCATGCCAATGTTGGAGTACGGCACCTTCGCCGGGGGATCAAACATGCCCAAGCGGAAACGCGCGACAAACAGACGGCGCACGCTTCGATCAATTTCCTCTTCCGTAATGAAGTGCTTCTGCACCGCTTCCACGAGCGAGACGTATTCGTTCCCGCAGGTCAAGTCGGTACCTGCTTTCACGGCCTTGGCAGAAGCTTCCGCTAAGGAGGACGTATATTTGTGGCCATGAAAAATGTCGCCCACCGCGCCGCAATCGCTCACAACGTAGCCGGGAAACTGCCACTCGGTGCGTAGCTTATCTTTGAGCAAGAAGTCACTGGCACACGCAGGTGCGCCGTCCACGCGATTGTAGGCACACATCACCGAATAAGCACCGCCGGCAGACAGCGTCTTGCGAAAAGCATACAGATACGTTTCTTCCAGATCTTCTTTGCTCACATGCACGTCGAACGAATGGCGAGACACTTCGGGGCCGCTGTGAACTGCAAAGTGTTTCGACGTCGCTATCGTTTTGAAATATTTCGGATCATTGCCTTGCATGCCGTGAATGAACGCCAGCGCCATTTCTGACGTAAGATAAGGATCTTCGCCAAACGTTTCTTGTCCGCGGCCCCAACGCGGATCGCGAAAAATATTGATGTTCGGCGACCAAAACGTGAGGCCCTGATAACGCTGATGGCTATCGTGCCTGATCGCGTCATTGTATTTCGCGCGTGCCTCGGTGGAGATGGTGTCGGCAATTCGTTGTTCCAGTTGCGTATCCCAAGTAGCGGCCAGACCAATGGTTTGCGGAAACACTGTGGCCAGACCAGCACGCGCCACACCATGCAATCCTTCGTTCCACCACTCATACGCGGGAATGCTAAGGCGCGGAATCGCAGGCGCGGCATTTTGCATTTGGCGAACTTTTTCATCAAGGGTCAAGCGCGACACCAAATCAGCGGCCCGGTCTTCCGAAGATAAGTGCGCATCCAGGTATTTTGCGAGTGATTCCTGGCCAATGGAGGTTGTCGGCGAGAAGGTAAATAGTGTTGCAAGCCCAATGATCAACGGGCTTTTTCTTATTCTTGGCATTCAGGGCCTAATCTATCATTCCGAGGCGCGTGCGTGACGCTGGCACCGTCTCAAATGTGGGACGGCATTTCGCAAAACCGGCGTGAGATGCAAGTGTCCACGCAACCGGTACGGCAATATTAAGTGGCCATCCAATTGCGTGTTCTCACCGGTAGGAGATCTATAATGCGCCAACTCCGAGATGAAATTGACAGCCCCGTGTCGCTCGACTATTTTCAAAGCCGCACAGCTGCCGGCTGGACATTGAAAGCCATTGAATGGCAGCGCCCAGGAGAGGACGAGTCGCAGGACGGAATGCCTGCACCCTACGGCATTGCGGTGGTGCCCGATACGGCACGTCTCCAGCCCCAGCCCGAAGAAGTAGAGGTTCTACAGACGATTTTGGAATTAATCGTCGTCGAAAAGGGCGTGTCTCATATTGCCGCGGAATTGAACAGTCGCGGATTCGCCACTCGGAGCGGCAAACCTTGGACCTCTACCGCCGTCTTCAATCTATTGCCGCGCTTAATTGAAGCCGCACCGGACATTCTCAAGAATGAAGACTGGCAGGCGCGCCGCACGAAAGCTGTTAGCTAGAGAAGCGCTTCAACGCCCATTTGCCAGTAGCCGGATCATAGAGGAACGTCGCGCTTGCATCAAACTCCAGCGGCGCAGGGCGCCCTGAACATTGCACAATGTGGCCCAAATCGATCTGTGTGAGTGGCGGAACTTGGTCAGGCAGCGTCAAGCTGAACTCACAAGCAGGATTCTGCTTTCTCACGTGCGCGATAAAATTTTGAGCGCGTTCATCATAGTTCAAAAGCTGCGCGGCCAGCTCCGGTGTAAGAGCCGGTGTGGTTGGTTTCGGAGGCCCGCTGCAGGAAAAAACGAAACCCAGACCCAAAGCGCCCAAGATGAATTTAGTTTTCGTGATTTTGGATTGTTCCATCACTTTGCAGAATGGTAGCAAACCTTCTGCACGTTAAATCGTAAAATGGTTTCGGGAATGAGCAAGATATATACCCGCGCGCAACTGGTAACGCAACGACAGGCCTGGAAAGCCGAAGGGAAGAAGGTTGTTCTTACCAATGGCTGTTACGACATTTTGCATCCGGGCCATATTCGGACGCTCGACCGCGCGCGTTCACTTGGTGACGTGCTGATTCTCGCACTGAACACTGATGCCAGCGTGCAGCGCATCAAAGGCCCTATGCGTCCTTTCTTTGACGAACAAACGCGTGCCGCTCTTGCTTTGGAGCTCGAAGCGGTGGACGCGGTCACGCTGTTCGATGAAGACACACCGCGCGAAATGATTGCCGCGGTTCTGCCGGACGTACTGGTGAAAGGCGCAGACTGGGTTCACTTCGTAGCTGGGCGCGAAGAAGTGGAAGCCGCCGGCGGCGTGGTGCATACACTCGCCCTGGAACCGGGCTTCTCCACCACCAACATTGCCGAGCAGGTGCTCGCCAGCAGACCGTGATACATCGATCGTGATACATCCCGCCACACGCGAACTGCTGCAATCCGCCGCTCGCCAGCAAAGTTTTCAAGCACTCCTGCAACAACTCACCCGCGGTGAGCGCGGTCCCTATGCTGTTTCCGGATTAGTCACAACGGCAAAGGCGCTGTATCTGGTGCTGCTCTATCAGGCTACCGACAAACCGTTGTTCGTGATCGTCGACGGCAACAAGGAAGCCGAATCGCTGCTGACGGCCGTCGAAGTATTTTTCGAGATGCTGCTGGAAGGCCGCGAATTACCGCCGCCGCAACTGATCCCGGCCTTAGACGTATTGCCTCATCAGCGCCTCTCGCCACATAACGAAATCGAAGAGAAGCGAGCGGTGGGTTTGTGGCGTCTTTCTTCGCATCGCATCCCCATTACCATTGCGCCTATCGCATCTGCATTGCTGCGGACAGAGTCGCCCGACTTCTATCGCCAACTCGCGTTAGTTCTGCGCACCGGCGAAGAGATCCCGCTCGATGATCTGGTGCAACATCTCGAAACCATCGGTTACGAAAAACGCGAGCCTGTGGAAATGGTGGGCGAATACTCCATCCGCGGCGGCATCTTTGACGTCTTTCCCGCCGAAGCCGACCGTCCCGTACGCGTGGAATTTATTGGGGATACGGTGGAATCCATTCGCCAGTTCGAAGTAGAATCGCAGCGCTCGGTATTGAAAGTAACAGCAGCCAATCTGCTGCCGCTAGCGGAATATCCGCGCTCCCGTTCCCTTCTTCGCCAGTTGGCCGACGCCGCCGAACAAGCCGATCTCGACCTTTCCAATCCGGGCGAAGTGTTCCCTGGCTGGGAATTTCTAGTTCCCCTCGTGCGGCCGCGCACCCACAATTTGCTGTCTCTCAGCCGCGATGCGCTTGTCATTCTGGATGAACCAACGGCCATTTTTTCCGCGGCTGAACGCTTGTGGCACCGGCTGGACAATCCCGACCGTCCGCCGCAAATCGAGCCCGACAAAAATTATCTGCGTTGGGAAGAATTGAATGCGGCCATTGGCGAACGCACCGCGATTTCGTTTCAAGAGCTTGACGTTATTACGCAGAATTCGCCCGCTGCCGACCACAGCTTCTACATCCCGACGCGGCAGGCACTTACTTTTCAAGGCAACATGCCGGTGGCCGTTGCCGAGGCGCGCAATCTGATTCAGACTGGCCATCGTGTGGCTTTCTTCGCTGCGTCGGTCGGCGAACTGGAACGCTTGGCTGACGTTCTGCAGGAATATTCGGTTCCTTATCAACTCGGCCTCGAATCCACTGCCGGCGCGCGGCCCTCGCTGGTGGAACGTGCTTATCACGCTGGCGCGGTTTCAAGCGCTTATCTCATTAAAGGCGGTGTACGGCGCGGCGCCGTGCTGCATGATTCGTTGATTGCCATTCTCGGCTCCGAAGATCTCTTTGAAACATCGGACATCGTCGCGCGCCAGCCCAGCAAATCGCAACTCGCCGCGTTCGCTGCCGATGTCGCCGATCTCAAGCCTGGGGATTTTGTTGTGCACGCGACGCATGGCGTTGGTTGTTTCCTCGGCATCAAGGAACTCACACAGGGCGATCAAAAGGGCGATTTCATGCTCATTGAATATGCCGCTGATTCCAAGCTCTACCTGCCGCTCACGCGCCTTGATCTGATTCAGAAATACCGCGGCGCCGGTGAAGCAAAGCCGCATCTTGACCGCCTGGGCGGCGTCACCTGGGAGAAAACCAAATCGCGCGTCAAAGCAAAAATGCGCGACATGGCCGACGAGTTGCTTAAGCTTTACGCCCAGCGCCGCATGAGCAAAGGATTTGCCTTTTCCGCTGATAGTAACTGGCAGCGCGAATTCGAAGACTCCTTTGAATACACCGCTACCAAGGACCAAGTCACCGCTATGACCCACATCAAAGGCGACATGGAGAGCGAACAGCCCATGGATCGCCTACTCTGCGGCGATGTCGGCTTCGGCAAGACGGAGGTGGCGATGCGCGCGGCCTTCAAAGCACTGGGTGACGGCAAACAAATCGCGGTGCTCGCGCCTACCACGGTGCTGGCGTTTCAACATTACGAAACCTTCCGCCGCCGTTTCAACGCTTTCCCGGTTCGTATAGAACTCGCCAGCCGCTTCCGTTCCGCCAAAGAAGTGAAAGCTACTTTGGAAGAACTCGCTGCCGGAAAGGTGGACATCCTCATTGGCACCCACCGCCTTCTTTCGGCAGACGTGCAGTTCTATGACCTGGGTCTGCTGATTGTCGATGAAGAACAGCGATTTGGCGTAAAGCACAAGGAACGTTTAAAACAAATCCGCCACGACGTGGATGTTCTCACCATGAGCGCCACGCCGATTCCCCGCACCTTGCACATGTCCTTGCTCGGCTTGCGCGATATGTCTGTGCTCGAAACGCCGCCGAAAGATCGCCTTGCCATCAACACGGTGGTGGCGCACTTCAATCCCGACCTCATCAAAACCGCTATCGAGCAGGAACTGGCGCGCCAAGGACAGGTTTACTTCGTACACAATCGCGTGGATACCATCTTCATGCGCGCCGCCTCCATCCAGGAAATGATTCCCAATTGCCGAATTGGTGTGGGCCATGGCCAGATGGGCGAATCGGAGCTTGAAAAAGTACTGCTTGGTTTCATGAAGCACGAGTACGACGTGTTCGTCTGCACCACTATTGTGGAGAATGGGCTCGACATTCCGCTGGCTAACACAATCATCATTGAGAACGCCGAGCGCTATGGCTTGAGTGAATTGTATCAACTGCGCGGGCGGGTGGGCCGCTCAAACAGGCGCGCCTATGCGTACCTGTTGGTACCTGTTGATACGCAACTAAGCGAAGTCGCACGCAAACGTCTGGCTGCGCTTAAGGAATTTAGCGACCTCGGTGCAGGTTTTAAGATCGCAGCGCTCGATCTGGAACTCCGCGGCGCGGGCAACCTGCTCGGCGGCGAACAGCACGGCCATATCGAAGCGGTCGGCTATGACACCTACGTTCGTCTGCTCGAAGAAACCGTCAAAGAACTCAAAGGCGAAGAAGTCCCGCTGGAAATCCATTCCACTCTGAATCTGGGCCTCGACATCCGCATCCCGCCCGAATACATCGCCGACGAAGCACAGCGCCTGCGTTCCTACAAGCGCATTGCCGACGCCAAAGATGAAGAGCAAGCCCGCAAAATTGCCGACGAACTGGCGGACCGGTACGGCCCCGCGCCCGTGGAAGTCTCTAATCTCCTGCGTTTCTCGCTTCTCAAAACCATGGCGCAACGAGCCGGGGTGGAATCCATTGACCGTCGCCAAATGGTGGCGAATGTCAAATTCCATCCACAATCGAAAATCGATCCGCAGCGCCTAATGCATCTGGTTCGCAATACCTCCGGCGTGCAGTTCACGCCGGCAGGCGTGCTGAAATGGCCGCTCAAGCCCTTTACAGATCCGGCGGAAATCATTGAAGATCTCCGTCAAATGCTCATCGCGCTCACTGCGGAAGCACCTGTCCCTGCACGCAGTTAGGGCGAAACAAACGAAACCCACTCGCCGTCAAGCCCGTCACTTGCAATAATGTAAGGGAATCAATTATGAAAGTTGTTTTGTTTTCGTTGTTGGCCGGTTTTTTGGCATTAGCTGCAGATAACCCTCCGCTCCCAGCATCTGTCATTGATCAGATCGTGGCCAAAGTGAATGGCGATATCGTCAGCCAGGATGAGTTGCAAAGACTTGTAAGGGAGCGGACGCAAGAGCTTAAGGCGCAAGGCGCCAGCGGTCTGCAATTACAGCACGCTATCGACGAACTCGAGAAGAATTTGTTGCGCGACCGGATTGACCAGCTCCTGCTGGTGCAAAAAGGTAAGGAACTCAACATCACCGTTGATTCCGAAATCAGCAAATACATGGCCAGCCTCCGCCGCCAATCGGGCATCACCGACGAGGAAAAATTCCGCGAATACGTGCGGCAGCAATCGGGAATGAGCTTTGAAGATTTCCAAGCGGAAGCGAAGAATAGTGCACTCACTCGTGAAGTGATCAGCTCAGAAGTAGGCCGCCACATCCATATCGATCAAAAGGATATCGAGGATTATTACAACGCCCACCAGAAAGATTTCATTCGCGATGAGAAGGTGTATCTCAGCGAAATTTTGATTTCCACTCAAAACAAGGACGCGGCGGGCGTGGCGGCTGCCGAAAAGAAGGCGAACCAAATTTATGAGGACGCCAACAAGGGCCAGCGCTTTCCGGACCTTGCGCGTGACAACTCCGACGCGGCCACCGCGAAAGACGGAGGCGCGTTGGGCGGCTATAAGAAAGGCGAACTCAACAAGAAAATCGAAGATACCGTTTGGACTCTGCCGAAAGGTTCTGTTACGAAACCGATGAAGCTGGACAGTGGGTTCGAGATTTTCAAAGTGGAAGATCATCCCAAACAGGGATTGGCTCCTTTGGCCGACGTGAAAGGCGACATTGAAAACGTTCTCTATGGCCCCAAGATGCAGCCCAAAGTGCGCGAATTCCTCACGACTTTGCGGGTGCAGGCCTTCTTGCAAGTGAAACCTGGTTTCACCGATACCGGCGCCGCGCCTGGCATGGATACACGCTGGCAAGATCCGGCAGTTCTCAAACCTGAGACGGTGCTGAAAGCCCAGGTTGAACAGAAACAACGGATGAAGCGCCTGTTATGGACCATTCCAGTTCCCGGCACGGCAGTGGACGTGAACGGCAAGAGCAGTTCTCGCTAATCAATTACTCATGAAGTCTCCCTATGTAGGGACGCTACCCGTCAATGAGCCTGTAACGGCGCATTTCCTGGTCCTGTCCAAAGAAATTCGCCAGAAGAAAACGGGCGAGCCTTATCTGTCGTTGCACTTGGCCGACAAGACGGGCGAAATCGAAGCCAAGATGTGGGACAACGTGGCCGAGGTTATGGACACGTTTGATCGCGACGATTTCCTTAAGGTCAAGGGAATCGTTCAGGTTTATCAGAATCGTTCGCAGTTCACGATTCATAAGCTGCGGCGCCTGGAAGAGCACGAGGTCGAATTCGCCGATTACTTCCCGAGTTCTGAACGCGATCCCGAAGAAATGTTTGCGGAGTTGCGAGGTATTGTGAACGGCTTCACTAACCCGCATTTACAAGCGCTGCTGAATTCCGTTCTGGACGATGCGCCGTTAGTGGCCATGTACAAGATGGCACCGGCGGCCAAGACGATCCACCACGCCTATCGCGGCGGCTTGCTGGAACACGTTCTTTCGCTGTGCACGCTGGCTCGGATGACAGCTTCGCACTACAAAGTGATCGATCTCGACCTGCTGCTCACGGGCGTCATCTTGCATGATATTGGCAAAGTAGAAGAACTGTCGTACGCGCG
>PMQB01000132.1:13103-13981 GCA_003169195.1 Bryobacterales bacterium
GGCTCGCCGAAAGTTCCTATCTTTGCCGAGGCGCTTTTGCTGCATCATCTGGACAACATGGATTCGAAGATGGATGCGGTGCGCGGTGCGTTGCAGCGCGACCGTGTAGTGGAAGGCGAATTCACTGGCTGGATTGCGCCGCTGGAACGAGTGCTGCTGAAGAAAGATAAGTACCTGGAAGAAGCAAAGCCCGTGGCTTCCGCAACGCCGCCTAAGGCGGATATCAGTGCACCCGCTCCATCGGCTCCACCGAAGCCCGCACCCAAACCTGCACCGCCGAACAGTCTCTTTGCCGAGAAGCTGCAAGCCGTCTTGGAACCGCACAAATAGCGCCACATGCGGGTGCTAACATTGAGAGTTGTCAGGCTCCGGGCTTCGTGCAATGGGCGGTCGCAAACCCCGCTAGGTCCGGAAGGAAGCAACGGTAGTGATTTAGCACGTGTGCCGCGGATCACCCGGGGTCTGGCAAATTTTTCTCGCCACGCATAACCATCCATGTACCAGGTCATCGCCCGGAAGTATCGTCCCCAAGGTTTCGACGAACTGATTGGCCAGGAGCACGTTCAGAAGACGCTTTCCAATGCGATATCCAGCCACCGCATCGCCCACGGTTACATTTTCAGCGGACAGCGTGGCACTGGCAAAACCACCGTGGCACGCATTTTCGCGCGCTGCTTGAACTGCGAAAAAGGGCCCACCGCCGTACCCTGCGGTGTTTGCTCCAGTTGCAAGGAAATTACGGCGGGCAATTCGGTCGACGTGATTGAAATTGACGCGGCCTCCAATCGCGGCATTAACGAAATGCGCGAGATTCGGGAAAACGTTCGTTATCGTCCCGCGCGTGATCGCTACAAAGTTTTCATCATCGACGAAGCGCA
>PMQB01000593.1 GCA_003169195.1 Bryobacterales bacterium
GCAAATGTTTCGCTCGGGCCCGTTGACCGATCCAACGACTTCTGCGCCACCGCCTCGCCATGCCGAACTAGATCCCACGGAGGTTGCCCGTTCCACTCAGAGTGAAACGTGCGGTGTTCGATCATCTCCGCATACAGTCCGCCATCATAAGAGTGATTAATTTCTTCTGTCATCAACCCATAGAGCATCGGGCTAACCGTCGAGACAATCTTCGCCACATCTACGCTCAGTTTTGCCGTCACTGGTTGCGCCGCCACGCCCACACTCATCGCGGCGGCCACAAACAAGACTTTATATTTGTTCATAAAGAAAATAGTTTTTGATCAACGCCTTCCACTGTATAACGTCCTGAGAAACGCGTATCTGGGAAGGTCGCCAACACCCGCGGACCCCGACTTTCTTTCCCTTCCGTGTCCCTCTTCTTACAGCAATTCCGATAAACAAAACTGCGGGCGTTCTTCCTGGGTGTCTTACTAACAGTCAAGGCAAGAACTCGCTTCGAAACATGAAAGGAGAAATACTGTGTTTCGTCATCAACAAACCCTCCGTGGGTTGTTGCTTCTGCTAACTGCTCTAGGCTTATTGTGCCTAAACTCCTTTGCTAGCTACGGTACCGTGACACAGAAGAAATCGCCTCCCAACCAGGCAGCTAGTCTCGTCTTGCAACTGGCCCCGCAAGACGATCTCCGCTTCCTCTTCGGTGCCAAGTTTGACGCCCAGAAAGTGGTCGAGTCGCTATCTGCCCCTAGCAGTTAAAGGAGATCTTGATGGAAGTCTTAGCTTCGCCCGGATCAAAAGTCAAAGATGCCTTTGGGAGCCGGAGTCGCGGCCCCTGGTGCTGGCGTCTGTCGTCAAGTCACGGATCGTCGAAAACAGACCCTGAAGAAAGCGAGCAACGACCGTAAAGAGAACACCCATCGTTCCACCCAAATACATTTGGTAACAGCATTACCTTTTGGAAGCGCAAATCTTCTTCTCCTTCGACTCGTAATTAGCACAGGTGCCAGCTCCAAACTACTGATAATTCGAGTTCCCTGATACTGGTTGGCTGCGTGCTTAATAGGGCCCGAAAGGTGAACACAAATGCTCTGGTACGCATGGGTATTTTTAGTAGTGGCGTTGTTGGCAGCCCTCCTCGGTTTTGGAGGAATCGCTGCGGCAGCCGCGGGAATTGCGAAGATTTGCTTTGTTGTCTTCTTGGTTCTATTTCTTGTCAGCGTCCTCGCCGGTCGCCGAAGCGCCATATAGGTTCCACTTCGGTTCTGGCTAAGATGCTCGCTGAGTGAAATGTCGTCGTCCGAAGCGGGTTAAGCGTTGAAGGAACGCGCCCGCCTACGACCCAAACCCAAAAGCAGATTCCATCTGCTCGTGTAAAACCGCCACCGCTGGATCGCGCTGGACAACCGCGAAGTACCTCTTCCAAAAATCCGCCTCTTCTCGCGACGGCGATAGTAGAGCGCGCATATCTTTAATCAACTGCTCGAAATCATGATCCGATGCTGGGGGCTTCTTCGCGGCCAACGTTTCGTCAATCTGAACAATCAATGTCGTGATCGGTCGCAGCCACTGGAACGAAGGATCGTTAATTAGCAGCTGCAAGAACGCAGCCGGTGAAGCAATAGCACCATGCGATATTTCATAGGCAGTCCGCTCTGAATCCAGCAATGCCTTATGCAGATTCAGCAGAATCATCCGCAACGCGATAAGTCTTTGCCGTCCCTGTTCAGGACCCGCCGCCTCGGAAGTCTCCATTCGCTCTTCAGGTTAGCGCGACTTCCTCCAGACCTTAGCTGCGAAAGTCTAGTTTGTCGTCTTCGAAGCGCGTGTCTTGCTGTGCGCCGCGCAGAAACGCAATCACTGCAATAATCACTTGGCTCGCGAGAAGAATCATCCAAAAGTTCATGCCTATCACAAAGGCATCTGGAACACCAATGGGCGGAGCCGCCTAACCGTATGAAAACAAAGCATAAAAGCTGTCAGAGCTCAACCCGGGTTCCATTTCGAACCGTCGTACCCGTTCCGATTTGGCTGTCTAGTTTCAAAACGGGATTCTCAAAACGGCTATACCCCCTTTGTGGTACATTCGACGCTAGCCAAACCGATGACCTGTAACGCCCCCCGTTCCTTCGCGTTGCTCGGCATTCTGTTTGTCGGCTGCGCTCACAAAACCGATCACACCCAACCCCTACCGAACGATGCCTATATCTGGCAACGCCGTTGGTCCGCTTCCTTAATAGACGCGCTGCACGAATCCTCTTCCGAAATCTGCACTTGGCGAATTCTCGCCGCCGAGATTGACTCTCACGGCAAGTCACTCTCCATGGCCGTTGATCGCGAAGTTCTTCGTCGCCAAGGCCAACCAGTAATTGCTGTGATTCGCATCAACCCTCACGCGCCCTTGCCGGCGACCCCCGAACTGCTCACACTCATCTCCACTTGGCAACAAGCAGGAGTGCCCGTTCGCGGCATCGAAATCGATTACGACAGCGAAACATCAGGCGTCGCTCGTTACCGCGATTTCCTACATACACTGCGCCGCCAACTCAGCACTGGTATGCAACTTTCCATCACCGCCTTACCCACTTGGCTCGAAAGCCCGGAACTATCTTCATTGTTATCCCAGGTAGACGAATCCGTCCTGCAGGTCCATTCAGTGATGAGTCCCAGAAAAGGCTTGTTCGACCCCACTACTGCTGACGCCTGGATTCGCAAATGGTCGGCCAAAAGCGGCACACCGTTCCGCGTGGCCCTCCCCACTTACTGGTCGCGAGTTACTTGGAACGCCGCGGGCCATGTCGTTGCCATTGAGAGTGAAACACCAAGATACGGAACTGACGCTGTTAGTCAGGAACTTTTCGTCGATCCCTCCGCCGTCAGTTCATTCGTCGCCGCCCTTCGCAAGAATTCTCCTCCGCATCTCGCCGGCCTCGCGTGGTTCCGCTTGCCCACCGTTGACGATGAACGTTCTTGGAACACCACCACCTGGCATGCCGTTATGCATGGGCAACCCGTGCTGCAGGCCCTTCCCGTTGTTCGAATCAAATCTCAAATAACCGGTGTAATCGACATCTCTCTGGCAAACACCACCACAGTCGCCAGCCGATTCCCCTCGCAAATATCCATCTCGCCTTCGCAAGGCTGCGAGTTTGCCGACGCCATGTCTCCTTATTCGTTAGATCGCCAAAAAGACGCTTGGCGGTTCCGGCTCAACCAGCAAGAATTGTTACACGCCGGACAAGAGAAATTAGTGGGTTGGGTTCGTTGTGCTGGACAGGAGGTCCAAGCGCATGCTTCCTTTTAGACTAACGATTCTGTTTGTCTCACTGTCGGCGCTCCTGGGCGTCGTCGTCGTTTTCGCCTGCGGTCCGTTCTTCGGAATTGAAGCACTCCAGGATAGAAAGCAAACGCTCCTGGCCGCGCCTTCGGTCTCCTTCGAAAAGGAGTTAGCCTCTTTAGGTACTCCGCCCAAAGATAAGCTGACGGTCGCAGAGTTCGCCGAGTGGGATGACAAGAAAATCACTCGAGAATCACTCGAAGCCGGCGAGCTTCCCGCACGCGCCTTGGCGCGCATCACCTCCATGCGTGCCGCAACCGACGGCGATGCCGCTTATGCTCTCGGCGATGGCTTAGCGCCTGCCATCCGGCAGTACACATCCGGCGCAGTCAGCTTCCTGCACGGCAACACCGCCCAAGCGCAAGCCCACTTCCAGGCGATCCTCGACCTCCCGCCAGCCGATCGCAAGAACCGCGAACTCTGGGCGCACTTCATGTTAGGGCGAGTCGCCGCGCAGGCAAATGACGCTCCCACAGCCAAGACGCAATTCGAAGCAACTCGCGCGCTCGCACTCAGCGGAATGCCAGACCCTCTCGGCTTGGCCGTCGCCAGCTTCGGCGAACAAGCGCGCGTCGATTGGGAGCGAGGCGCGATTGCGTCCGCTGTGAACCTTTATGCCCAACAAGCGTCTTACGGCTCTCACGTTGCGCTCGATTCTTTACTCACCGTTGCCAACCTCATTCTCAAAGACAAAGATCTCCTCGATAAAGCAATCGAGGATCCACTTACGCGCCGTCTGATATTCACCTCCATCAACAAAAACAACGGCGAGACCTTCTTCGTTGGACCCGAGCCGAGTGACGATGCGTTAACAGCCAAGCCCTCCGGGATCACTGCGGACATCCTCGTAGCAGCCCTCCAGACTCACCACTTAACTCGAGTCGCAGGCGCCGGCCTGCTTGCCTCCGCCGCTTATCACGAAGGCCTCTTCGACTTAGCCGAGAAGCTATCCGCCATGGAAGACGTTCCAATAAGCGCCTGGGTCAAAGCCAAACTCGCACTCCGTAAAGGGGACTCGCAATCTGCGCTTACACAGTATGAAAAAGCTCTGAAAGGATACGAAGGAACAGGCATGGAGGAGGGCCTTCGCCTGTTGCGCGCTGAAAATGGAGTCTTGCGTGTCAGTCGCGGCGACTATGCGCGAGCGCTAGATCTGTTCTACAGCGCTGCTCAAGGCGACTCCGGTTTTCGCTTCTCCGATTACTGGGGCGATGCCGCCTATCTTGCCGAACGCGTTCTCACCATCGACGAACTCCGCTCTTATATTGACGGCAACGTTCCTGTTGTAGCAATCCCCGAAAAGAAGAAGGGTGAAGAAGACCAGAACGCCTATCAACTGCCCGCCAGCGTCCATCTGCGCAGCCTCCTTGCTCGCCGCTTGATGCGCGCCGGCAAACGTTCGGAAGCCTTGCGTTACTTCGAACAACCGACTCTTCGTTCCGCCGCCGAAGAATATAGTAAAGCTCTCGATAAAGCCGCGTCCTGGTGGCGCTGGCGCAGCACTCGCGCTGAGGCTTGGTACACTGCCGCCAAACTGGCACGAACCCAAGGACTGGAAATACTAGGCTTTGAAAAGGAGCCGGACTTCGCCATGTGGGACGGCGAATTCTCCTCCGACTACATCAACAAAGAGCCATCATTTCAAAACGACGACGAACGAAAACGCGTTGCCGCTTCAGCCCCTGAAAAAGATGTCCGCTTCCAATACCGCCTGACCGCCGTCGATGAAGCCATGAAGTCGGCTGATCTTCTTCCCCACTCCTCGCAAGCCTTCGCGGCCGTCTTGTGCGAAGGCAGTTCGTGGGTGATTGACCGCTATCCCGAACGCGCCGCCGATTTGTATCATCGCTACATCCACCAAGGCCCGCACGTTGCGTGGGCAACCACCTTCGCTCGCACCTGCCCGGCTCCCGATTTCTCCGCCGCTTCCACTTGGACGTTTAACCAAACCGTCAAGAAGTTTGAAAAACACGCGAAGGCCCATCGCCTATTGACCGGCGTGATCGACCTCACAACGGTCGTTGCCTTAGCCGCCATCATCTACTTCGCGCGCCGTGCTTTCGCGCATCGCACTGTTAGTTGAACTCCGTTCTGCCGCGGCTAAGGGGTACTGGATCTCCCAAAAAAACAAACTGACAAACTATCACCTCTTATATAAATATTGGGGCCATAGCCAGTTCCTCCGGCCTTCCACACTCTCATGAAAATCCCATCTTTCGGTGCTTTTCGCGCCGTCCTTGCAGCCGTGTCCTGTCTCTGCTTTGGCTTAGATGCCAATGCCCAGAACGTGGTCAAAGTTCCCGGTCAAGCGGCCGACGTAGTCAGTGCTGTCAACATAATCAATTCCCTCGGCGGAGGCACTGTCCAGGTCAGCTCAGGCACTTATTCCATCACCCAATCCATTGTCTTCACTAGCAATGTCACTGTCACCGGCGCAGTCAACGTCGATGGCACCCCGGCCACCACTTTGCAGCTACCTGGGGTCGCCCAATGGCATCGCCATGTTCACCTCCTACGGCGGCGCGAACATGACCATCCAGGACTTTGTGATGGACGGCGGCGTTCCGAAAGGGGCCTTTCTCACCACCGGTACCACGTCCAATCCCTATGAGAGCTCGGGCGTGAACATGTACTCCACCAACAACGCGGAGGCCAATGTCACTCTCAGAAATCTCGAAATCCGCAATTTATGCATCGGCATCTTTATGGGCACCGTGAATGGAGTGACCATCGACACTGTCTACGTTCACGACAACAAACCCCGGCAACTTTTCCCACAACGCCTACCTGGTCGCCTGCAATAACGTAAACATTGTCCGTTCGCGATTCAACCATTCACATTTGGGAGACGGCCTTTCAGTGGAGCCGGCACATGTGTCCTCACGGCTTAGCAGACCGGTAACGGCAGCTACAATGTCGCCACGCCTGTCTCCCAAAGTGTGACAGTCTCGCAGCTATCGTAAACGATTGCCTTCGCTGCGATTCCAGCGGAGGCGGCTGGTGCTTCGCTCACTCTCTCCGCAACCGCAAGCTCCGCTCTCCCGGTGAACTTTGCTTCTTCGACAACGACCGTATGTACTGTATCAGGCAGCAGCGTCACTTCGTTAACCTCTGGCACCTGCACCATCGTGGCCTCACAAAACGGCAATAGCACCTATGCGGCTGCACCCACGGTCAGCCAAAGCTTCAACGTGAGTGGATCGGCCCAGACAATCACCTTCGGCGCGATTCCAACGCAGACCGTAGGAGGTTCGCTCACTCTCTCAGCAACTGCAACCTCCAGCTTGCTGGTCAGCTAGGCTTCTTCTACCCTCAACGTCTGTGCCGTATCAAGTAGCTCTGTCACTCTCCTAGTCTCGGGCACGTGTACGATCGTTGCTTCACAAAGCGGTAACGGCACCTTTGCGGCCGCACCATCGGTCGGCCAAAGATTCACCGTCAACGGCACCCCCCAACCATCACATACAGTGCGATTCCTACCCAGACCGCCGGAGGTTCGCTCACCCTCTCCGCAACCGCAAGCTCCACTCTGCCGGTGAGCTTCGCTTCCTCTACAGCCAATGTCTGTACCGTGTCCGGTAGCTCCGTCACTCTTCTAACCTCCGGCACCTGCACTATCGTTGCCTCGCAAAGTGGGAATAGCACCTATGCTGCACCATCGGTAAGCCAAACCTCCGCCGTCAACGGTACCCCGCAGACGATTACCTTCTCCGCCATTTCGACACAGACAGTTGGAGGCTCGCTGACTCCCTCGGCAACTGCGAGCTCCACTCTGCCGGTAAGCTACGCGTCTTTAACCGCGAGTGTCTGTACGGTGTCCTGTAGCTCCGTCACTTTCCTTGCATTAGGCACTTGCACCATCGCGGCTTCGCAAAATGGCAACAGCAAGTACGCGGCCGCTCCCACGGTGACGCAAAGTTTCAATCTAACCAGTCTCATCGTAGTAACGGGCGCTTCTTTCAACCTTGCTCCTGGTAACGGCGGCACTGCTACCATGGCCATCTCTGGTCTAACGGCCGCTCCCACCACCTTGGGGTTGGGCGGCATATCCTTGGTCAACGTTTCCAATGGACAATACAACCTGGGTGGCTCCAACGGCGTCATCAACGTCGTAATCATTAACGTAACCAGCACGAGCGCAACGCTCGTCGTCTACGTCTCGGCTACCGTCCAAGCGAGCACCAACGCTTATTCGATTCCGGTCACAATCGGCAGCACCGCGGTGGGTACCTTAACTCTCACCGTTCCTTTTACGTCCCAAACCATCACCTTCCCTACCATCACCACGCAAAAGGTGAATACCCCCTGACCCTGACCGCAACCGCGAGCTCAAAGCTCGTCGTCACCTACAGTTGCTCGACATCAGCGTGTGCACCGTGTCCGGCACTACCGCAGCCTTCGTTGCTGCAGGAACGTGTACCATTGCAGCATCGCAGCCGGGCAATAACTTCTACTCGACGGCTCCTCCAGTAAGCCAAAGCTTCACCGTAAGCTTGGGCATCACCGCCGCCGGATCGGCGACCATTACGCACGGTAATGGCGCAACGGCAACGGTCACTATCTCTGGTGCAAGCAGCGCGCAAAACTTAGGCTTGGGGGTGAATAATCCCTGTGTCAACGTAGGCGGCTGCACTTACAGTCTGGGTACGTCCGCCGGGCAGCATCGGCTTTGAGTTCATTAACAACACAGCAAGTAGCGCAACTCTCGTTGTCTACGTACCTTCCACCGTTGTGGCGGGTCCTTATGCTATCCCGATCACCATCGGAAGCACCCAGATCGGCACCTTCAGCCTGACCGTCAAGTAGCAACAATTCGGACCGCGATTCACCTCCAGCGGCGGGACGCGATTTGCTCTACTGCCGCGCGAGCCAATTTCTGCCTGCTATCCGCGCAAACCAAATCAGTCCCACACCTGCCATCAAAAGGCTCGATGGCTCCGGTGTTGCCGCTGCCAAGGCCACAACATTCACATTATCCAGCCCCATGTCATATTCCTGATTCGTAACCGAGAAATCAACAACCGCCGTAGTGTTAGTAGCCACAAACGTATAGTTTTGCGTAACCCAGTTCCGCCAGTAAGCTGCCGGCGAGTCCGGGGACGTATACGACTCTGCTGCCGTAGAAGATCCCGACAAAAATCCAACCGTCATCGTTTGAGGGCCGCCAGGTTCTTCTCCTGTTCCCAACTCCGTCGCCGTCATGAAATTCAGGACATACGAATTTCCAGCAACCAAGCCGATGATTGTCGTTGACCAATCTGCACTTCCCACTGTCCCGTAACCGCCGCCCATCGTGATGAACTGGTTTCCCGATCCCGCTGTTGTTACGCTCCCGCCACCGTCGGCATAACCCACCGCCCAAAGCAGCCCATCTCCTACGATTCCGCCGTGCGTCCATCCTGGAATGTCCGTGGGGTCCGAAGTCACGAAAGGTGCACCAATTTGCACCGCCTCAAAGTTGCCGTTCGTGATAACAGGGCTGGCTAACGTCAAAATCGGAGCAGCCAGAAAAATGGCTGCACTAATGAAAGTTGAATTGGCGGAATGTCTCACTCATTTCTCCTAAATACAAAAGATAATCGTTATCCGGCAGTAATTAGTCTACGCGAAATTCGCTGTGCTCGAATCGCCCTGTCTCAATTCGCCTCTTGTTCTCCATGCGAAACTCGACTAGTCTAGAAAGAACAAAAGGCGAATCATGAACCTCACCCTCGATTTCGATGTGCCGGAACCGCTTGCCTTGCATCCGGCCCACTCTGCTGCCCCGTTAGCTGCCCGCTTTATGGAGGCGATGCAGCAAGACGGCTCGCCTGTCCGCGCCGTCCGCCATCAACCCGCCCGTGCTGCCCGTTATGGCGCTTTTCCTGAAAGCCTGAATCCGCTGTTGCGCGGCGCTCTCGCCAGCCGTGGTATTGAAAATCTATACACCCATCAAGCCGCCGCCGTAGAACTGTCCCTTTCAGGCAAAAACGTCGTCGTCGTCACGCCTACCGCTAGCGGCAAAACGCTCTGCTACAACCTGCCGGTTATTCACGAAATCCTCGCCATTCCAGCCGCACGCGCCATCTTCCTGTTCCCCACCAAAGCCCTCGCCGAAGATCAGCGCCTCGAACTCCAACGCCTCAACGACGCCCTCGGGGGTCCGCTCTGTTGCCACACTTACGATGGCGACACTCCCTCCGACGCCCGCCGCACCATTCGCGACAAAGCCAACATCGTCATGACGAACCCGGACATGCTCCACACCGGCATTCTTCCGCACCACACCAAATGGGCCAAGCTCTTTGAAAATCTTCGCTACATCGTTATTGACGAACTGCACATGTACCGCGGCGTCTATGGGAGCCATCTGGCCAATATCTTGCGCCGCCTCAAACGCATTTGTGAATTCTATGGCTCCAGCCCGCGCTTCATCTGCTGCTCCGCCACCATCGCTAATCCCAAAGATCTCGCCGAAGCGCTTACCGAGCAGCCATTCGAAACCGTTGCCGAGAATGGTGCGCCCTCCGGCGAAAAGTATCTCGTGTTTTACAATCCGCCCGTCGTGAATCCTCAACTCGGCATCCGACGCAGCTACTTGCATGAAACGCGCCGAATCGCTCTGGAGTTCATCCGTCAGAAACAACAAACACTCGTTTTTACCAACAATCGCCTAGCTACCGAGGTTCTCACCACCTATCTCAAAGACGCCTGTTCCCAACTGCCTTTCTCGCATGAAGCGGTCCGTGGTTATCGCGGCGGCTACTTGCCCAAGGAACGCCGCCACATCGAACAGGGTTTGCGCAGCGGCGAAATTCGCACGGTAATCGCCACCAACGCTCTCGAACTCGGCGTCGATATCGGTTCGCTCGATGCCGTGGTCATGGCTGGTTACCCTGGCAATATCGCCTCCACTTGGCAACGCGCGGGCCGTGCCGGTCGCCGTCAATCTTCCTCCATCGCCGTCATGGTCGCCTCCAGCGCACCCCTCGATCAATACATCGTCGAGCACCCCGACTACTTCTTCAACTCCCCTCCCGAAGAAGCCCGCATCAACGCCGATAATCTCGAAATTTTCCTAAGCCATCTCAAGTGCGCAGCCTTCGAATTGCCTCTCCGCGAAGACGAAAAATTCGGCAAACAGGATCTGCCACGCCTCTGCCGTTTCTTAAGCGAAGATCTCCAACTCCTCCACAAGTCCGGCGATTGCTGGCACTGGGTGAGCGACAGCTACCCTGCCGATTCCGTCAGCCTGCGCGCCGTCACCAGCGATAACTTCCTTGTAGTCGACATCACGCGCGACCACCAAATCATCGGCGAAGTCGATTTCCCCTCCGCCCTCACAACGCTCCACGAAAAGGCAATCTATCTCCACGACGCCCGCCAATACCAAGTCGAAAAACTCGATTTCGATGGTCGCAAAGCGTTCGTCCGCGAAGTTGATTCCGATTACTTTACCGACGCCATCGTCTACACCCAAGTCAGTGAGCTGTCTCGCTTTGAACAACAAGACAGGGCTGCCCAAGGCGAAGTGCGCGTCAAGCGCCAAGTAGTCGGTTTCAAAAAAATCAAATTCTACACGTTGGAAAATGTGGGTGCGGGCGTACTCTCACTGCCAGAACACGAAATGCACACCACCGCCTTCTGGCTGCACTTCGCCAGTGGCTTCTTTGATGATTTCGAAGGTTTCTCGAACGCAGATTTGCAGGACGCCCTCCACGGCCTGGGAAACCTTCTCAAAACCGTGGGCGCCCTCTTGCTATTGAGTGACCCGCGCGATCTAGCTGCCGCCGTTCTCGACGATTCCGCCGAAAAACAAACCGCCTTCGAACCCGACGTTCTTCTGTATGATAACTATCCCGGCGGCATCGGCCAAAGCGATCCGCTTTATCGTCGTCGTGATGAATTATTGAAAGCTGCCCTCGAACTCGCCGCTGCCTGCCCTTGTGAGGCGGGATGCCCTAGCTGCGTGGGCCCGCACACCGAAATCGGCAGACGTGGCAAAGAAGGTGCGTTGCGCGTGCTACGCAAATTAGTTTAGCGCTGCGCCTTTAGAATTGCTGTTCGTCGACGAAGGATTAAAGATCGGATCATCAGCAAACTTGCGCGGCACCAGATTGCCCTCGTTGAACCCCGGTAATATCGTCCGTGATCGTGCCAAACTCTTCAAAGCTGATCCGAAGCCGCACGCCAAAAGCTTTCGCCAACTTGCGGAGCGTCTCTACCTTCCAGGCCGAATAGTCTTTGCTCTGCAACCGCGAAATCCCCGATTGCTTCGTCCCAACTAAATTCTGCCAACTCTTCCTGGCTCAAGCCCCGGTCTTCTCGCAATCTCTTAATCTGATCCGATACGTTAACGTTGGGTTTGTTCTTCAGCCGATAAAACTTATCACCCAGATCCAAAGTCCATTTGACAGCGCATCCGGTCCGCTATATTCGCAAGTATCCAACAATCCTGCAGCGCATGTCGATCCATGGTCGAATCACGTTTCGCCCAAGTTCATCCACAAAGAAAATATTCGCCCATAAAGGAATTGAAATCACCCTTGTGTTATATTTACCAGCTCCCTCAATAAACACTCGCGTTATTTATACGGATCAAAAGTGGATCTCAACACCCCGTAAACGCCAACCCAAACAAGGCTAAGTTTCCGCCAAACTGAGCAGTTTGATCCCGGACGAAATCGTCTCTTAAGCGCCCGCTGCCCCGGAAGCTTCCGCCGCTTCCGCCGCACCGTACTCTTTGAGCTTATTGAAAAGGGTCTTCAAACTAATCCCCAAAATCTCCGCAGCACGCGTTTTATTATTCTTCGTGTGTTGCAGAGTTACCAGAATCAGCGCCTTCTCCGCCTCGGCCACAGTTGTTCCCACAGGCAGCCGCACGCTCTCGGGTTCGAAGATTTGCCCGACGTGTCTTGACCCTACGGACACTCCGAAATCATAAGGCAAATGGGTCATCTGCACCGTGTTTTCCCCTGCCATAATCACGGCGCGTTCCAGCACGTTGCGCAGCTCTCGCACATTCCCTGGCCACGAATACTTCTTGAAAGCTTCCATCACTTCGTCACTCACGTTCGTGACGTTGCAAAGATGCTTCCGATTCAGCGACGTAATCAATGCTTCGCAAAGCACCGGCAAATCCGCTAACCGTTGTCGCAAAGGCGGCAGCGAAATCTGAAAAACATTCAGTCGGTAGAACAGGTCTTCGCGCAAGTCGCCCTTCTTCAGTGCCTCATCTAAATTGCGATTCGTTGCCGCAATCACCCGCACATCCACCGAAATTTCGTTCTTTCCACCCAGCCGCCGCACCCGCGAATCTTCCAAAACGCGCAGCAGCTTCGCCTGCGTCCCCGAAGGCATCTCCGCCAATTCATCCAGCAGCAGCGTGCCATGTTGCGCCAGTTCAAAACAACCCGCCCGCCGCTCCAGCGCGCCCGTAAAAGCCCCCTTCTCGTGCCCAAACAGCTCGCTCTCCATCAGCGTCTCCGGCATCGCCGCGCAGTTAATCGCCACAAACGGCCCACCGCGCCTCGGACTCAATTGGTGAATCGCGCGCGCCACCAGTTCTTTGCCGGTCCCGCTCTCGCCTACAATCAGCACCGCCGCCTTACTCGGCGCCACCTGCCGAATCACCGAAAACACGCCTTGCATCTGCGGCGAAGTGCCCACCATGTCCGCCAGCACGCCCTGATACTGCAATTGCCGCTGCAGTCGTTCGGTTTCTTCCGTGAGTTGGCTTTGCGACGCCGCGCGCTCAATCAAGAACCGCAGCGCTGCCGGCTGAATCGGCTTTTCCAAAAACCAAAACGCACCTAAATCATGCGTCGTCTCAATCGCCGTCTCAATATTGCCAAACGCCGTCAGCACAATCGCGGGCGGCATGTTGCCCTCGGCCGCCAGACGCTTCATCAGTTCAAAGCCATCCATGCGCGGCATCATGAGATCGGTCACAATCACATGGGCAGAGAAACTGGAGAGTTTTTCGAGCGCTTCCTGTCCATCCGCGGCTGTCTCTGCATGGTATCCCCAAGCGTCAATCATCGCGGCTAGAGGATCGCGCTGCGATTCTTCATCCTCAACAATCAGGACGTTTATCGGTTGACGGGCCACAGTCCTTGTAGTTTAGCGAACAGCGTTCTCACTTCGTTAGACGCCTCCGGCTCACCCTTGATCGGATTTCCTATGTCGGCAAGCTTACGATATCCTTAGGATCTCCGCCCTACGCATGCCAGACCCCGAAATTCGCCCAGTCATCGACGAACCACCGCCGTTTCTCGGTCGCTGGCGCAACGTCTACATCGTCGTTCTCTGCTATCTGGCAGTGCTGATTCTGGCGCTCTATCTGTTCACCCGGGCCTTTGGGCATGCATAAATTAGAAGTCATTGTTACCTCGGCGCCGGAGGCCCAGGTTGCCGAAACCGCTGGTGCGGACCGCCTTGAACTCGTCCGCGATCTCGATACCGGCGGCCTCACCCCATCCTTTGAGACGGTAAGGCGAGTCACGGAAGCGGTTTCGATTCCTGTTCGCGTCATGCTCCGCGAAAACGCTTCCATGTGCGTTGCCTCCGTTCGCGAATTGAAAATTCTCCAGTCCACCGCTGCGCAACTCCAAACACTGCCCATCCATGGTCTCGTCCTTGGTTGGGTCATCGCCTCAAATGAAGTCGATATAGCCTCTCTCGAAGCCGTCCTCTCCGCCGCGCCTAAATGCTGCGTCACTTTCCACCGTGCCTTTGAACATTTGGCCGATCCCTTCGCCGGCCTGCAAACCCTCAAGAATTTCCGTCAAATCGACCGCATCCTCACTGGCGGCGGTCCCGGCACCTGGCCCGAGCGCAAAGCCCGCCTCAGAGCTTGGAGCAAGGCCGCCGCTCCCGAAATCTCCATCCTTGTCGGCGGCGGCCTCGCCCAAGCCGAAGTGGCCGACCTTATGGCCGACCCCCAATTTCCCGAAGTTCACGTCGGCCGCGCCGCCCGCACTCCTGAAGAAAACAACGCACCCCTGGATGCCGCCAAGATCGCATCCTTAAAGAGAACCCAATGAGACCGCTCGATTGGTTGGTCTTTCTCGTCTGGCTCGTGTCGCTCGTCAGCTATGGCCTCTACCGCGGCCGAGGCAGTAACACCGTCAGCCAATATCTCCTCGCTGGAAAATCCATGCCCTGGTACGCCATGGGCCTCTCCATTCTTGCCACCCAAGCCAGCGCCATCACCTTCATCTCCACCACCGGCCAAGGCCACGTCGATGGCATGCGCTTCGCCCAGTTCTACTTCGGCTTGCCCATCGCGATGGTGATCCTGTCTGCCACTGCCGTCCCCATCTTTCACCGCGCCAAAGTCTACACCGCATACGAATATCTCGAACACCGCTTCGATTCGAAAACGCGCGCCCTAACCAGCGGCATCTTTTTGATCCAGCGCGGCCTCGCTGCCGGCATCGGCTTATACGCTCCCGCCGTCGCCCTCTCCGCCGTCCTCGGCTGGTCCGATCGTTGGATCACCGTCGCCATTGGCGCGCTCGTCGTCGTCTACGTCACAACCGGCGGCATCAAAGCCCTCACTTGGGCCGACGTCCAGCAGATGACCATGATCTTCATCGCCTTGGTCATCAGCCTGTTTATTGCTCTCAAAGCTCTGCCCAGCGAGGTTTCTTTTCTTGATGCCCTCCATCTCGCTGGAGCCGCCGGCCGTCTGAACATCGTCGATACTCACTTGGATTGGAGCAGCCGCTACAACGTGTGGAGCGGCCTGATCGGCGGCGCATTTCTAGCCCTCGCCTATTTCGGCTGCGATCAGAGTCAGGTGCAGCGCTACCTCACCGGCAAATCCATTGCCCAAAGCCGCCTCAGTCTCATCTTCAATGCCAGCGTCAAAATCCCGATGCAGTTGTTCATCCTCTTCATCGGTGCCATGGTCTTCGTCCTGTCACTCTTCGTCCAAGAGCCGCTCATCTTTCACCCTGTCGAAGCCGCCCGCGCCGCACAAACACCCGCATGGCCCAGCGCGCAAGCAGGCTACAACCGCGCCTTTGAAGCACAGCGCACCGCTGCTTACGAACTCACCAAGCAACAAACACCCGAAACCATTTCCCAGTTCCGCGCAGCCGTAAAAAATCTCGACACCCAGCGCCAAGTAGGGCGGGGCATCGTCGAGAAGTTGAATCGCGGCGAACGCTTCGATGACACCAACTACATCTTCCTGTCCTTCGTGAAGAAATTCCTCCCCGTGGGCCTGATTGGTCTCCTCATCGGCGTCATCTTTTCCGCGTCCATGGGTTCCACCTCCGGCGAAATTAACTCACTCGCCACCGTCTCCGTTGTCGATATCTACGGCCGCTACATCGCACCCAATCGCGACGACAAACATTACCTAATCGCCTCCCGATTTCTCACCGTCTTTTGGGGCGCATTCGCGGTCGCCTTTGCTGCGTTAGGAGCCCGCGGCTTTGGCGCACTCATCGAACGCGTCAATATCGTCGGATCACTGTTCTACGGGGGAATGTTAGGCGTGTTCGTCCTCGCCTTCTTCTTCAAACACGTCCGCGGCACCGCTGCCTTTTACGGTGTCATCACCGGCGAAATCGCCATCTTCTGCACCGCCAAATTCACGTCCATTTCATTCCTCTGGTACAACGTCATCGGCTGCCTAGTCGTCGTCATCACCGGCCTACTTCTCTCCGCCCTCATCCCCAAACCCGAACAAGCCAAATCCCAAACCGCCGCCCGCTAGCGTCCTCTTGCTCAACACCGCATTGGTCCAGCCAGCCCGAGGGATTTTGTGACTACATCAACAATCACTCGGTTGAATGGTGTTAAAACTGGCGAACGATAGGTCTGAGTATAGGGTTCGGTCAAAAAGAGGGCTTCTATCAATCCTTTAGGGCCGAACTCATTCCGGGATGCGCGGGTACGGACCAGCCAATCAGTCGCTGGCTGGGTAAGTCCACTGAAATCTGAGAAAGGGCCATCTATTTGCAAGGTGTAACAGCAGAATGAAGCATTTACTTCTGTCAGTCGCTTCTTTCTTCCATCATCCGCACCATGCGAAGCCTGCTCTGAATATGCAGCTGCTAAACCATACAGTCTCCCAATTGGCTATTGCTAATCAGAGCAGACTAATCTGCGTTTACCCTTCGAATAATGAGAAGTAAGGTCGAATTGCGACACTCGCGATTGAATGGATACAACCACACGCACTGGAGTCGGCCGGTTATTGCCACTCAACTGTCGGAATTTTAGCATGCTGCAGAACCAAACAGCGCGTGAAATCTCCGAAATGCTCCTGGAGATTGTGAACGTTAAGCTGGTTGTTTATAGGCAGTTGGAACGCGAAGCCTTGCCAGTAGCGGCTCTTTCGTCGGTTAGCACGCTGACGGCAACATTTCAATTTAGCTTTCTCTGCTTCTACGCCTTCGTCTCGTGGTAATTCATCTCTGTATTGAGCGCCCAAATATTACTCTGGTCCCTTCTGCCCTCGATGATGTTGTCCACCGCCGTCATCGCCGTCAGCATCGAATGATCCTGATTGTTGTACTTATGCATCCCATTCCGCCCAATCAGAAATAAATTCTCAAACTGACTCACGTAACTCTTTACTTCCTCAAACCGTTCATACGTCCCAAAATAAGCCGGATAAGTCTTCGGCATTCTAATCACGCACGCATCCAACAAATCGCCCTCATCAATGATCCCGATTTTCGCCATCTCCGCTTTGGCAGACGCAATCATCGCCTCATCCGACATCGTCCAAATCTCATCCGCTTCGTAACAAAAATACTCAAGCCCAATCCAAACATGCGCCGGGTCCGCTACCAGGTAAGGACTCCAGTTATTAAAAATCTGCATCCGCCCCACCAGGACATCCGGCTCCTGTATATAAATCCAGTTGTCCAAAAGGTCTGCAATCTTTAACTTCTTCAGCAGCAGGCCCACTGTGATGAAATCTCGATACACCAACCCATCGCCCACCTCCATCACGTTCGCCGGAACCGCCGCGTCCAAACAATGTAAGAGCTCTTTCACCGGCATCGTCGAAAAGAAATAATCAGCTTCAATCCGTTCGCGCTCGCCCGTCTCTGCATGGACCGCATCGGCCGCCACAATCCGAAAGCCATCCGTATGCAGCTTATCCACTTGCCAGCTCGTTCTCACAACGCCGCCCTTCGCCCGCACATCCTCCGCCACATACTCCCAAAGCTGCCCCGGCCCCAACTTCGGATACATAAACTTCTCAATCAGCGAAGTCTCCGTGTCCTTCTGCGCTAGACCGCCCGAAGGCGCAGCGCGCTTCGCTAAGAAATGCTCAATCGCTCTCTTGATCGAAAGCCCTTTAATCCTCTGCGCACCCCACTCCGCGCTAATCTCGTCGCACGGCACCCCCCAAACTTTTTCGGTGTACGATTTGAAGAACGTCAAATACAGCTCTCTCCCAAACCGATTGATCAGGAACTGTTCCAGCGTCTTCTCAGGCCTGATCGGAGACAGTAGCGCGCGCAAATAGCTGAGGCCCACCTTCAGCGTCCGCATCACACCTAACTGCCGCAGCGTCTGCACACTCAAATGAATCGGATATTCGAAGAATTGCCGCAAAAAGTAGATCCGTGATTTGCGGTTCCGGATCAGCATCACTCTGTCTGGGTCGCCCGTATCCATGAACCCGCCAGAGGCTGCCACTGCACGGCTCTGCCCGTGATACGCAATCGTCTCCCCTGCCGCGTCCGCCGCCAACGGCATCACGCGCATCCACCAATCCATAACCCGGTCCGACTTCGAAAAAAA
>PMQB01000281.1 GCA_003169195.1 Bryobacterales bacterium
CGCACGTGATTCGCAAAGATCCGCAAGCCGCTGGTCTGATTTATGCCGGCACCACCATGGGGCTTTTCAAGAGCCCGAATATGGGCGGATCGTGGAAGCTCCTTTCCAAAGAACAGGTGAACGCCATTGTGTTTGATCCAGCCAACCCGGGCAGCATGTATATGGCCATGGAATACGAAGGCTTGGGACGCGCCAGCGAAACGGGCGAGAAGATCAAGATGTTGAATCATGGCTTTGTGGATCGCACGATTTCTGATGTGACCACTGCCGGCGCTAAACTGATCTCGCTCGAAACTCAACTCGGCGAATCGAGCGGATTGTTTGTCAGCACAGATCAGGGCGGCAATTGGTCGCAAATAATGGGTGTGAAGGGACTGAATGGCGTGCATTTAAAGACCATTACCGCTATGCCGGGCGAAGAGCATGTTCTACTGGCTGCGGCACCGCATGAGATGTACAAATCGATCGACGGCGGCCTGATTTGGAAGCCGCTGCCGGTGAAGCTGGTTGTCCCATCGAGTGCGCCGGAAAAGGCGCCCGTTGTTTCGAAGGCCCGCACCGCAAAAGGCGCGCCGGTCCGGAAAGCGGTGGCGCGGAAGCCGGCTGAGAATGCGCATTTAATCTACCCGCATGAAATCCATGGATTGTACGCGGTGAGAGACGGCACGAAGGACCTCGTTTTTGCCGCCACGGACCTTGGTTTACTGAAGAGTGCAGATGCGGGCGAACGCTGGACCATGTCGGAAGTGGCGGGATCGTCGCAGGTGAGCGGACTCTATTTGGCGCCTTCGGCAGATGGCCGCATGGTGGCACGCGCGGATGCTGGTTTGTTCGTCTCAAAAGACTTTGGCGAGCACTGGACGCCGCTCAATTTCCCTCATCCGTCGGGTGACGTGAAGGATGTGGCACTCCCCAGCGACGCTGCGCAAGCCATCCTGGTGGCAACCCGGCTTGGGCTTTACTCGTCAAACGATGATGGCGCCAAGTGGCTGGCCAATCCTGGTGGTCTGCCGGCATCCACGGTTAATTCTGTCGTTTACGGCTCTGGCACTTTGGCCTATGCTGTGCAATATGGCAAGTTGTGGGAATCGAAAGATGGCGGCAGTTCGTGGTCGCGGCTGGCCACCACTATGCCTTCGGCCCATATTCGCAGGTTATGGATTCCCGATTTGGCCACAAACCGGCTCTACGGCGTGACCAGCGATCTGGGCGTATTGTTTAGAAACTAGTAGTGCCAGGAAGTTGGGCCCCAGATTCGGTAAGATCTAAGATTGGTGCCCGATATATCCTTGACCAGAGGAAGAGGTAAGGCTTTCCGCTATGCGGTAAGGCCGAGCCTCTTCCTTTTTGGTTTATTTGCAATGGCTGGAGCGTGTTTCGGGCAGACTGCCGCCAACACAGATGTGTTGGAGCTAGATCCATTTGGCGGGGCTAGTTTTTTCGGTACCCTCACCCAGACTGGATTTACAGAAAAGCTGGTGAACGGCGGAACGGCCGGCGGACGGGCGGCCTACAATTTCTCCAGGCATTTTTCCCTTGAAGCGAACTACAACTTCTCGGTCAATAATGCCCGATTGGCCATCGCCAATAAACCGGCACTGGTTCTTTCAGACTTCGGCAACCAAATCCAATCTCTCTCTTTCAATCCGCTTTACAACTTCACACCAAGGGGTTCGCGCTTTCGGCCATACGTAACGGCGGGTATTGGACCAAGCTGGTTTTTGCCTACCAAGCAAGCCCGCGCCGCCAATCCGGGATTGAGCAGGAATACTGAGTTCGCCTTCAATTATGGGGGTGGCGTCAAGTATCACCTGACGCCGCATTTGGGTTTGCGGCTAGATGCGCGAGGCACTTTTGAACAGAATCCTTCCTTTGGTTTTACCAACGTTCCGAAGGCGCACATCAACGGATTGCAGGCCACGGCCGGGTTGGTATTTTTCTTCTGGCATGGGCACGCCGCCGTAGCAGCGGCACCGCTTGTTGAAGAGAAGCACACGCTGCAACCGCTCAACCCAGGCGAACTCACAGGCGCAACTGGCCAGCTTTGCCAGGGACGAGTTCTAACTTTACACGCCACCGCAACCGATCCCGCCGGCCACACCTTGGCTTACGCCTGGAAGGCGAACGGCCAGCCAGTGGGAACCAACAATCCGGATCTTTCGTTTACCCCGAACAACGCGGGCGATTTTCAGTTCGAAGTAGAAGTATCGGACGCCGGTGACCCGGCGCGCATTGTGCGGGTGGGTCCTAAGACTTTCTCGATTCAAGACTACATGTTGCCGAAGATCAATGGCTTGACGGCGTCGCCTTCGGAAGTGAACATCACCAGCGATGCAACGGCCAGCCCGACGGTGATTCTGGCAGCCGATGTATCGTCTTCGGCCTGCGGCGGCAATTTGACCTACAAATGGACGGTGAGCGAGGGCAGTCTGAGGAATGACGCCGGGCCCAGCGCCACTTTCGATACGGCGAGTCTGAGCTTCGAGGCGGGCTTGGGGCAGACCAAAACTGTCACCGCGACAGTTACGGCTACCGATGAAGCCGGCCATGCGGCCTCAAAAAGCGGCAGTTTCACCGTGAATTACCCGGCTCAGTTTAAACGCCTGGCGGATGTGATTTTCGCCAAAAACAGTGCCCGGGTCAACAATTGCGGCAAGCGGATTCTGATTGAACAGGCGGCACCCCAGGCTGGAACGGCATTCGACATTGTCCTGGTTGGTCATCGCAGCAGCGACGAGTTGGAAAGTACGTTAGACCGGAAACGCCTGCTGTCGGTGGCGGCGGTTTTGACGGGGGATCACCGGGTATGCGCCAATCTGGATCTTTCCCAGATTCGGATCTTCGCGGCAGGAACCGAACAGATTTCCCCGGCCGATCCGGGGTTGTGCGGTACTTCTAACATTCCGCAAACGGCGGAGCGCAGGGGTGCCGAAGTCACGGAAACGGATAAAGAGCGCCGGGTAGAGGTTTATTTGGTTCCAAAAGGCGGCCAAGTCTTGCCGCCAGCAGCCCGCAATGTGGTAGTTTTGCCCGCCGTCCGGGTGAAAGCATTAGGCTGTCCGAAGTAAGATTAATAGGGTTGTACCGTAAAGCCGCAGTTGTAATGTTTTACGCTAGAGGTTATCTAATGAAGTATGGTTTTAATTTCTCGTTTGGAGGAGAAGCATGATTACTCGGCTCATAGGTAGGCCGATCAGTTCAGCACTCTTGTGCTTGACACTGTGCTACGGTACAGCTGTCTTCGCACAAGATGCAAACACTACGAAAACTACGGTGAAGATGGCCGATGGACAGGACGAATACCCAGATTTGTGGGAAGTGGATCCGTTCGGCGGCATTCAGGTGTACGGCCAGGTCAACCGCGGATTAGACACGAAGATGTCGAACGGCGGGGTGATTGGCGGACGTTTTGCCTACAACCCGTACAAGTATTTGGGATTGGAATTGTGGATGGACTACTCGGTAGCCAACGTCAATTTCGCGCAGTCTAATGGAACCATCCCGGTCGGCTTCGGCGGTGCGGGTGGACCAATATCGCCTTACGCTTTTGGCGCTCGCAACTGGACATGGGGTTTCAACCCAGTTTGGAATTTGCGTCCCCGCGGTTCAAAGTTCCAGCCGTATTTGACCGTTGGTGTAGATGGCATTCAATTCACGCCCACCGGCAAGGCTGAGAATATCGCTGGCCAGCCCAACAACATCGCACTGTATCATGCGCAAGGGTTGAACGACAATTTGCAGGTTGGCATTAACTTTGGCGGCGGCGTCAAGTGGCATTTCACTGAGCACTTCGGCGCACGTTTCGACGTACGCGGTTTGATCAGCCGAGATCCTACATACAACCTGCCGAACGCCTTTAATGGCGGCGGCGTGTACATCCCAGCGAAGGCAAAGGTGGAT
>PMQB01000340.1 GCA_003169195.1 Bryobacterales bacterium
GACATTCTCGAATTTCCGGCTGATGGCGATCAGGGCGTCGGGCGTGTTGTGGAGATTCTCGGGTTCCCGGACGACTTCGGTGTCGACGTGGAAGTGATGATCCGCAAGCACCATTTGCCGCATCATTTCCCGCCCGAAGCGATTGACGAAGCGCGCGCCATCTCACACGAAATTCCTGCCAGCGAATATGCGCGCCGCCGCGATTTCCGTTCGTTCGACATAGTCACCATTGACGGCGAAACGGCGCGCGATTTCGATGACGCCGTCTGGGTGGAGCGTCTGCCTCACGGCAATTATGCCTTGCAGGTTCACATCGCTGACGTTAGCCATTACGTCACACCCGGCTCGGCCATTGATAAGGAAGCGCTCTTCCGCGGCACCAGCGTTTACTTTCCCGACCGCGCGGTGCCTATGCTCCCTATCGAGCTTTCTACTGATATCTGTTCACTGCGCCCGCAGGAAGATCGCCTTGTTCTTTCGGCACTGCTCGAAATTGATCACAACGGCGAAACGGTCTCGCAGGAATTCTGTCGTGGTGTCATCCGCAGCACTGAACGGATGACCTACACCAATGTTTTTCGCGTGTTGGAAGGCGACCCCGCTATGCGCGAGCGTTATTCGAAATTGGTCGATCGTTTCGAACTCATGCGCGAACTTGCATTGCTGCTGAACCGCCGCCGAGTTAAACGCGGGTCTATCGATTTCGATATGCCCGAATCGAATATCGAGCTCGATACCGCGGGCCAGATGACTGGTGTTTCGCGCTCTGACCGCAACATTGCGCATCGCCTGATTGAAGAGTTTATGCTGGCCGCGAACGAAGCGGTGGCCAGCCATCTGGAAGCCGCGCTCATTCCCAGCATCTACCGCATCCACGAGAACCCGGATGCCAAGCGCGTGATGGAGTTTGAAGAAATCGCCGCTCACTTTGGTTATTCGCTGGGCGTCGGCGCCATTCCGGTCAAGAAATTCGCCGTCACCGACAAACGCCGCGATGGCCGCAAGGTTCGCAAAGACATCGTCATGGCGCGCGAAGATTTCATCATCTCGTCGCGGAATTATCAGAAGCTGATTGCTAAGATTGCGGGCAAACCGGAAGAGCGCATTTTGAGCTACCTCATGTTGCGCTCTCTTAAACAGGCGCGCTATTCAAACCGCAACGAAGGCCACTTCGCTCTCGCCGCACCGGCTTATACCCATTTCACCTCGCCCATTCGCCGTTACCCCGATCTCATTGTGCACCGCATTCTGGCGCATTACTTGGACACGAAGGAGCCGCTGCTGGAAGATCACCTGTTGCGCCAACTGGGCGAAGATACCTCTTTCACCGAACGCCGTGCTGCCGATGCCGAACGTGAACTCGTGGAATGGAAAAAAGTGAAGTTCATGCAAGATCGTGTGGGAGATGAGTTCGATGCACTCATCATCAGCACCACCAAGTATGGATTCTTTGTGGAACTGGCTGATTTGTTTGTGGAAGGCTTAGTGCCTATTGAAACGTTACCCGGCGACCGCTTTCGTTATCACGAAAATGGCCGCAAAATAATTGGCGAACGCAATCGCAAGGCGTATTCTATTGGCGATAGCGTTCATGTGCGACTGGATCGCGCGGATACGGTAGAGCGAAAACTAAACTTCGCCATTGCTGGACCGAGTGCGCACTGGTCAAAGAAGAAGAAACGTTAAAAAGGGATCTGATGCGAGCTTTGATTGCAGTACTGCTCTTGGTAAGTAGTCGTACTCTCTTTTCGCAGCCGCAATGCGAGCCGAGGCCGGAAGTTCGGCAAGTGCTGGAAGAGAAACTCGCAACAAAGAAATTAGCCGAGCTGAAGTTTGCGGAGCGCGTTGCCTATCGACGGCAGACGCTCGAAGACCTCATTGCGAAGTATCCAACGGAAGTGGAACCGTATCGCCAACTCATCAAGGTGACAAAAGAAGAGGGCACTGATCATTTCCCGGAACTCGCGGCGCGTTTCCAGAAAGCCGCCGAGCAGCACCCCGATGATCCAATGGCGCTCTACGCCGCCGGTCTGGCCTTGTATAACAGGAACACTCGCCTTAGTACTCAGTTTTTCGAAAAAGCCGCTACCCTGCGAAAGGACTTCGCTTGGCCCCAGTTGGAATTAGTCAGAACCTATGCGCCGTCTACCAAGCATCCCGAGGCGCAAAAAGCGGCGGAAGCGATCACCGCTTTCTTTGCCGCATGCCCTTCGTCGACAGACCGGGTCGCGCAGAGTCGATTGAGTCGGTCTGGCTCCAGTGAACTGCAGAAAAAAGTGGCGGAAGCCGTGCGTGTGCGCCTCACAGCGGAGACCGATCCAAGGCGTCTTGCAGATTACGCAGCGCTCTGGGACCTGGAGTTCCGCACCCACTCACCGAAAGACTACCCGGCTCTGCGGGCACAGGTGGCGGCAGATCTTAAGCGCTTGGAATCGGCAAATGCCAAACCAGATTTGAAGTGGCTGGTCTTTATCAAGGACGGTTATAAAAGAAGCGGTGCGTTGCCTGAGGCGGTAGCATCCGCCGAAGACCAAATCATCCGTGCCTTTCCCCATTCGGACGAGGCCTACCGAATTACACGGGAACGTTGGGAAGTGGCGCATCCGGAGCCGGCGGAGGGCAAGGACGTCACCGCATGGGCCAAATATCACCGTGAATACCGCGACATTCTCAAAACGTGGATCGCTCAGTTTACGGAGTCACGCGAGTTGCAGCATGACGCGTTTTACGCCACACTTTTTGACCCTGATATGCCCGAAGAGCAAGGGCTGCGCACATTAGACGATTACCTCGCCTATGTCACCGAATACGAGGCGCCTTCCATTGGCGATTATCTGGACATCTCTTTGATGATGGTTGATCACAACTGGCATCCGAGCCGCGTTTTTACCTTGCTGAAGAATTCCGAAGAGTTGATAAATCGCTTCAATCTCCAAATGTTGGGCGATAACCTCTCGGCCGAAGAAGAGGATGTCTGGAAGAATAACGAAATCGTACATCGGCAAGCGGTAGCGGGCGAGATATTGGTGGCCGCCCGGCTCACGGAGCAGCCTGCCCAAGCGGAACGGTTCAAACCTTTTATTGAAAGGGAACTGCCGCCAAATTCCTGGCCGATGATTGCCTCCCGTTATTGGTTGAACCGTGCGCGCCTTGCGATGCTGGAGGGTCGCAAGGCCGACGCGCTGACCTTCTATCAGCAGGCGTTGCAAAAACACCAGGTGCCCGATGCGGTGGAAGGCCGAGTGATCGACGATCTCACCGACGAAGCACGCGCTGTGTGGAGGCTGTCAGGAGGAACCGATGCCGCCTGGAATCTTTGGAGCAAATTGCCGGCCAATGCTGTCGATGAATCCACGCCGGTCGGATGGAAGAAGCCCGCCAAGCCTATGCCTGCTTTTGAACTTACTGATCTTTCCGGTAAGCCTTGGCGTCTGAGCGATCTTAAGGGCCGCGCGGTTTTGATCAATGTCTGGGCTACTTGGTGTGGACCTTGTCAACGAGAATTGCCCCACATTCAAAAGCTGTATGAGCAGACGAAAAATAGAACCGACTTACAAATTCTCACGCTCAACATCGATAGCGATCCCAGCATGATTGAGCCATTCTTGAAGCAGCACGGCTTTAGCTATCCTGTTTTGCCTGCCGAGGGCTTCGTAACGAAGATGCTGGACTTGGTGTATATCCCGCAAAACTGGATCGTGGACCCCAAGGGTGAGTGGCGTTGGACAGGTCAACCGGCTGTAGCGGAGTCCGAGTGGGAAGCCGCGATGTTGAAGCAGATTGAGTCGGTGAAGTAGCGGAATGCTGAATCTTCCACCGCGAGGGCCTGATCTATGAGTTATGGCAAATGAAAAGAAAGTGGCGCTCATTACGGGCGCTAACAAAGGTTTGGGCTATGAGATGGCCAAGCAACTGGCACAAAGCGGCGTGATCGTTGTGCTGGCGGCGCGCGATGCAGCCAAAGGCGAAGCTGCGGCCGCGAAGCTGAAGTCGGAGGGTTTGGATGTTCGCTTTCTGAAGCTGGACGTGACGAACAAAAAGGATCAGGCGGATGCGGCAGCGTTCTTGGAAAAGAACTTCGGCAAATTGGATATCCTCATCAACAACGCGGGCATTTCAGCGGACGGTTTAGCTGGCACGAGCGTGAGCGCCACTACCGAACAATCACTANNGAGTCCCATCTACGATTTCAAATCGTTGTCTTATGACGCCTCAAAGGCTGCCCTGAATTCGTTCACCATCCACTTGGCACACGAGTTGAAGGATACAAAGATCAAGGTGAACTCGGCGCATCCAGGTTGGGTGAAAACGGATATGGGTACCGACGCCGCGCCTATGGAAATACCGGAAGGCGGGAAAACCGGTGTTGCGCTGGCTCTCCTTGACGAAAGCGGACCAAACGGCGGCTTCTTCCACTTGGGTCAGCCCCTGCCTTGGTAGTTGCGATTTAGGCCTGGACTTAGCAATCCGTCCAGGCCTAAATCATCTTAACCGCAGCTAACTGAGTTACCCCTGTGCTGCCTTGGCCGCTTTCGAATCGTAGCTTTCACCGTAAATCGCGGGCACCTTGCCACCCATCGGCCGCAAGTAGACTGACAACTGTCCGCGATGATGCAGAATATGATTGTTATTGAACGTCACAAACGAAACGGCCGGCAGTTGCATCATGCCGCGAAAATCAACAATCTTCGCCGCTTGCTCACCAGTCATCGCCTTCAGGGCGGCCAAGTTCTTAGCGAACGTCTCTTTGTAGTAAGTCACAATATCCGCCATCGTTGTGCGCTTCTCAATTGGCGTAAAATCAAATGCGCCTGCGGCCACGCTCGCCAGGAAACGATCCTCGGCGCTCGCAATGTGCCAGCTTAGTTCCAACGCACTCATCGAATTGGGATCCGGTTTGTAGTCGGCCTGATCAGCAGGTACGGCTTCCAACACTCGGACAGTCGTCTGGTGTTCGCGCTCCACGGTTGGCAGCATCGAATGCAAGAGAAACAAAGCTTGTTCTGGTTTTAGATCCATAGGTAACCCTACCTACTTTACTCCAGCGCTCTATTCCAGAACTCTCACAAACTCCGCTACGACTTCATACTTATCGGCGTCTTCATCCAGGTCCCAGGAAGGATACGCCGGGTTCAAGCTTTCCAAGCGAATGCGGGTCTGCTGAAACCCATCCGCATCTTCGCGCTTCTCCGATTTGTAACGCTTCACCGTGTACTGGTTATCGTCCGCCAGTTCCGAATTGCGCACCAGCACCAAACGTCCATTGCGCGATCCCACCACGTTCTTCCGAAACACGCACAAGCTGCCGTCTGGAATGCGCGGTTCCATGGAGTGCCCTTGAATGCGCGCAATAAACATCCCCTCATCGAGTTTCAAATCGGGGGGCGCTTCCAACCACTCGTCCGTCTGGATGTCTTCGCGATTCGTAAGAAACGGTCCCGCTGCGACCGCCAACGGGTAGCACGGCAAGTGGGTACGAAATTGTAAAACCTGCGCCGGTACATGGCGCCGATACAGATCGTTCAGTGTCTTGTCGAAATCCTTAACCTTGACCGCTTCTCGATCCGTTACCCTTAATGAATTAGAAGTTTCCTGCTCCAGTCGATCCAGAACCGACTTGCCGCCTTCATCGCGTGCTTGCAGTAAGAGGTCATCTTCCAGTTCAGCAAGCACTTCCGCGTCTTCTTCGCTGGCGAGCCGTTCCCAGTCGCGCCGCAAACGCACATGCAGAGTGTCACTCGACGCATCAAGCAGCAGAACCCCGATCGTCTGCTCTCCTCGTCCAGGGAGCGCCGACACAATCAGGGAATACTCACCCTCTTTGGGAGCCGCATCGCGAAAGCTGAGAACGCGCGCTAGCATTCCTCCACAATAACCCCTCTCCTGAGCTTATCGTCGTGGCGCGCCGCGTCGCAAGCACAATTTAAGACCCGGGTACGTTCGCGTAGTACCCCTTACGCGCTCTCACTCTAACGTTGCCCAGTTGCACTACCACCTTCAAATTGCGGTAGTTCTTGTCAACTGGATTGTCGGAAACATAGCGAATAATGTACTGCGTGGTGATTTCGCCGGCAATGTCAGCCACCGCTTTGTACATCTTGCCGTCGACCACGTTGATGTAAGAACCGGTACCCACGGTCAGAGCGTAGTTGCCGTCGTCTGACGGATGCGACAGATAACCGTCCGTATCGCGGTAGATCTCGTCGAGTGGATAAACCACGCGGCCGCCGGTTTCCTGCGCGAGTTTCACTAGATTATCGTCGCTCGGATTAGTGAAACCGAACGCCTGCGTGCTAATGCAGTAAATGGTGAACTGCTGGCGCGAAGCCAGTTCCACCACTTGGGCCAGCGAATGTTTGCTCGCGTTGTCGTGTCCGTCGCCAATAATCACCAAAACGCGGCGCGGCTCAATCGGCTCGCCTTTGATCAGTTTGCGGCTCGTGCAAGCGAGCCAAATTGCGTCATACAAGGCAGCGCCGCCGCCCGGTTTGAGCTTGCGTACCTTCTCAACCATCGGCTCCGGGTCCGACGAAGTATCCACCGCTACCTCGGCATCCTGGGCGTAATCGATCAAATAGCCCGAATAGCCAGAATCCTTCTGGCCGGTTATCAGGTTTTGTATAAGCTCAACTGTCGCATTCTGAAAGTTCTTCCAGTGGATGCGGCTGGCGGTACTCATGTCGAGGAGAAAACCGATCACCACTGGTTGATTCCGTTCCCGCGTGAAGAACGTCATCGTCTGTGGCTTATTCTCTTCGAAAATTGTAAAGTCTTTCTTGTCCAGATCGATGACGAATTTACCCTTTTCATCGGTCACCGTCACCGGCACAATGACTTCGTTGACACCTACCTTAAAAGGAGTGTCGCCCGGCTTCTTGCTGTCTTTTGTATCGCCACCACCCACTGCAGGCGGTCCGGCCGGCGCAATGGTAACGGTGGTGTCGCTCTTGCCCTTGTCGGCGGCAGCAACTGCGGGCGGCCCTGTTTCGCTCTTGGCTTGTGGCCAAGCTTCCGCCTGCTGTGCCAAGCACAGCGCGAATCCGAAGACGAATAAAGATACGTTGCAGAAGCGAGACAGCATTACGGTGGGCCCAGTTTGGATTATAGCGAGAAATTATCTTTGCACACGACCGGAACCGCCGCCCGCCACCAGCGCCTGCACTTCTTCTACCGTAAACCTGTTAAAATCGCCAGGAATCGAGTGCTTTAGGCAAGACGCCGCCACCGCAAACTCTAGTGCCGCCTGTTTGTCTTCCAGATGCGTCAGGCCATAGATCAGCCCGGCCGCAAAGCTGTCGCCGCCGCCCACCCGGTCCACAATATGCGTGATCTCGTACTGCTTACTTAGCAGAAATGATTTGCCGTCGTACAAGCAACCCGACCACCCGTTATGCGACGCGCTTTTCGATTCGCGCAGCGTAATGGCCAGAATCTGCAGGTTGGGATATGTCGCCAGCACTCGTTCGCACAACTCCTTATACTTCTCGCGCTCCAAGTTGCCCGATTCCACATCGATGTCCACATGCACGTTGATGCACCTCTGGCAGTCTTCTTCATTGGCAATGCAAACGTCCACCAGCTTCACCAATTCGGGCATCACCTCGCCCGGGCCTTTGCCCCATTTCCACAAGTTCTTGCGGTAATTCAAATCGCACGAAATCTTGATGCCTTGCGCTTTGGCGGCGTGCAGGCTCTCTAACGCCAATTCCGCCGCTGATACGCTAATGGCCGGCGTGATGCCCGTAATGTGGAACCAGGTCACATCTTTGAGCGCTTGCTTCCAATCGATGCTGCCCGGCTTGGCAATGGCGATCGCGCTGTTGTCGCGGTCGTACAGAACCTTGGAAGGCCGCTGGTTCGCACCAGCTTCCACAAAGTAAACGCCCATGCGCCCCTTGCCGCGCACAATCTGGCTCGCGTCCACGCCAAACCGGCGCAACTCGCCAATGAAGGCATCGGCAATCGCATTGGCAGCAGGCAGAACGGTAATAAACCGGCTCGCCGCACCAAACTGCGCCAGCGAAACGGCCACATTGGCCTCGCCGCCGCCAAACGTCGCCTGAAATTGTGGCGACTGCAAAAACCTCTCGAACCCCGGCGGCGTCAGCCGCAACATAATCTCGCCAAAGCTAGCAATCATGGCTACCTCTTCCTATTTCTTAGCTTCTTCTGGCGCCAGAATTGCCTCAATTCCAGCGGACGCATCGATAGCGGGCAACCCCTCCACGCGCTGAAGGGTAAACGTATTTTGCGGGAAAGACGTCATCTTCCGAAGCGCCGAACCCGCATAAGCATTCAGCGAATAGGCATTTACCTCAACGGCGACGTCGGCCGGTCCAAACGCTTTCGCGGCATGCTGCAGCCGCTGGAACGATTGCTGGGCATCGTCCAGAAAACTACCGAAGGTCAACTGCATGCCTGTAAAAATTAAGCGCGGCGCGTCCACCAGGATGGTCCGGCTTTCACTCATAAACACCACACCTTTCGCCGGCTTTTCCGAAAGCTGGCCGATCGCTTCGCACATGCTCGCGTCGTTTGGCGGATCGCGCAGCGCCTGCACCACGTTCACGGATGTGTTCGGGAACACGCTCAGCAGACTTGCCCGCGTTGCTCCATAGTTTTCAATCACCGACGTGAAGCAGGTTGTGGTCAGCAAACTGCCCGGCGCTATGCCCGCCGCCTTCACGCTCGCCGACAGTTTGTTCACTGCTTCCTGCAAAGAGACGCCGGCTTGTCCCGCCACAAAAGCCAGGCCATTCGGGTTCACCGTCTTGTGCGTGGAAACCACCGCTTCAATCACCACTTTGGCGGCTTCATCACCCAGCGCGCCCACCTGCAGCACGCTCAAAACCGGCAGCGGCAATTTGCGCTCGGTAAACAGATCGGCGGCTTCCGCTTGCACGCGCCGCGCATCGCCGGCCCCGGCCACAAAAGCGCGCAGTTTGACAATCGTTTCGCCGTGCGTATCGCGAATCAAATCCCCCAAGCTCTGGCGAATTTGGGCCGCCAAGCCGCCCGAGCGCAGTAGCGGAGAAATATGAAAATCCAGGGTCTCGGTCTCCGCGGCAAGTGCCATCGGCAGCTCTGGCGGCAGCGGCAAAACCTGCGGTTTTGGTTCTTCGTTCTTTTTCTTTTGTGGATAGCTCCCTGGTGCTGCCAAAGTCAGCAAGAGCACGAGCAATGAAGTTCGCCGCAACATGTCTAATGCTCTAGCCTAACTTGCCAGCTTTTTTGTGCAAAAAAACTCTACTTTCGGCCACAATTATCGATACAGCCTCATGATTGTCGCGTCCCTAGGCAGTTCGCGTAGCAGTGACATAGGGTCCCTTTTCGGCAATGCGATTCAAGGCGTCACCTCGACCAAGGACAACGCCCGCACGAATGCCCCCACCGCCAACCAACCATCCGATACCAGCCAACTCTCGCCACTCGCGCAATTTTTCAGCACCTTGCAGCAAGTCCTGCAGTCAAACCCCGGCCAGTATCAACAGCTAACGCAACTCATCGCATCTGGCCTGAACCAGATCGGTCAGCAGAGCGGCAACGGGGCCTCTGCCGATCCTCTTAGCCAACTTGCCAGCGACTTTTCGAACGCTGCGAATACTGGAAACCTGCCCGATGTCAGTAACCTGGCCAATGCGATCGATGGTGGCGGCGCCGGTCAGCAGTTTCAGGATAGTTCGCTTTCCATCCAGGTCAGTTTCACCGAGATCTCTGCAAACAACGCGATCCAGGGCACGCCTTCATCCTCCAGCAACACTCCTGTAGGTGGAACGACGAGCGCCGGCCAAGCCTCTCAACAACAATTCCAAGAGATCTCGCTGTCTTACGAATTGGACGTAACCCAATCTTCAACCAGCGGCGCGTCGTCAAACACCGGCGCACCGGCCAGCGGACAGCTTTTAGAGTCACAGCAGTTAGCCGCACTTATTGAACAAGGCATCCAGAACGCAGCCAAAATGGCTCAATCCAGCGGCGATTCATCGGTATCAAATCTGCTCAAGCAGCTGGCACAAGACATCACAAATGCCTTCAACGGTGGCAGTCCAGCAACCCCCCAGGCGCCGACGGCTCCGTCCAGCAGCCAGGCAGCGCTTCAGCAACTGCAGGAAAGCTCACTCTCGTACCAGATCAATTTCAGCGAAGGCTCCACCAATGGAATCAGCATGAATCAAGCCGCGTTTTCTCTCTCTGGCGGGAGCGGAAGTGTCTCCGCAGTGTTTTAATAGCTGTCCGCTTCCCAACTAAAAGCACCATTACTAAAACCACTCTTATCCGCCGTCTTGCCTTAACTTCCTCTGTAACAATGAACGAAGGAGGGAGAACGCCGATGACGAGAGCCGAAGTAACAACACAGGTTTTGGAAGCCAAGCGGCGGCTGGGTTTGACCTGGAAGACCATTGCGGCTGCTTTAGGAAGCGGCTCGCCGGTCTTCTACACGGCTGCACTGTTAGGACACCACGCTTTGAATGAGGAAGAAGCGCACAAAGCAGGAGCGCTGTTGGAACTGGACAAGGCAGCTGTGAAGCACCTCGCCGAGGCACCAGAAGAACGCGGTGCCACTCTGAAGATGCCTCCCAGCGATCCGCTCATCTATCGCTTTTACGAATTAGTCCAAGGTTACGGCCCGACCTGGAAGGCGCTGATCAATGAAGAATTCGGGGATGGCATCATGAGCGCCATTGACTTCAATATGTCCATCGAACGCGAGCCCGATCCTAAGGGCGACCGGGTGAAGATCACCATGTCCGGCAAATTTCTGCCCTACAAGCGGTTCTGAGGACGACTTAAACTTACCATCCACCAGCCAATTTGCCAGTCCAATATGGTAGGCTAAACTTTGGCTGACTTCTCCCAAATCGCTCTAAACCACACGGCCGACACCCCAATCTACAAGCAATTGGCCGATAGCATTCGGTCTTTGGTCGATTCGGGGGCCATCCAATCTGGCGAAAAGCTGCCAGCCACTCGCGAATTGGCTGGTCATCTTGGCCTGAATCGAACCACTGTTTCCGCCGCCTACGCCGTTCTCGAACAGTCCGGTATCCTCGAAGGCCACGTCGGCCGCGGCAGCTTTATCGCCAAAATTGCCAAACCCGACCGCAGCAACGAAACCACCGATTGGGAAAGCCTCCTGCCGCCACTCGATTCCGTCGCGCCTGCTACGCCCAACATTCAAATCAGCTTCGCCAATTCCCGTCCAGCGCAAGGTGCCTTTCCGCTGGAGTCGTTCCGTCGACTGACAAAAGAGGTCATCGATAGCCCCGAAGCCGCGCAAATCCTGCAACTCGGTTCGCCCCACGGCTACGCGCCCCTGCGTCGCTATCTCCTCGCGAAAGCCAAATCCGCCGATATCGCCCGCTCAACCGACGATCTCATCATCACCAACGGCTGCCAGCAAGCGCTCGACCTTTTAGCTCGCCTGTTCTTCAGCGAAAATCGCGGCGGCGGCAGCGGCGTCGCCATGGAAGATCCGGTGTATCACGGCCTCGTCCGCGTCTTCTCGCGCGCTGGCGCCAACATCATCGGCATTCCAGTCGACGCGGCTGGCATCGATCCCGCACTTCTGCAAGAAGCGCTACAGCAATATCGCCCGCGCATGCTGGTTGTCACGCCGAGTTTCCAAAATCCCACAGGGGCCACTCTCTCGCTAGAACGCCGCAAACGCATCGTTGAATTAGCCCAGCGCTATTCCGCGGTGCTGGTTGAAAACGATATCTACAGCGAACTGCGCTATCAAGGTCCGCCGCAGCCCACGCTTAAAGAACTGGACGAATCCGGCAACACCATTCTGCTGCGCAGTTATTCCAAAGTTTCCTTTCCGGGTTTACGCGTCGGTTGGGTCATCGCGCCGCAACCAGTCATCGCGCGCCTAGCCGAGGCCAAACAACTCAGCGATCTGCATTCCGATCAGCTCTCGCAAGCCGTACTCCTCCACTTTGCCGAATCGGGCGAACTCGATCTTCATCTCGAACGCACCCGCATCGCTGGCGCCGAACGACTTAATTGTGTGCTTGATGCCTGCGCCCGTTTTCTACCTCCCGGTTCACGTTTTAGTCGGCCCGCCGGTGGTATGAGCCTGTGGGTGGAATTGCCCGCTCCGTTGCTCGCCGATTCTCTCTTGCGCCGCGCTGCTGAACGCGGAGTCGACTTTTTGTCCGGCCGCTACTTTTCCGCCCGCCGTCCACATAACCGTGGTTTTCGTCTCAGTTTCGGTGGCCTCACCCCGGCCGAAATTATCCGCGGTCTCGAAATTCTAGGCGAATCGGCCCGCGCCGAGCTCGCTTCGTTTACCAACGTGTCACCGCTTGAACCGGTGGCCGCTCTTGTTTAAAATTGCTACACCCCAAGGAGACTAACTCGTACATGAACTTCCAAACCGATCAGTTCCGACTCAAAGTGGGCCTCGCCGAAATGCTCAAGGGCGGCGTCATTATGGACGTCGTCAACGCCGAGCAGGCCATCATTGCCGAGCGCGCCGGCGCTTGCTCCGTCATGGCCCTTGAACGCGTTCCCTCCGACATCCGCAAAGACGGCGGTGTTGCCCGCATGTCGCAAATCAAAATCATTCGCGACATTATGAAGTCTGTCACCATTCCCGTTATGGCCAAAGTGCGCATCGGTCACTTTACGGAAGCTCGCATTCTCGAAGCCCTGGGTGTCGATTACATTGACGAAAGCGAAGTGCTCACGCCCGCGGACGAAGAACATCACGTCGATAAGCACGATTACAAAGTCCCGTTCGTTTGCGGCGCGCGTAACTTGGGCGAAGCACTCCGCCGCATCGCCGAAGGCGCTGCCATGATTCGTACCAAAGGCGAAGCCGGCTCTGGCAACATCGTCGAAGCGGTCCGCCACATTCGCACCATCGTCAAAGAAATGAAACAGCTTACGGTGCTCGGCAAAGATGAACTCTTTCACGCCGCCAAGAATCTGCAAGCGCCGCTTGAACTGGTGCAGTGGGTTGCCGCCAATGGCAAACTGCCCGTGCCGAATTTCTCCGCGGGCGGTATCGCAACCCCCGCCGACGCCGCTCTTGTCATGCAACTCGGCGCAGAAGCGGTCTTCGTTGGTTCCGGTATCTTCAAATCGTCCGATCCTGAAAAGCGCGCCAAGGCCATCGTCAAGGCCGCGACTTATTACAAAGATCCCATCAAACTGCTCGAAGCCAGCGAGGAACTCGGCGAAGCCATGCCCGGCCTTGATGTCTCCAAGATTCCGGAAGCTGAACTCATGCAGACGCGCGGATGGTAAACCATAAACCCAAAGTAGGCGTGCTGGCTCTGCAAGGCGATTTCGAAGCCCATTGCAGAGCCATCGAGCGCGCCGGCGCCACCGCGGTGGAAGTGCGGACCGCCGGCGAACTCGATGAAGTCGATGCCCTCGTGATTCCGGGCGGCGAGAGCACGACCATGCTCAAACTGCTCGGCATTGAGGGACTTTTCGAGCCGCTCTCTAATTTCGGCGCGCACAAGCCAATCTTCGGCACCTGTGCCGGAGCCATCTTGCTGGCCAAGGAAGTTCTCAGTCCGGCTCAGGCGTCGCTGGGGCTCATGGATCTGACGGTCGAACGCAATGCTTACGGCCGTCAGATTGACAGCCGCATCGCGCACATTAATGTTGCCGGCCATCCTGCCGAAGCCGTCTTCATCCGCGCTCCCATCATCCGCCGCGTCGGACCGCAGGTGAACGTCCTAGCCGAATATCAAGGCACGCCCGTTCTAGCGGAGCAGGGAAGACACATGGTGGCCACTTTCCATCCGGAGCTTACAAATAGCACCGCCGTTCACCGCCACTTCATCGAAAAAATATCCAAATAAGCGCTTTCGCTACACTTGGAATGCGTGAAAAAAGTTCTTTTTCTTTGCATTGGTAACTCCATCCGCAGTCAAATGGCCGAAGGGTTTGCCCGCAAATACGGGTCCGACGTCATAGAAGCCGCCAGTGCTGGATTCTCGCCCGCCGCGATTATTCAGCCTCTTACCCGCAAAGTGATGGAGGAGAAAAACGTCAACCTTGATAATCACTTCCCCAAAGATCTTGAAGGCGTTCCCATGTCCGGCTTCGACATGATCGTGAACATCAGCGGTAAAAAGCTGCCTACCAAGATGCCGATGGAAGTGCGCGACTGGAACGTCGAAGACCCCATGGGCAAAGCTGAAGAGCATTACGTCATTGCCCGCGACCAGATCGAACACTTGGTCATGCGCCTCATCCTCGACCTGCGCAAGGCCTCCCGCCCCGCATCCAGTCCGCGCCCGTCGCCCGTTCGTCCACAACGCGTGAACTAACTCTGACCGGCAACGTTTGATAATCCAAAAACAAAGCGGCCGGAATCGTTGCAGATTCCGGCCGCGTGAACTCGCGTAAGAATAAAAACTTACTTGGGTGCCGACATCGTATCGGTTGCTGTGCTCTTCTTCGCTTTTTTCGTAGCTTTCGTAGCGGTGTCATTCTGCGCGAACAGAACAGTGGAACCGGCCAGTATCGAAAGGCTGAGCGCGGCGGCAATCATGATTTTTTTCATTTGCGGCAATTCTCCTTGAGGGTAATTAGCACTTGGTGCTTTCATTGAGTATAACCCTTGAGGAGTACTCAAAAACAAGTACAAAAACGAAAACGCGGCTTAAACCTTCCCGGTCCAAGCCGCGTTTTTCGTGAAGTAACTTTAATATAAGTTCTTACTTGGGGGACGACATGGTGTCAGTCGCGGTGGTCTTCTTCGCCTTTTTCTTGTGCGCCTTCTTGGTCGCCTTGGTGGCGGTGTCATTCTGGGCGAACAAAACAGCGCTGCCGGACAGGAGCGAGAGGCTCAGAGCGGCGATCATGATCTTTTTCATTTTCGGAAATTCTCCTTGGAGGTTGGTAGTAGCACTCAGTGCTTACGTTTGTATATTCCCAAAACTTTGTGAAGAACTCCTGAACCCAAGATTAAACTGGACTTAATGTTCCCTTACCCCAAACCCATCCACGTACCCACCCAACCGAACTAGATTGCGCATCGGTATGACGCTCCATTAGAATCGTTTGTTCGGGCCTTTTTCGCCAGAACTGTTAAGTTCGCGCAACCTATGACAACCACCCTCCCTGAGCCGTTTACGGTCAACGGTCGTTATGAGATCACCGAAAGACCTTTGGGCGAAGGTGGAATGGGTGTCATTTACAAGGCCTATGACGTTGTAACCAAACGCTTTGTCGCTCTAAAAACACTCTGGGCGGATGCCACACCCGACACCATTGACCTCTTCGAACGGGAGTGGACCGTCCTCGCCCGCCTCAGCCATCCGAATATTGTCGACATTCTCGATACCGGCGATTGGGTGTTTAACGGAGAACGCCGCCCCTATTTCGTCATGCCGCTGCTGCCGGGCCGAACCCTGGAAGAAATCATCAAGACTTCCAGTGAGCGGCTGACCGTCGACCGAACCGTTGACATCATTTCGCAGGCTTGCCGCGGTTTGCAGGCAGCGCATGATCAAAACCTGATTCATCGCGATATCAAGCCAAGCAACATCTTCGTAATGGAAGATGACACCGTTAAGATCATCGACTTTGGCGTCGTTCATTTGTCGGACGGCCACTCCGCCGTCACGGGACTCAAAGGCACGCCGCTTTATATGGCGCCTGAACAGTTGGAGATGAAACCCGCTTCCCCGCTGTCTGACATATTTTCGCTGGCTACCGTCTGTTACGAAACTCTCACCGGACGCAAACCCTTCGCCCGCCCCAGCGCCACCGAGATCGCCGAAGCAATCCGCAGCTACGTTCCACCGGCTGCTTCCGAAATCAATCCCGCGGTAAACCAGTTAGTCAGCCGCACGGTACACAAAGCCATGGCAAAGCAGCCGTGGCATCGCTTTTCGAACGCTCGCGAGTTCGGCGATACGCTGCAGAAAGCTTTGCGCAACGAACCCATTGAGCGCTTCGAACGCTCGAAAATTCTGCCGCGCATCGAACGTGTCAAAAAAGCTTACACCGAAGGCGACTATCAATTCGCCGTCGAGATTCTGCGCGAACTAGAATCTGAAGGCCATGTCGACCCCGACATGTCGGTCCTCCATATCCAGATTGACCAAGCGCTGCGCCAGAAGAGCATTCGCCAGTTGCTCGAAAACGCCCGCATCCGGATGGAAGAGGAAGAATATCCGCTGGCTCTCCACAAAGTGGAAGATGCCTTGGCTATCGACCCGGCCAACATGGACGCGCAAACGCTCAAACAGCAGATTGAACGGCGGCGCGACGAGAATCAAGTCTCGCACTGGTTCCGCGTGGTGCGCGAACATCTGGATCACCACCTGTTTGGCCAGGCGCGCCAAGGCCTGCAGGAAATTCTGAAAGTCGATAGCTCCAACACGGAAGCGCGTGAGATGCTGGCCGCCATCGACCAGACCGAACAGGAAATCGTCAAGACACGGGAAGAGAAACAGCGTTTGTATGAAAGCGCGGTGGATGCCTATCGCAATGGCGAAGCGAGCATCGCGATTACTCATCTGGAACGGGCGTTGGCCATTGCCCGGCGTAGTGCTAAATCTTCTTCGCCCGATCTCGATGCCCAGTGCCAGAGCTTTTACGATTCCATCAAAGGCGAACGCGACAACGCTCACAACGCCTACCAGGAAGGCCGCACTCACCTTCAAAACCGTAGCATTGGGCAAGCATTGGCCATCTGCGAAGAATATCTACGTAAGCATCCCGGCGACCCGCGCTTCCAGGCCCTGAAACTGGAAGCCGAAGAAGTGCAGAGGGAAGAACAGTCGGCCGCCATTGCCGAAGTCAGCCGCCGAGTGGACGCCGAACCCGATCTCGAACAGAAGCACAAGATTCTGCAGGATGCAGCCAACGCGCATCCGGACGAACCGCATTTTCGATCGGCGCTCAAACTAATTGCCGATCGCCGCGATTTAGTGAACGCCATCGCCACCCGCGCGCGCCAATACGAAGACCGCGGCCAGTTCGCCGACGCCATCGGCCAGTTCGACATTCTTCGGAATATCTATCCTTTATTCCCCGGCCTCGATGCCGAAATGCAGCGCCTCACGCAGCGCAAAGAAGAACAAGTGCAGGTGGAATCGAAGGCTGGTTGGATCGAGCAGGTTGATGGTCACCTCAATTCCACCGAATACGACAAAGCGCAGGCTGTGGTTGCCGAAGCGCTGGCCGTGTTTCCGGCAGACAACGATCTGCTGCATCGCCAGTCTCTCGCCGAACAAGGCGCAGCCCGCAACGCCGAAGCCAACGTATTGCTCAAAGAAGGGCAAGAGTTGTGCGCCGCCCGCCATTATGCGGAAGGTTTAACTTCACTCCGCAAAGCGGAACGCCTTGACCCTCGCAATCGCCTGGCGCGAGCAGCCCTCCTGAGCGGCTTGGTTTCCCATGCGCGCGAACTCATGCCAACCGATTGGCATGCTGCTGAGCCGCTCGTGAAAGAAGCCCTGGATCTGGAACCAACTGACCCAGTAGCACGCAGCCTGCTGTCTGTTCTGGATGACAATCGACGCCAAACGGCGATCAACATCATCATTGCCGGAGCGCGCAATTATCAGGCCGACGGACATGTCGCCGACGCGTTGCAAATCGTCGAGCGCGGCTTGGTGCAGTATCCGAACGATCATCGCCTGATCCAATTCTTTACAACGCTTCGCGCCCAATCGGGCCAGCCGCTGGCGCCTGCTGTGCGGCCGTCGCTGCCTATACCGCCACCTCCCAATCCGCCGGAACCGATCTCAGCTGGACCTGACTCGGCGCTCATCTCCAGTCTGTCGCCCGAGGCCGTGGCCAACGCGGCGGCTAACGCACCGACTAACCCAGCGACTAGCGCTCCCCAGCAAAATCTATTCGCACCCCCCACCACTGACATTCCACCGAAAGAGCCAAGCGCTCCTCCGCCTTCGGATAAACCGGCGGCAGAACCCGCCCAGGCGAAGGCGAAGATAGAGCCTGTGAAAGCGACGCCCCAAGCCCCAGTCGCGCGGCGTGAACCGCCACGGCCGCCTCGTCAGCGCGATCCAGGCGTGCTTGATGAACTCAGTTTCCGCGGTCCCGTGTGGGCTATCGCCGCGTTGGCCGCGCTCGCGCTCATTCTCAGCGCCGGTATCTATCAACTCCTGCGTAAACCCAAACCGCCAACGATCACAGCAACGAACAACCTGGACGCGCGCACCAAACGTACGATCAAAGGGCCGCCGGAATTAGCCGCCGTGGCGGCCAATGCGCCTCGCTATCCTGTCACGTTTGAAGCAAACGTGGCCGATAGCCGCTTCAGCGAAGACGGCCAAACGCTGGATGCTTTATCGAAACTCAGCGCGGGCAACCACAACGTGGAAGCGTTTCACGAAGGCTATCTTCCCGAGACCAAAACTTTCACCGTCGATCCCACAGCTTCGGCGCCATTAGGCGTGCGGTTTGACTTGCGCCCGCTCTTGCCGCAACTTCGTATCAGCTCTTCGATCGCGCGCGGCCGTGTGCTTTTAGACGAAGCCGAATCGCTTGATCTGCAAGCGGGTGTCGCCACCAAAGAAGATCTGGCCGTGGGCCCGCACACCGTTAAGATTTACGATGGCCGCCGCCAAGTCTTCTCGTTCGCGTTCGAAGCTAAGCCGAACCAACTGCCGCGATTGCTCACTCCCTTGGCGGCGCAGCCGATAGGCGGAGCGGTGATAGCATCGCTGGCCGGTGCAGCGAAAATCTACACGACGGCCGGTTTGCGCGCCTCTTCATCGGCGCCCGCCGCGCCAGTTCCGCCGTTTGGCCTCGCCGTCTCCGGCACTGCGGCTAACCCGGCGCACTTTGTTCTGGATGCCGGCAAAGGCCGCGGCGCGCTGGAACAAACTGTAGATCCCTCCGCTTTCCCGACGCTCACCGTACAACTGGCTGGCGCCGCCGAGGTTGAGTATCTCGCCATTTCCGCAAACGTGCCCAACTGCCAAATCACGCTGGATGGCCGACCGCTCAAACGTCCGATGAAGGGGCAGTCTACTTCGATCCCAATCGATCCGGGCAGCCACCCGATCCGGCTCTCTTGTCCCGGCTATCAGGAACTCGAGCGGGTAGCCACTGTCAAAGCGGGCGATGCCAGCTCCCATAAACTCGACTTCGTTTTGTCGCCGACTCCTCCGGTGGCGGCTCCTGTACGTCGCGCCGTGTTCACGATTGCCGGCGCACCTCCAGAAGCACCGGTGTTCCAAAACCAGATCCGCGTTGGCACAGTGGGCGCCGATGGTACGTTTGCGCGCGAAGTGGACCCTGGCACCTTCACCTGGGAATGGCGCAAGCCTGGCTACGAGCCACGCAAAGAAACCCGCACGGTGAAAGCCGGCGATTCGATTCAGTTTGATGGAGCGATGGCTGCCTCGAGCGGGACACTGACGTTGCGCGTGGTGCCTGAAGGCGCCCGTCTTTCCGTGCGCCGCGATGCCGATAACACGGCCATCAATGTGGGCAATAATCAGCCCGTTGCCCTGCCTGCCGGAACATATAGAGTGACCGCGCAATCGCAGGATTATCGCGAACGCTCGGAAGCAGTTGTAATCGCCAGCGGCAAGCCGCTGACCTTGAACTGGGAGCTTGAAAAGACGCCAATGGCTTCAGGCCCGGTTCGCTTCTTCGAAAATGGCGACTCGTGGGAACCAGTGCCCGATGCTGACGGCTGGTGGATCCATCCAGGTTCCGGCTACAGTGCTCTACGAGCGTCTACGGGCGAAGTGAATATTGATTTCCTTCGCAAAAAGCGCTCCCGCAAAATCAACATCCTGGCCGATTGCCAAGACCATGCCAACTGCATTGTTTACTCTTTGGATGGCCATAACTTCACGGTGAAAGTCATCTCCCAAGGCGCGACCGTGCTGGATGAAAAGAAGCCGCACGGGATGGATAACAACCCGTCGTTCCATCTGGTGTTCGAAATGTCGCCGGATGCGATCGTAGTGAAGAGCCGCAGCGGGACAATTCTTTCGTCGGTGGAGCGGCAGAATCCGAAGGGCAAGTTATCCATCCAGGACGACAATCCGCTGACGATCAATTAAGCGAGAGACTCGGCTGGGGATGCGCTACTAAGAAAGTAGATTGACGTTTGTCAGCACCTGCACGTTGTGGAGAATGGCGACGATGCCATCGCGTTTCTGCTGCGGCAAGGAAGATTCGCCGACGCACCTACACCCGATCTGATTCTGCTGGACCTCAACATTCCGCGCAAGAGCGGGCTTGAGGTATTAGCTGAAATCAAGCGCGATCCTGATTTGAAATTTGTTCCGGTGATTGTTTTAACCTCCTCTGCTTCGCAGGACCGTGAAGAGGGGAAAACTAGCGGCGAAACGGAGTCAAGATTGGCTGTAAATCCGAAAGCAGACCCACCAAGGGCGTGCCGACCACTGATAATCTCGGGTGCCTGGCGCGGTAGTGCGAAAACGGGGCGACGGCCCGGATCATGTAGTGTTTCTATGACGAGAGTTCGCTGGATAGTATCTACACCCGAACAGTGGGCCGATCGCGTTCCAATCCCAAACGTTGACTGCAGAAGTATTCGAAGCGAATGCCATAAGTGTTACGATGCCGACTCCACGATTCGCGGAATAGCGGGCTTCTGGCGAAGCCGCTAAATAGCGTCATCCAACCCCGATTGTCGGGATGTTTCCAAAAATCATCCAAGCGGAGATCGAGGAAGACATTTTCCATGAGCTGAATCACTTCCATGCAGGCTGCATCTTGAGCAGTTGTCAGGGACACCCCCGCTAACGAACCCTCGGTAAGTTCAGAAAACAGTGCCTTCGATTCGTCATCGGCGCTCAGGTGCTCCAGGATTCTCTCGAGCGCCACAGCATGTTGCAGGAAGGAGTTGGTGTTAAAGCTGGCGGGTGCCCAGACATCGTACAGCTTAGCGGCGATTTCTAATGGGGTATCTCGATCTTCCGCATCGCGAAAAGCCCGGTCTGCAATGTGATAGCCAAGCCGGCGATAGGCTTCAAACTGATCCTCAGAGTAAAACTGATTGCCCGTGCCCTCATGCGGAAACGCCGGGTGACCCGAACGATACTGCGCTACTCCAATGTCTTCGTCTCCGGTAATGGAAGATTTGAGATAAATCAAATATCCATAAGTGCCGTTGCTGTAGGTGATCTTTCCGACAGCGGAATGAGCTTTGCTTTGGCCGGTCTTTTCGTCCTTTTGGATAGACGAGAGATCTAAATCAATCTTGGCGCCGAAATCGGTTTCAACGATGCGAACTAAATTTCCCAGGCTGCCGAAGGTGAGCATTTCGTCACACTCGGCATCGGATGCAATGATGACGCGAGTTTTTCGCCGGATGAGTTCGTAGACGCCGAGATTTTCGAAATGACCACCGTCGGAAACATTCACGAAATCCCGATTTTCATTGGCGAGTCCGAGCAGTTCACTCCCCAAACAGCTTGCACTCGGTGGACGATCCTGGTTCCAGGCCGACTGTGCGGGATTGGGGAACCACCATCCCAGACGCACGTTAAAAAGAGTCATCAAGAATGACACGAGTGGTGAAGTGTTATAGCCCATGTTCGGGCTCGCGGCTGCGCCTGACACGGAAATAGCCTCACCCAGAGTGATGCCTGCGGCGAAACAATCTTGGTTTCCGTCGGGCGCTATTGGCGCATAACCAACTTTCTTCCGGCTCGCTCCACTAAAAAGAGGAGTAACGGTAAAGGATGCGCTTTGCCGTGTATGAACGCTCAGATCGGAACTGCCGCCCAAATTGAGGGAACAATTGAGAATAGGGAACGGACCGCGAAAGATTTCTCCGCAGAATTGTTTCTGAGCTATTGAAGTGGGGACGACGCGCAGATCAGACATGAGGATCTCATCCCGCTGATCGAATCCGGTGAACGGGTGTTCTTGCCGTTTACCAGCCTGCCAACGTGTGGCACCGAGATAGCAACGCACCAAACGATTGCGGTAGAACTGGTTGAGGCTGAATGTATTCAGGTCGAATCGTTTGGAGAATAGCCAACCAACGATGATGGTGAGCACTGGGAAGATCCACATCCACGGCACATGTGCAAAACTTTGCGCGCCGGTGATTTTGTCCAAATTGTCGGCGTAACCCTTGGCGTCATCGACCAGTGCTTCGCGCAAAATGAGGTAAACGACAGTTGATGAAAGCGCAACGGCGCCTACAATAAACACAAATCCGCCTATTCGTGCGACAAGTTCAAGAGCCTTTGAGCGTTTGCCACTTGCTCCCGTTCTGGAACTATTACCCGCTAAAAGGCCGCCGATGGTGGAACCAACCCAAGCGAGAACTGCTCCCCATTTGATAGTTGGCCATTTTAGTTTGGGTAGTTCAAGGACTGCCCAGGGGGCAACCACCGCGGCCGCCATGACAACCAAGGCAATTGTGCCAAGCATGGCGATCCATGAACCATACCGGGTCCACCATTCCCTGGTCCAGTCGGGCGCCGATCGGCCCACCAATCCAATGAATACCGAGATCGCTATCGCCATGCCGACCATTGTGAGAAAAGGCGCTGCTGTGAACGCCATCCAATCGAGGTGATTAGATTTAGGGTCGTTACCGCTGAGCCAGACGCCGAAAATTCTCAATTCGCCGCATAGAGCGAGGTAAGCAAGCAGCGGAACGAGAATTGCCGGAAAGATCACCCCGGTGATTTTGCCTACCCATGTTTTGCCTACACTAAACCCCGCCATAGTGAAGATCGCCACACAGAAGACCAGAATTACCCAACCCGACCAGTTTTGATAACTATAGTTAAAAATATTCGAAAACTTCTGAAACGAAGTTGGATTGTGCGTCGCCTGTCCCCAAAGCAGCCCTGCCGTTAGAAAACAGGCAAACCACGCCAGGCTCGCAGTAAGGATGGTGACGACCTTGCCGTTAACAAAAATTGAGCGTGCCACGCCGCCAGCAGGTTGGCGTTCATGGGAAAGAAAAAACAAAATGCTGATTGCGATGAGAGCCATCGATCCGACCAAACTCCAGAGCGGGCCACTCAAGAATTCGGCGTTGCTCTGCGCCCATTCGAAGAGAAGCTTCTTCAAATCGAGCGTCAAGAGCAGGAGAGAGGCAAGCCATACGAACGCCGTAAGCTGAATGAGAAAGGCATTCCGTACCCACGTTAGACCCACGCTCCAGGTATCTGCGCTGAGAATTCCGGTGTGCGGCGCTAAATAGTTGGAATAGCGCCGGAGGTGGTCAATGGACGCGTCCCAATCAGTCATCCGGCTGAGCCAATATCGCGTTCGGCGAACATTCCCCACAAGCCAAGCACCGATATACCCGCCACCCGAAACCGTGGAAAGGTAGTCGACTTGACGAAGTAAGTCGAGTTCTTGGAGCTTTTGCAGAACACCCAGGTTGAATGTGGCGCTACGAATACCACCGCCAGAGAAGGCCAATCCGATGGTGTGATCCAACTGTTCTCCATTCCAGACGCGGCGGCTCCAACCAGGCACCTTCTTGCAGGAACATGGGGTATCATCCAAAAGTTCACCGCCGGGAACCGTTTGGTGATCCCGTTCCCTTCGATGAACCGCGACTTCAATATGTTCGCTGTCCTCAACCTCGCGCCAAGTCTTTAGATGCGCTGAATGAGGTCTCGGGGTCGGATCCGTGATACCGGGCGGTGGAACTGCATAATCTTCGGGATTCGCGTTCCAGTCGGCGCAATCGTCGGCAATCTCGACGGCGTTCTGAACAACATCGCAGGCGTAGCCGAAAGCCACACGAAGCACTTCCTCAATTCGCAGAGCTTCCGCCTGCGGGTCTATCATCTCCTGGTCATTGAGTTGCGCTTCGGCCGCTGGTGAACTTTCGTTGCCGTTACTCTGAGGGGGCGTGGCTTTCCGCATGGCCAAAAGGTATAGCCATGATTGATTGCGATAAGTTACCTCGCCGTTTGGGGACACATCGGCGCGAAGAATTTTGGCTAGCCAATAAAAGTCGACAAGAGCGCAGCGTGCGGCGATCGGATTGTTGGCCGTCCAGAGTCCTTCTTTCCAGACGCTTGATGTCTTTTTCTCCCATTCGTCCACCCATTTGGTTTTGGTTTGGCTTCTGCGTTCTAAATTCACGTAAAAGCTATAGCGGCTGCGAGACCATTTCAGCATTGCGTCCGCTAAGGCTTCGAAAGAAGAGGAATGCTCCTGATTGAAATACAGCCGCCGGAGCCAAAGCTCAAACTGAATTTCTTCACTTTCGGACACGTCACGGGACTTTGATTGCCCACCGATGACCGGAAATCCATCAAGGAATCGTAAAAAGTTCTTTGCGTCAGGCGTTCGATTCTTCGTCCGGATCAGTTCTAGAAACTCTTCTGCCGCCCCTTCATTGTCCCAGCCTTTTTGACCCATGGGCGGTGACGGCAATGCAGGGATGGGTTGATTGCAATCAGAGTCAGACGTCTCGTTCTGAGCGCACACATCGAGTATGCGGCCAGCCGCGAATCGAGCATTGAAGTAGAGGTAGACGTTCAGATATTGAACAAAGGGCGGTGAGTGTTTTACTAGTTCGGAAAAGTATGGTTCTGGGTTGCCTAACCTAGCCAGCCCGCATTGCGCTCGGAATTCGTCATGTGTAATCCGTTCCAATTCAGCGTCGAGCGCAATGCGGAATCGAGTTTCTTCCCGATCTTCTTCGCTAAACCCAGTTTCCTCATGTGCCCGCAGTAACCGGCGCACCTTACTTGATTCGCCGGATTCTAATAGCGCACATAGCTCTTTCAGCTTGGGCCAGTCTTCCAGTTCTTCCATTAAACTTTCCTCCGAAATAATGGGGTCGAGTATAGCAAAGAATCGGGTTTGAGATTAAATGCTTTCCCAGTTTCGTATTCAATAGAGTAAGAACGCTCGTTGTGATGGCAGAGGGCTAGTGCGTCGTGCCCGCCGGTGAGGCCGTGGTTGTTTGGGCGCCGTACTTGGCGGCGCGCAGCCAGTTCATACCTTCGCGCTTGGTAAACGTGTAGCTGAGCGAGAAGCCGGGCTGAATGGCAAGATAGTGATAACGCAATACTTTGTCCTGGTAAAGGATGAGGTCCACTTTAGGTGTCAAGGACAGCCCGGCCCAAATCGGAAGATTGAAAGCGGGCGTAAACTTATCGAGGTAACGGGTCTGCACGGAAGTGTCGCTGCCGTGATTGTCCGTATAGAAATCGCCTTTATTGGTGAGTGTGAAGTACCAGCTCTGATCGACACGATTTGCATCGCGGCGACTCCAGATGGGAAATTTCCAATAAAAGTTGAAATAGAATCCGCCCGTTAGATAAGAGGCTACGGCGGGCATGACCTGCAAGTTTGGTTGCCCGGTGAGCGTAAGCATTGCCGGTTGGAGCGGTGCTCCTCCAGGATTCGGGTTCTTGGAATCATTATTTGTACCGCAACCAATAGGAAGGTTGGCGCTGGGGAAGCAGAAATATGTCTGGCCGCCCGTTTGCGAGATTTTATAACTTTGCAGCAGGTTACGAGCATCGATTTTCTCGTAGCCGGCCTCCAGGTAGGCGTCGCCGTTTTCAGCGCGCACCCCGATTCGTCCATAGAGAGTGTTGATGGAAGGGGTTTTGAAGATAATGTTGGAAACGTACTGAACACCAGGCCGAGGAGTGGTGGGCCCAGCGGCGGTTACCTGGGTGTTCACTGGAGAAACGAGCGGCTTTTCATAACGAATGCTGGCTTGGGCAGAAAACCAAGAGGGTCTGGAAAGCATCGGCGTGCTGTACTGCTTCACTCCAATTACGTTCCTATTGCGCGAGAGCCGCATGGTTGCGCCGCTTTCAAAACCGATCAGGTTGTATGTGAGTGCGGGCGGCCCATTGGTCACGGTGGCTGTAGCCGGGCTGTACGAAACAATGTTGCTGTTCAAGAAACTCATGTCGCTGAGAGCGTAGTACGTCCAGGCTTTGTGATCGTAGATACCGCGCGCTTTGTAATCTGCGCCTAGGGTTTGGGTGTTAGTGTTGCTGATCAACGGGTTCGAGATGCCGTATAGGCTGGGCACGGTTTTGCTGAAGTGATTGACAAAGGCTCCGCTCTCACTGAAGTCCAAGTTCTCAAGCTTGACGGTCCAGAAGGGATGCTGTTGTACAGATTCTTCGGAATCCGGGAATGGACGGCGAGGCGGAAGGAAGGTACGGAAAAAGCCAGCCCAGCGCTGTCGCGTGCTGAAGCCCGGAGTCGCATCGTTCGGCGAAAACTTCGTGTCCTCAAAGTACTCAGGATCTATTTGCATGTCTGCGCACGGCAGATCAAGGCCGGCGGTTTTGGGATTGGGTTGCGTGACCAGAGATTTGCAAACAAGGCCAGCGATGGGACGGGCCTGCCGATGGGCGAAATCGCGGATGCGAAGAGCGGGAAGCACATCGGGCGGTACAAGATTGGAGTAACCGGTATCGCCTCCGGAAATGAAATCGGTGGTGGCAATGGTGTAGAGCGCGGTATCGCTCATGATGGAGCCATTAATGTAGTAGGTGTCGGAGTCTTTCGGATTGGCGTAAATGCCGAGAGTGACGAGATCGCGACCGCTTTCAATTTCCGTGTTCAGAGCGTTGAGATCCAACTGACCGAAGGTTGCAGATTGCTTGAGCAGCTTGCGAATTGTCGCGCCGGTCACGTGCAGCACAATGGCTTCATCGCCTTTCCAAACGACGCGGCTGATTTGATCCTGCACCTCGGAAGGGTCGAGTTTTTCCATGCTTAGGTTGTCGGCATCGTAAAGATCCCGGCTCTGGATCATGGCGGCATCCGTTTTGAGCGCGTCGCGCATGGCCACTAGAACCGCCTGAGTGAGCGGATTTGATGCCGCTGGTTTCGTAATGGGTTGGGCCTGTGCGTTTTGATTCAAACGACCTAAATAGCGTTCGGCAAGGTGCTTGAGGTCCAAGCATTTCCGCTTTGCCTCGTCTTCGCCGGAGCAGAAATCCTTTGTTGGGCTAACCAGATACTTGGGCAGGTCTCGGCTCAGCGACGCCGATGAAGGGTTGGCGAATGCATTCCATCGTGCGGACGCGTTTTGCAGGGTCCAGCATGGGCCGAAGTTATGCCAGTTGGGGGGCTGGTTGGAGGGCCACTTAGGGGAACTCGAAAGAGAGATGACTGGGGGCGGAGTGTAGGAATCAGGAGGCGAAGGCCGGCATGCCGAGGTCGGCGGCCGACTCGGACCAGCGGCCGGATTCGCGGGGTCGATGGTCGGCGACGATTCTCTCTTGATGGTCGCTACATAAACTTGAGGAACGAACACCGATCCTGCTAGCGGTCGGCCGCCATTGAAAACGGCGCTTTGCGTTCGTTTGTCGTCGGTGATGGTGACAGCTGAAATTGGTAGCGGCGGGGTGAGAGCAAAGCGCGGCGTACTCCCTTGATATTTAGTTTCATTGATGCCGGTATCGTGTTCACTGGAAGCCTGAGTTATAACCGCGGCGAACACGTTGTTGAAATTGGAATTGGAAATGAGTTGAGTGGCACGCGCGTACGACATCTGGGCCAGAAGAATCTTCGGTGCTTCCCGGCAAGCTTGACTGGCATTGCAAAGTTCGAGGGTTTGCAGCAGAGCGTAGTCGGGCGCAGTGACTTGAGCAGCGGTGTCCCAACGCTTGTTGTTGTTGAGCCAACTGGCGTTGAGCATTCCGACGTTGGATAACAGGTCTGGATCTACTACGGCAAAGATGGCAACCTTCACTTGATGATCTGCCGGCCCGCTTGGGACGAGCGCGTATGGACACGGTATGGATGGCTCGGCTTCGCACGACACCATGCCGGGCGCGGGCTGAGGGATATTCGGATTAGACCAGAACATTGGGATTTGCACGGGAAACGGCTGGCAGATTTCGTGTGTCAAGTCGTGAAACGTTTCGCTAAATTCCTTCGACGGGAACACACAAAACATGTGATTGAGGCCGGCGATTAAGTGGTCTTGCGGATTTGCGAACAAAAAAGTTATGTCGGTGCTCGCTGCCTGCTTTTTCGGGTCATACAGGCCGTTGCTCGTTGCATAGATCGATTTGCACGCGGAGATAAGATGGCTGGGCACGGGGTCTGTGCAAGCGTCGGATGACGCAATCAGGGGCATGAGGTGGGAACAAGGATTGCCCGCAGCCTTGGCTGGGTCGCCATCGGTGGCGTCCCCTTTCTCCGCGCAAATGGAGATTGAATTCGCACCAGCGTGCGTTTTCGGATTGGTGTATTCAAACACGTTTGTGTAATGCACCGCGATGTCCATGAAATTTTTCAACTCGTCTTTGCGAAAGAGGTGTTCATTTTCCTTCGCCAAGGTTGGATCAAGGATCGCTGCGCGGCGAGCACCGTGAAGAACGAATTGGCGCTTCCAGGGCAAGACATTGTCGGGCAGATCGAGTGAGGCCGGTCCGAAGTCGGTGTGATAGCAAGCGTGATCATTGCCTGTGTTGTAGTGGCAGGGCTGAGCCAAACGTTCGGGGATACGCGGGTGCGCATTCAGTGGTCCCGGTGCAACCGTTGAAGAAATAATGAGGTTCTCGGCCAGCATGTGTACGTGCTCCGGGGAGTCGGGGAAATGGCTGTGTTCTAGGTAATTCGCGATCTGTCGCAAATACTGCGGACCAAAGTAAAAGTCGTGCTTGCCCGGTACCACCGCCGTGTACTGCGCCTTGATGAGAAAGTCGGCCACGTTGTCAAAGAACGGCTCGTCAGAGAGATGGATCTCTTGCTGGCACCAGGTGCTCCAGTAACCCTTGCCGTCGACCACGTTGTAATTGAAATAATCCTTGGGCAGGTGGATAGCGGCCGAATAAAAATCATCCCGATGCTCATCACAGGACCGGACGCGCGGTGACCGCACGAGTATGGATCTTCCATAAAGATCCGGTGAAAAGTTATCGCCCATGGCGACGCGGAACTGCGGCACTTTGCTGTCGCTCGCTATTTTGAATTGCTCTAGAAATTCCTGGGCAATCTTGTTGGGAACCGGCAAAGGATCTTGGGGCAGAGTTTGCTGGTCGGGGATGCGAGCATAGCCGAGAGTTCGACCGGTGTAAAGGATCTGGTAAGTGTACGGGGCGTCTTTCGCAGCGGGAGCAGATGCTGGAATCGCAGTTGCGGATTGCGCAAAGAGGTTCGGAAGCTGGAGCGCAAAGGCGAGTATCAATGGTAGATAAGTTGTCTGCCGCATAGTCTCGGTCATAATAGCGTTGAATCGAGGCAAAAAGGGACAGGCGATTCTGAGCCACGGCGCCAGTTAGTTGCTACGTTTTCAATCTGCGCGAGTGCATAAGCCAGAAGATATGCTGCAGGAGTTTGCGGATTCGCGCCAGTTGTCCCGAACAAGACCCGCCAATTAGTCAACATCAGTCAAAGGTGGCACGGCCATGTTCGCAAAGAAGACCGGAGATTCTTAAGTAAGTCGGGCATGCAGTCCTATCCTTTTCGCGGCTTCCCCTTGGCTGGTGCAATAGTGGGGCACGAGCGTCTAAGTAAACCCAGTGTGGTCCCCTCACTTGATAACCTTCGAATCCAAGTTACGGGCGTCAAAGATCGGAACGGAAGGGATCCTGCATTTGCAATCTATACAATAGGTTCACGGATTCCCATTCGATTCACGGCTTATCCTCTGAGGTGTCCAACAGAGAACGGAGTGCCCTTCTCGCAGCGGTTCTCGGAATAGCGCTCGTCGCTTTCGTAACGGGCTGCGGCAAGAAAACTTCGTCGCAAAAAGTTGATCCGGATGCGCAGCAGCCGCAAGCATCCCTGTTTAATGTTGCGAGCAACCAGCTTGCGCGGCTCCGTGTCGTTCCCGCGCATACCTCTACTTTCTCCGTTTCGATCCACACTACAGGCAACATCGATTGGGACGCAGATCACACGACTCAGGCCATCACCCAAGTCAGCGGCCCCGTGACGCGTATACTCGTCGACGCGGGAACCACAGTGAGAGCCAATGCACCTCTTCTCTATGTCTCAAGCACCGATGCTTCTAACGCAATTGCCGTTTATCGCAAGGCCAAGAACGACGAGAATTTGGCACGTCGCGTGATGGAACGATCAAAGGAACTACTCGATCATGGGGCCATTGCGACTAAAGACTACGAAGATACGGTTTCAGCGTTTAACGATGCTGCATCGGACGCTCAAAATAGCTTGCAAGCGCTACGAATCTTTGGATTGACACCGCAGGACATCGACGACGCGCAGCGGCAGGGAATGCCAATTCATCCGGAAATTGCCCTCCGCTCCCCAATTGCCGGCACCGTCGTTCAGAAGACCGTCCTGCCCGGCCAACTGGTCCAAGCGGGTGCCACCACCTGCTTTCTCATCAGTGACACCTCTACCGTCTGGCTTTTGGGCCACATCTTCGATCGCGATATTTCTGCCGTTCATCTGGGAGATCCAGTGGAAGCAACGAACCCGTCTTTCAATCATGCCTTCCATGGCGTGATCTCTCACATTGATGCGCTGGTAGACCCGAACACCCGTACGACGCTGGTCCGTGTGGTCATGAAAAATTCCGGCCAGTTACTCAAAAAAGACATGTATGTGGATGCCGTCATTCACACCCGAACTCGGAACAATGTTTTGACTGTGCCGGTCTCAGCCGTGCTGCGCGACGCGCAGAATGAACCTATCGTCTATGTTGAGGCGCAGCCCGGCCGGTTTGCCCAGCGCATTGTAACCACCGGCGTTCAACAAGACGGTGAGGTTGAGATTCTGAGCGGCCTCACGATAGGTGAAAACATTGTTTCCGAAGGAAGTATTTTTCTGCAATTCGCCAGCACTTATCAGTAAGGTCTCCGCCACTTTATGATCTCGCGTCTTGTTTCCTTCGCCCTTTCGCAGCGGTTTCTCATTGTCGCCGGATCTATCATGCTCATGATCTGGGGAGCAATCTCCTTCCAGCGTTTGCCAATTGACGCTTATCCCGATCTTTCTCCTCCACACGTAGAGATCATCACCCAGTGGCCTGGCCATGCGGCGGAAGAAATTGAGCGGCAGGTCACCATCCCTATCGAAATTGAAATGACCGGAATTCCGCGGTTGGAGTTTCTTCGTTCGGTTTCACTCTACGGGCTATCGTCCGTCCAGATGAACTTCGAGTACGCCGTCGACCCCTACTTCGCGCGCGAGCAGGCGTTCGAACGCGTCGCCGATGCCACCATGCCCGCTGGTGTCACGCCCTCGCTCTCGCCCTTGTTCAGTCCCAGCGGCCTGATTTACCGCTACGTTCTGCAAAGTCCCGATCACACACCGCAGGAACTGAAGATTATCGACGACTGGGTCCTCAATCGCCGCTATCGTGCAATTCAAGGCGTGGCGGACGAGTCAGGTCTAGGCGGCACAACAATGCAATATCAGGTGCTCCTCGATCCCAACAAGCTCATTGCCTACGGTGTTACCGTGCCGCAGATTCTGCAGCAACTGGGTGCCAACAACGCCAACTCCGGCGGCGGGTTTTATTCGCAGGGTGGTCAATTCTATTACGTCAGCGGTCTTGGCCTGGTGCGCGATACCACGGATATTGGCAATATTGTTCTGGCCGTTCACAATAGCATCCCGGTTTACGTGCACGACATTGCCCAAGTCCAAATAGGTCACGCGCCCCGACTTGGCCAGTTCGGCTTTATGCGGCAAGACGACGCGGTGGAAGGCGTCATTCTGATGCGTGTGGGCGAGCAGGCTCAGGTTGTGCTCGACAAAGTGGCGCAAGTCACTGACGAAATCAATCGTAATGTTCTCCCGGCCGACGTAAAGGTGGTTCCCTACTACGACCGCCACGCACTCATCGATGAGACGACCAGCACCGTTGAGCGTAATCTTCTGCGCGGCATGTTCCTGGTGCTCGTCGTACTGGGGTTAATGCTTTTCAGTGTGCGCACCGCGTTGATCGTAGCGGTAACAGTCCCCTTCTCGCTGTTTTTTGCGTTCATCTGTCTCGATTGGCGGCACATTCCGGCGAACTTGCTTTCCATTGGCGCGATCGATTTCGGAATTATCGTGGATGGCGCGGTTGTAATGGTGGAGAACGTCTTTCGTGAGTTAGCAGAGCATCGCGGGCACCCCCACGACGTTGTGGAAGTGATTCGCATCGCGGCGCGAGACGTGGAACGGCCCATCTTTTATGCGGTTGCAGTCATCATAGCCGGCTATTTGCCCATCTATGTCTTGAGCGGACCCTCCGGCCGTTTGTTCCAGCCGATGGCCGACACCATGTCGTACGCGCTGCTTGGCTCACTTTTGTGCGCCCTTACTCTGCTGCCCGTTCTCTGCGCATACTTTATGCGCAACGTCCACGAGCCGCGGGCACGTGCTTTCGAACGGTTGCGCGGTGCCTATG